>NZ_JBIRJC010000049.1:0-41166 GCF_044329365.1 Kitasatospora sp. NPDC017646 | reverse complement strand
GCGCCGGCCCGCGCGGGGGGTGGGGGGGGGGGGCGGGGGGTGGGGGGGGGGGGGGGGGGGGGGGGGGGGGCCGCGCGCCCCCCCCCGCCCCTGGGCTTTTATGCCGAGGCGCCCGTGCCGGTGCCGCGGCCACGACGGCCGAGCACGACGCCCGTCACCGCGCCGAGGACGCCGACCACGATGCCCGCGATGCCCAGTGCGCGGGCGGTGGAGTCGCTGTCGCTCGCCTTCGCGGCCGCGGTACTCGTCGTGTTCGCCGGCGCCGGGTCGGCCTTGGCGCTCGCCGCGGTGCTGGGGGCGGGGGCGTCGGAGTCGCCGGCGGTGGCGGCGGTCAGCTTGAGCACCGGCGCCGGGTTCTTCGGCTCGGGCTGGCCGTCCTGGGGCTCTTCGATCCAGCGGACCACGTTGCCGTCGCTGTAGGTCTGCAGGGCCTTGAAGACGACCTTGTCGGTGCCGTCGGGCAGCGCGCCGAGGTCGACGGTGAAGTCCTGGAAGTGGCCGGGGGTGATCTGGCCGCCGGTCCACACGACCTGGGAGACGGCCTCGGTGATGTCGCCGTCGTCGGTGTGGATCGCGGTGGCGAGCTTGGTGGTCTGGATCGCGTCGGTCCAGCCCGGCACCGGGGCGACCTTGACGGACGGGATCGGGTGGTCGGTCGGGAAGTCGATCTCCACCTTCACGGTGCTGTTCTTGTCGTCCTCGTTGGGCACGCGGAACGCGAAGGTCTGGTCGGTCGCGTTCTTGGGCGCGCTGGACGGCTGCACGATGACGTGTGCGGACGCCGGCACGGCCGCGACGACTACGGTCGCGGCGGCCAGCGCGCAGGTGACGGCAAGGCGCTTCTTCAGGGACAGACTCATGGCTGTGTGGTCTCCAGGTCGGAGGCGCGCGCACGCCGGTGCGCACGGGCGGCGGGCGCGGGTGACCCGGCGTCGTTGCCCGTGGAGGCGGAGCACGCGCATGTGTGATCAGGGGGCGGATGGCCGTGACCGGTCGGCGTTCCCGTTCCGGTCAGGCGGCCGGTATCGCAGGCGGGCCACGTCTGATCACCACGTGTCGAAGCAACGTCCACCGCGGCAGCCACCATCGGCCCTCGGCGGGCACGAAGTGCATGGCGGCGGCCCGCGACCGTCCGTGCGTCCGGCCGCGCAGCATCGCGAACAGGGCCAGCGCCCCGCGTAGTGATGCCGCGCGGGCGTGAACCGCCGCGGTGACGGTTTCGGCCGTCAGCCGGACCAGCCGCCAGACGGCCACCTCGCCCCGCCACAGCCACCACCCGGCGGCGACGGTCGCCGCCAGGTGCGCGACGAGCATGGCGGGGCTCAGCCCGAGGAGCGCCGCGTGGCTCCAGAAGGAAACGTGCGTCGCCGCCACGGCGACGTGCGGAGCGGCGCCGCCTCCCGCCGCGACATGGGCAGCCGACGGACCGGGCCGTCCGCTGCCCGCCGCCAGCGCCCTGGCCATGCCGGTCATGCCGTGCATCTCGGGCATCCCGGGCATCGCGGTCATAAAGGAGGGCCGGTCAGTGGGCCCGGCAGCCGGTGGAGATCGCCGACCGCACTGCGCGGCATGGAAGAGGACGTGCAGGCCGGCCTGGCCCGCGGCCAGGCCGCCGACGATCGCCCGCAACGAGCGCTCCCGCCGTGCCGCGAGCACGGCAACGGCACCGGCGAGCGCCCACCCGAGCAGCAGCGCGTCCAGCGGCACCCTGCTGCCGGACGCCAGCGCGTGCCCGCCGGCGGCCAGCGCGACGCAGACCGTCGCGAAGGGCAGAGCCCGCAGTACGCGGAGGTCGAGCGCGGCGGCACGTACCGGCGCGGGTACGGGCTCGGTTCTCGGGGCAGACATGGCCGGGACATCATGGCACCCGCGTCCACGACCCCGGGCGGGCTCCCCCGTATCGTTCCCAACCCGACACTTTCGGCCACCGGCGCGATGCAATGGGTGAGCACGGCGGAGCGAACGGGTACACCTCTGCGGAGCGGCGCCGGCCCGGTGCCTGCCATCAACAAGCGGAGGTGTCCCGTGTCCGAGTCCAGGCAGGAGCCGGTGGCGAGGTCCTGCGGAAACTGCAACTGCGGCTGCCCGCAGGTGTTCGTCGACCCCGACGCGCCGGAGGAGCGCCGTATCCCGGCCGACGCGCGCTCTGCCTATTCATGCCCTGCGGGTTGCATCGATGCGATCTCATTCTGCGGACGATAAGTCCGGGGAAGGAGTTATCGGCTGGCCAGCGATGCACTGCCGCAAGTGGAATGAAAGTGCGGATAGTCCGGTTGGGGTCGGCTACTGGCTGCGCCAGGCAGGGAGGGAATGAGGCACTCTGGGGCCGGGGTGCGGGGCACGGGGACGCGGCACCCGGGGCCCGTTCAGCCGGGTGTGCGGATCCGGTGGGTTCCCTCCTGGCCGAGCCGGATGGCCACGCGCGGTCCGGCGGGGGTGGCGGTGAGCGTCGCGGCGGCGGATCTGCCGGCCGGGTCGGTCACCGTGGGCTCCGGCGTGCCGGCGGGGAGGAGCAGGTCGAGGGTCTGCGGGCGGGTGTTGTGCACGGCTGCCTCGGTCAGGCGGCCCTGGTCCCAGCGGAGGTCGACGGTGAGCCCGCCGCGTGCGCGCAGCCCCCGGACCCGGCCGGTGGGCCAGGCCTCGGGCAGGGCGGGGAGCAGGCGCAGTACGCCGTTGTGGCTCTGCAGCAGCATCTCGGCGATGGCGGCGGTGGCGCCGAAGTTGCCGTCGATCTGGAAGAGGTCCGGCGGGTGCAGGCCGAGGAGGTTGGGGGCGGAGTAGTCGGTCAGCAGGCCACGCACGCCGCGGTGGGCGAGGTCGGCGTCGCCGAGGCGGGTGGCGAGTGCGGTCACCCAGGCCAGGCTCCAGCCGGTGGATCCGCCGCCGTGGTCGAGGCGGCGGGCCAGGGCGAGTCGAGCTGCTTCGGCGGCCTGCGGGTTGGTGAGCGGGTCGATGGCGCTGCCGGGGTAGAGGCCGTAGAGGTGGGACAGGTGGCGGTGGCCGGGGTCCTCCTCGGGGAGGTCCTCCCACCATTCGAGCAGGCGCCCGTCCTCGCCCGTCGGCGGGGGACGCAGCCGGCCGCGGGCCGCGTCCAACTCCTCGGCCAGGCCGACGTCCACCCCGAGGAGACGGGCGGCGCGGGCGGTGGCGGCGAACAGCTCGGCGGTCAGCCAGTGGTCCATGGTGGCCGCGGCGGAGACGGCGGCGAGAGTGCCGTCGGGCAGCCGAAAGTGGTGCTCGGGGGAGGTGGACGGGCAGGTGACCAGTCGTCCGTCCCGGTCCTCGGTGAGGAAGTCCAGCAGGAAGCGCGCGGCGCCGCGCATCAACGGGTACGCGCGTTCGGCCAGGAAATCGCGGTCCCCGGTGAAGAGGTGGTGTTCCCACAGGTGCGCGCACAGCCAGGCGCCGGCCATCGGCCAGTTCGCCCAGGAGGGCGAGCCTGAGACGGGGTTGGCGCAGCGCCACAGGTCGACGTTGTGGTGGACGGTCCAGCCGCCGGCGCCGTAGTAGGCGGCGGCGGTCCGGGCGCCGGTCCGGGCCAGGTCGGCGATCAGGTCGAAGAGCGGTTCGTGGCACTGCGAGAGCCCGGTGGTCTCGGCGTGCCAGTAGTTCATCTGAAGGTTGATGTTGGTGGTCCAGTTCGAGTTCCACGGCGGTGCGGTCTCGGTGTTCCAGATCCCCTGCAGGGTGGCCGGCTGGGTTCCGGGGCGTGAGGAGGCGATCAGGAGGTAGCGGCCGTAGGCGAATTGGAGGGCGGCCAGGCCTGGGTCGGCGTGACCGGCCCGTACGGCGGCGAGCCGTTCGTCGGTGGGCAGCTCGCTCGGTGGGCCGTCGCCGAGCCGTAGCGCCGTGGTGCGGAAGAGCCGCCGATGGTCGGCGAGGTGATCGGCGAGCAGCTGCTCGTAGGGCTGGGTGCGGGCCCGGTCCAGGCGCTTCCCGAGGCGCTCGACCGGCCCGTCGTCGGGGCCGGCGGGAACCTCGGCCGGCCCGCGGTAGCCGGTCTCGACGGCTACCAGGAGCAGCACTTCGTCGGCGCCGGTCACCCGAACCGCGTCCCGGCCCCGTTCGACGAGGCCGCCGGTGGCGATCACCCGCAGGCCGGCCGCGAAGCCCATGCCTTCGCCGGACCGGTAGCGCACCGGGTCCTCCTCGCCGAACGCCACGTGGGCGGGGGCCCGGCCGGAGACGACCAGTCCGTCCGCGTCCGCGCCGTCGTGGCGGGGGTCGGGATGCGGTGTGCTGAACCGGGCGGTGAGGTGGATCCGCCCGGGTACGGAGGACGTGATCCTGGTGGCGAGGACGTCGGCCGGCGCGGAGACGAAGGACTCGCGCAGTGTCTCCGTGTCGCCGGTCCGGTACGAGACCCGGTGGACCGCCTCGTCGAGGTCCAGTGTGCGCAGGTAGTCGTCCACCGTCCCGTCGCCGAGCTCCAGATGGAGCGTGGCGAGCGGCTGGTAGGCCTGCGAGTACGGTCCCTGCATGCGGGTGGCGACCGCTTCCGCGCGGGCGTAGTCGCGATCGCTCAGGACCGCGGTGCGCAGCGTCGTGAGGTGGTCCGCCGCGCCGCCCCGGTCGCGCGGGCCGGGGCCGCCGGACCACAGGGTGTCGGCGTTGAGGTGGATGGTTTCCGCCGCACCGGACCGGTCGGTGCCGCCGTGGAACAGCGCGCCGAGGCGCCCGTTGCCCAGGGGCAGGGCCTCCAGGAAGGAGGTGGCCGGCCCGCGGTAACGGAGGCGGTCGTAGCCGGAGACGGAGTCCGTCGACACGTGGATCGCCCTTTCAGGGAGTGGGAGGAGCGTGCCCGGCTGTCACGGCCCATCGGCCGGCGCGCAGCCGACCGGCGCAGTGCTGTCCCGGACGACCAGCTCGGGGCGCAGCAGGTGCATCGAGTTGGTCGGGACCCCCGACTTGGTGAGGGCGCGCAGCAGCAGCTCGACCGCCTCGCGGGCCATCTCCCGCTTGGGGATGGCGACGCTGGTGAGGGCCGGCCGGGCCACGCCCACCTCGGGGTTGTCGTCGTGTCCGACGATCGACAGGTCGTGCGGGACGGAGCGGCCGACGGCCCGGGCGGCCTCCAGGGCGCCCAGGGCGAGGACGTCGTGCGTGGCGAAGAGCGCGGTGGTCCTCGGATCGGCCGTCAGCGCCGCCGTCGCCGCCGCGAAGCCGCCCGCGGGGGTGGGCTCGGATGCCAGGTGGACGGCGCCGTCGGGGACGGTGAGGCCGTCGGCGGTGAAGGCGCGCCGGAAGCCCGCCACCCGGGGGGCGTGGTCGGGGCTGGCGAGTACGGCGACGCGTTCGTGTCCGAGCTCGCGCAGGTGGCGCCCGGCCAGGAAGCCCGCCCGCTCGTAGTCGATGGTCACGACCGGGAAGCGGTCGGGGGCGTCGGTCTCCCAGGCGCACAGGGCCACCGGGAAGGCGGCCTCCGCCAGCAGCGGCAGATGGTCGATCAGGTCCCGGTCCCCGGCGATCAGCAGCGCGTCGACCGAACGGCTGGTCAGCCCGGCCAGGTGCCGCTTGGCGCGCTCCCCGTCGAGCCGGGTGGTGCAGAGCAGCAGGTGGTAGCCGTTCGCGTCGAGGACGTCCTCGACCTCCTCGACGATGTCGGCGTAGAAGGAGCCCGTCACGGTGGGGACGAACAGGCCCACCGTCCTGGTGGCGCCGGTGGCGAGGGAGCGCGCGACCAGGTTGGGGGTGTACCCCAGTTCCTCGATCGCGGCGCGCACCCGGGCGGCGGTCGGCGGGCTCACGGCCCCCCGCCCCCGGATGACGTTGGAGACGGTCTGCTTCGTGACCCCGGCGCGCTCGGCCACGTCCTGCATCGTCACCATGGCTGGATCCTTCGAATTTACCGGTCAACTTTCTTCTGGTGAAACGTAGGGCACCAGTGAAGGGTCGTCAAGCCGATCCAAAAACCCGTCATCTCCATTGAGTTGAGGATCCGTCGCACGAGCGGCGACCGCATGCCGAACGACGGAACGGGATTTCGCAGAGACTCTTGATTTACCGGTCAACCCGCCCGTATCGTCCCAGCCATCCAGCGCCTCCCCCGTCCTTCGGGCCCCGGCTGACGCCCCGCCCGCACGGAATCTCGCGCCTCCGAGAGGAACCACCCATGGGTAGAACGACCACCGCACGTCGCCTCCTCGGCGGGGCCACCGCCGTCGCACTCGCGCTCGGCGTGAGCGCCTGCGGGGGCTCGGGGGGCGGCGGGAAGGCCTCGGGCAGCTTCACCTACTGGTCGATGTGGCGTGCCGACGAGCCGCAGGCCAAGGTCCTGAAGGCCGCGATCGACGACTTCACCGCCGCCACCGGCGCCAAGGTGGACGTCACCTGGGCCGGCCGGGACATCGCCAAGAAGATCGGCCCGGCGATCGCCGCCAACCAGGCCCCGGATCTGTGGGACGAGTCCGACGACAAGGTCTACGGCACCACCGCCGCGGCCGGTCAGGCGCTGGACCTCTCGCCGGTGCTCCAGCTGCAGGTGCCGGGGGAGGACGTGCCGATCTCCCAGATCGTCCCGGCCAAGTACTTCGACATGCTGCCGAAGGACCCGTCCGGCTCCAACCACTACGTGATCCCGTACGAGATCGTCACGAACGCCATGTTCTACAACGCGGCCGACCCCGCGATCGCCGCCGCCATGCCGAGTCCGCCCACCGACTGGGCAGGGCTGCTCAAGGTCTGCGACGCCCTGAAGGCGGCCGGGAAGGCGTGCATCGCCTCCGAGGGCGAGGACCCCTGGAGCAACGCGCTGTACTTCGACTACCTGCTCAACGGGGCCGGCGTGAACGTCTCGCAGCTCGCCGCCGACAAGTCCGGCGCGACCTGGGACGCCCCGGCCGTCCTCACCGCGGCGCAGCAGGTGGAGCAACTGGTCAAGGGCGGCCACCTGATCGAGGGCTACGACGCCACCAAGTACCCGACCCAGGAGACCAACTGGGCGAGTGGCAAGGCCGCCTTCTACATGGACGGCAACTACGTCACCGCCGAGGTCGCCAAGCAGGTCCCGGCCGGCTGGAAGATGGCGTCGATGCTGCCGCCCACCGCGAAGACCCCGGACGCTAACCTGATCGGCTTCGCAAGCCCCAAGCGCGCCAAGAACGCCGCCGCCGCGCAGAAGTTCATCGCCTTCTTCCTGCAGAAGAAGCACCTGGCCGGGATCTCCACCACCGCGCTCAACCTCACGCCGCGGGCCGACATCCCCGCGCCGGCCGAACTGGCCGACGTCCAGAAGGCCCTCGACGCCCCGGCCGTCCGCCTCGGCTTCGACGGGGTGGCCGGCAGCTGGCTGCCCAAGGTCCTGAACGAGAACTACCTGGACCTGTGGCACGGCAAGACGACGGCCGCCCAGTTCGTCGCCAAGTGCAAGGCCGACCAGGTCTCCTACTGGCAGACCCAGGGCTGACGGTGGCGACGACGATCGACGATCCGCCCCGGACGGGCGCCCCCCGGGGCCGGTCCGCGCCCGCCTCCCGGGCCGGCGTCGGCCCGCTGGAGCGCCAACGCCGCCGGATGTTCTGGCCGTTCACCGCGCCCGCGCTGACCGTGTACGCCGTGCTGTTCATCGCACCCGTCGGCTACGCCCTGTGGACCAGCCTGTACCGGTGGGACGGCATGGGCGAGATGGACTGGCGCGGCCCGCAGAACTACATCCTGCTGTTCCGCGATCCGAGGTTCCGCACCTCCCTGGTCAACACGCTCGAACTGATGGTCATCGGAGGCACGATCACCTTCGTGCTCAGCTTCGCGCTGACCCTGGTGCTGCGCGAGATGCGGGCCAGGCTGTTCGCCCGATCGGTGCTGTTCTTCCCCTCGCTCGTCAACGGCATGGTCTTCGGCATCGCCGCCGGGTTCCTGTTCTCGCCCACCGGCCCGGTGAACCAGGCGCTGAAGCTGTTCGGGGTGACCACGCCGCCCAAGTGGCTGTCGACGGACAACCTGCTCCCGATGGTCCTGGGCACCCTGATCTGGACGGCGACCGGCTACTACACATCCATCATCATGGCGGCCGTCGACCAGATCCCCGACTACCTCTACGAGGCGGCCGAACTGGACGGTGCAGGCCCTTTCCAGCGCTTCCGCCACATCACCCTGCCGTGCGCCTGGGACGTCATCGCGGTCTGCGCGGTGCTCTGGACGGTCAGCTCGGTGAAGATCTTCGAGCTGATCCTGCTCTACGGCGGCAGCACCAACGCCTATCCGCCGGTGAGCAGCTGGAACACCGCCGTGTACGTGTACAGCGAGGCGTTCCCGCAGGGCACCGTCCCCCGGCTGGGCATGGCCACCGCCGCCGCGATGGCCAGCCTGGTCCTGGTCACCCTGATCACCGTCGTGCTGCGCCGCCTGCTGCGCCGCGAGCCGGTCGAGTACTGACCCGCCGCGCCCCGGCCCCACACCGCTACCGGAAAGGTCACCACCCGTGCGACGCAGAAACCCGGCCGCCGGACTCGCGAGCAGGATCGGCACGGGCGCCGTCTGGCTCGTCGTCGCCGCGGACCTGCTGCTGGTCCTGTGGATCCTCCTGACCTCGCTGCGCAGCGGCCCCGACATCCTGCACCACGCCTTCGGCCTGCCGACCAGCCCGCAGACCGACAACTACACCACCGCGCTCGACGAGGGCGGCTTCGCGCGGGCGGCCCTGAACAGCCTGCTCACCGCCGGCCTCTCCTCGGTGGCGGCCGTCGTCCTCGCGGCGCCCTGCGCGTACGCCCTCGCCCGGCGCCGCTCGCGGACCTCCTCGGCGTTGACGATGACCTTCGCCATGGGCCTCGGCGTGCCCGGCCAGGTCCTGGTGGTGCCGTTGTTCGTCGGCCTGTCCCGGGTGAGCCTGACGGACAGCGACCTCGGCCTCGGGCTGGTCTACGTCGGCCTGGCCATGCCCTTCACGGTCTTCCTGCTGACCGGCTTCTTCAGCGGCATCCCCGGTGTGCTGGAGGAGGCCGCCGTCCTGGACGGCGCCGGCCCGGTGCGCACCTTCGTCCAGGTGGTGCTCCCGGTCGCCCGGGGCGGGCTGGTCACCGCCTTCCTCCTGCAGTTCATCACCGCCTGGAACGAGACCCTGTTCGCCCTCGTCCTGACGAACAGCCAGGGAACGATCACCCTCCCGGTGGCGCTCTCCTCGTTCGTCGCGGCACAGCAGTTCAACGGACTGGACTTCGGCACGATGTTCGCCGGGGTCTGCATCATCCTCGCCCCGATGATCGCGCTCTTCTCCTGGATGGGCTCGCGGATCATCCAGGGCATGACGGTTGGGATCGGAAAGTGACGTTTTCCCGCGTGACCTCGACTCTTCGCACCGGCCCGCTCCGCATCGACGGCACCCCCGACCCGGTCGGGGGCACCCTGCCGATCCTGCACGGCCTTCCCCGGCAGACCGGCGCGGGCGCCGGCGTCGACGACGAGATGCGCCGCAACCTGGCCTACGGGGTGCCCGGCACCCTGCTGCCGTACACCCGGCAGGGCGACTACGGCCGCGTCCGCGCCGAACGCGAACTCCCTTGCGCGGTACTGGAGAACGAGACCCTCACCGCGACCTTCCTGCCCTCCCTCGGCGGGCGGCTGTGGTCCCTCGTCCACCGCCCCACCGGGCGTGAGCTGCTGCACCGAAACCGGATCCTGCAGCCCGCGAACCTCGCCCTGCGCGACGCCTGGGTGGCCGGCGGCGTGGAGTGGAACCTCGGCACCACCGGGCACTGGCCGCTGACCTGCGAGCCGCTGCACGCCGCCCGGCTGACCGCGCCGGACGGCACCCCGGTGCTGCGGATGTACGCCTTCGAGCGGCTGCGGCGGCTGGTCCTGCGGATGGACGCCTGGCTGCCCGCAGGCTCCCCGGTACTGTACGTCCACATCGCGGTGCACAATCCCGCGCCGACCGAGACCCCGGTCTACTGGTGGTCCAACATCGCCGTGCCCGAACACGAGGAGGTCCGCGTCCTCGGCCCGGCCGACCACGCCTTCCACTGCGACTACGTGAGCGACCTGCGCCGCGTCCCCTTCCCGCAGATCGACGGCGCGGACCGCAGCTACCCCGGCCGGACACCGCGCGCCGCCGACTACTTCCTCGACCTCCCGGCCGGCGAACGCCCCTGGATCGCCGCCCTGGACGGAGCCGGCACCGGACTCGTCCAGACCTCCACCGCACGGCTGCGCGGACGCAAACTCTTCTGCTGGGGCACCGGCACCGGTGGCAAGCACTGGCAGGAGTGGCTCTCCGGCCCCGACGCCGCCTACCTGGAGATCCAGGCGGGCCTGGCCCGCACCCAGCTGGAGCACCTGCCGATGCCCGCCGGCGCCACCTGGTCCTGGACCGAGGCGTATGGGCTGCTGCAAGCCGATCCCGAGGCCGTGCACGGGAGTTGGGACGACGCCCGGTCGGCCGCGGGCGCGGCGCTGGACCGGCTGGTCCCGCCGTCGGCGCTGGAGCAGGCCGACGCGCTCGCCGACGGGTTCGCCGAGCCCGAGGAGGTGCTGGCCGAGGGCGGCGGCTGGGCCGCGCTGGAGATCGAGGCCGGCGCCCTGCCCGCCTCCCGCGCCCTGCCGTTCGGCGACCCCGCCGCCGCGCAGGAACCGTGGCGGCAACTCCTGAAGACCGGCACCCTCCCGGTCTGCGACCCACCCGCCGAACCGGTCACCGGGGCACACTGGCGGCTGCTGCTGGAAGGGAACGCCGCCGACTGGCACGCCCTGTACCAGCTCGGCCTGCTGCGCCTGGCCGCCGGGGAGCGGGCGGCCGCCCGCGAGGCCTTCGAACGCTCCGTCGCCGCGCAGGCCTCGCCCTGGGCGCTGCGATCGCTCGCCTTCCTCGACCCGGACCCGCAGGAGGCCGCCGACCTGATGCGCTCCGCCCACCGACTCCGCCCGGAGCTCAGGGAGTTGACGATCGAGACGCTGGATTCGCTGCGGCGCGCCGAGCGTCCCGCCGAGGCGCTCGCGCTGATCGGGGAACTGTCCCCGGCCGACCGGGCTCACGGGCGGATCAGGCTGGCCGAGGCGGAGGCGGCGCACGCGTGCGGCGACGACGACCGGGTCCGGCGACTGCTCGCCGAGGGCATCCAGGTCGACACCATGCGCGAGGGCGAGCTCTCCCTGGACACCCTCTGGCTCGCCGTCCACCCCGGCACCGCGGTGCCCCCGCAGTACGACTTCCGCATGGCGGACGGCTGACCGCCCGCCACCCCCGGGACCACTCTCCCGTTCCGCACCCCCACAGCAGGGGCGCAACGGTGCGCCCCGTCACGGAAGAGGAGTACCAGTGTCACCTCTACGCACCCGATGGGCCCGAGCCCTCACCGCCGCCGTGCTGGCGGCGCTCGGCGCCGGCGCCCTGGCCGCCGCCCCGGCGGCCGCGGACAAGCCGGCCCCCGGCAAACCGGCCTCCGCCACGTACACGGTCTCGATCGGCGGGACCGGCTCGTACGCCTACCCCGACGACACCCCGGCCGGTGTCTACACCGACAAGGACGGCACCTTCTACTTCCAGCAGTCGCACTCGCTGTACGGCGCGAAGGACTCCCGGCAGTGGAGCTTCTACACCGGCGCGGACTTCGAGAGCGCCACCAGGTCACCGATCAGCGACGCCGTCGACCCCGCCGACCCGAACGACCGCAACGACGACACCACCTCGCGGTGCAACAACAGCGTCACCGGCGTGCGGTCCACCGACGCACCGCAGGGCTCCGGCTACTCCCAGCGCAACTTCTGCGACCTGGTCGGTGTCTGGGTCGACCCGGACACCGGCGACTGGTACGGGCTGGTGCACAACGAGTTCACCCCGCAGCCCTTCGGCGACGGCCTGCACTACGACGCCATCGACTACGCCGTCTCCACCGACCAGGGCCGGACCTGGACCATCAAGGACCACGTCATCAGCTCCCCGTACAGCACCGCCCGGGGTGACAACACCGCCTTCCCCAACCAGACCTACGACTACGGCGACGGCGACCCCCGCCTGTTCGTCGACACCGCCTCGGGCTACTTCTACGTCTACTACGGCTCCCGGATCATCCCCAAGGCCGGCGTGGGCGGCGGCAACGGCGGCCTGGCCCACGTCGCGCGCGCCCCGATCTCGGCGAAGATGGCGTCCGGCTCGTGGCAGAAGTGGTACGACGGCACCTGGTCCCAGCCCGGTCAGGGCGGCCTGGAGAGCAACATGGTGCCGGTCACCCCGACGGCGCCGACCGGGTACACCCCGCCCGTGAACGACTACCACCCGAGCACCCCCGGCTCGGTGGACCAGCAGGTCAAGGCCGGCCAACTCCCGCCCAAGTCACCGCTGTTCATCATGAACATCGCCTACGACGCGTACCTGGGCCTGTACATCGGCGAACCCGAGGTGGTCTCCGGCACCGCCCCGCAGCAGTTCTACGCCACCAAGGACCTTGCCACCCAGCAGTGGAGCCTGATCGGCGACAGTGGCAGCGGCTACACCTCCGGCTCCTGGTACCGCTGGATCCTCGACCCGGCCAGCCGCACCGGCGGCACCGTCATCGGCAGGACCTTCCGGTCCTACTGCTCCATCGCCTGCGCCACCTCCGACGGCGAGTACGCCGACATCACCGTCGGCTCCTCCGCGCCGGCCGCCCCGCCGGTCGACCTGACGAGGACCTACCGGATCCAGAACGGAAACGGCCGGGTGCTCGTCCAGGCCGCGGGCGCCTCCGCGGTCACCTCCACGGCCAAGGCCGGCGGCTCCGCCCGGGAGTCCTGGAGGTTCCTGGCCGAAGGCGACGGCTCCTACCGGATCGCCAACGCTGCCACCGGTCAGCTGCTGGGCGTCGATTCCGCCTCGACGGCCGGCCGGGCCTGGGGCTCCCGACTGACCGCCACCGGCGCCGCCGGCGGGAACGCCACCGTCGGGCAGCAGTGGTTCATCCTCCCCAGCAAGGCAGGGAAGGGCCGGTTCCAGCTGGTGAACCGCTACAGCGGCCTGGTGGTCGGCATGTCCGGCACCTCGGGCCGGCTCGCCGAGACCGTGCCCGCCCGTTCCTGGAGCGATGCCACCGGCAGCACGGTCGGCGGCGGCCGCACGGCGGCCGAGCAGGCCCTCGCCTTCGCCCCGACCGGGACGGCCCCCGAGACCGTCCTGCTCACCGCCCCCGGTGACCAGTCCGGCACCGTGGGCAGGGCCGTCTCGGTGCAGCTCGGCGCCACCGACAGCGCCGGAAAGCCGCTCGCCTTCGCGGCGACCGGCCTGCCCGCCGGGCTCTCCGTCAGCCCCTCGGGCCTGATCACCGGCACCCCCGGCGGCGCTGGCCTGTCCACCGTCATCGTCACGGCCTCCTCCGGTACCGCGAGCGCCTCGGCCACCTTCACCTGGACCGTCGAGCCGGACCTCAGCGGCAACCACACGCTGACCACGGGCGGCAAGGCGCTCGACGACGCAGACGGCAGCACCACCGCCGGCAACCAGCTCGTCACCCGGGCCGCGTCCGGCGCGAGCAACCAGCTGTGGCAGTTCCGCCTCCAGCCCGACGGCTCGTACGGGCTGGTCAACGGCCTCTCGTCGATGTGCGCCGACGTCAGCGGCGGCTCCACCGCCGCCGGCGCCGAGGTGATCCAGTGGCCGTGCACCGGCGCCGCCAACCAGCACTGGAACGTCCGACTGACGGCCGACGGCTCCTACGCCGTCACCTCGGCCCACAGCGGTCTGCCGCTCACCACCGCCTCGACCACCGACGGCGCCCCGGTGACCCAGCAGCCGGACACCGGCTCGCCGCTGCAGCGGTGGTCAATCACCTGACCCAGGGCCGCCGGGGGCGGGTCTGACGCCGGGCTCCCGGGGCTGCCACCCCGGGAGCCCGGCACCCCATCCGTTCCGACCCGACGCACGAACGTGCACCGCACCCCAGGAGGACGTCATGGTCCGTGTGGACGAAGGGCTCGCCGGCCCGCTTCTGCGTGATCATTCACCTTCTGCGACGCCGATGGGCGGGAGCCCCTCGGGGGAGGCCCTCGGGGGAGGCCGTCCCGCCCATCGGGTGATGAGGGCGTGGTGCGAGGGGCCGGGCGCGCCGCGCTACTTGACGGAGCCGGCGGTGAGGCCGGAGACGACGTGGCGTTCGATCACCGCGAAGAGCACGACCACCGGCACGATGGCCACCAGCGAGGCGGCGAACACGTAGTTCCACTGCACGCTGTAGGCGCCGATCATGTTGTTGATGCCGACGGTGAGCGGTTGCCGGTCGGGCGAGTTGGTCAGGGTCAGGCCCATGATGAACTCGTTCCAGGTCGAGATGAACGTGAAGATCACGGCGGTGACCACGCCCGGCAGGGCGAGCGGCAGGGTGACCCGGAAGAGTGCGCCGATCCGGCTGTTTCCGTCGATCATCGCGGCCTCCTCCAACTCCATCGGGATGGAGCCGATGTAGGCGCTCAGGATCCAGATCGCGAAGGCCAGGTTGAAGGCCGCGTTCGCGAGCACCAGGACGATGGGGGTGTCCAGCAGGTCCATCGTGTAGAACTCGCGGTAGAGGCCGACCTGGAGGGCGGTGGGCTGGAACATCTGGGTGACCAGTACCAGCAGCAGGAACGCCTTGCGTCCGCGGAACCGGACCCGGGCGGTGTAGTACGCGGCGGGCAGGGCGACCAGGAGCACCAGCAGGGTGGAGCCGCCGGCGACCGTCAGCGTGACCTGGAGGTTCTGGCCGAGCGTGGTGTCGGTCCATACCTTGGTGAACGAGGACCAGTCGAAGCCCGTTGGCAGGTAGGAGTTGTTGCGCAGCTGGTCGGCCGGACGGCCGGCGGTGATCAGCATCTCGACGTAGGGCAGGAGGAAGAGCGCGGCGAGCGCCCAGGCCAGCGTGGTGAACAGGACGGTGCGGGCGCGCGGACGGCGCGCCGTCCACGGCGACTGAACAGTGGTCATCAGCCTTCCTCCCCGTTCCAGCGGCTGACCTTGAGGAAGACGATCACCATGAGGATCACGACGGCGAAGTTGACCACCGACATGGCGGCGGACTCGGCGACGTCGTAGCCGCGCAGCATGTACATGAACACGGTGGTGGTGGCGGTGTCGGCGTTCGGGCCGCCCTGGGTCATGCCCCAGATGACCGGGAACGAGTTGAAGACGTTGATCAGGTTGATCACCAGGCCGACCAGGAAGGCCGGGCGCAGCAGCGGCAGGGTGACCTTGCGGTAGGTCTGCCAGGGGGTGGCGCCGTCGACCCGGGCGGCCTCGTAGACCTCGCCGGGGACGGTCTGAAGCCCGGCGAGCAGGGTGTAGGTGGTGAACGGCAGCGAGACGAAGACCGCGACGAGGACCAGCCAGGGCCTGGCGTGGGCGGCATCGCCGAGCCATGCCCGGGGGTGGTCGATCAGGCCGAGGTCGAGCAGCAGGCGGTTGAACACGCCGGCGACCTGGTCGAGCATCCAGCGGAAGCCGATCGCGGTCATCAGCACGGAGGCCGCCCAGGGGGCGATGAGCGCCCAGCGGGTGAGGCGGCGGCCGGGGAAGTTCTGGTTGAACAACTGGGCCAGCGCGAGCGAGATCAGCATGGTCAGGCCGACGACGGCGACCGTCCACACCGCGGTCCAGGTGAGGACGCCGGGCAGTCGGGGGTCACTGAAGAGTTTGTGGTACTTGACCAGTCCGGCCGGGCCGTGGTCCGTGCCCGTGGTGTCGATCCTGCGGAGCGAGGTACTGACCATCTCGATGACCGGCCACACGACCACGCCCAGGATGAGCACGACGGCAGGGGCCAGCCAGGGCAGTGCCCCGAGCCGGGAGAAGAGGGAACGGCGCCCGGCGGGCCGGCCCGCCTTCGGCGCGGACGGCCGGGAGGGGGCGCCCGGCCGGACGTCTGTGGTGCTGCGAGAGGACACGGCGGGGATTCCTTTCGCGGTCGCGCCGGTCACTCGCCGGCCTGCTGGGCAGCCTGCTGGAGCGCGTCGAGGGTCTTCTTCGGGTCGGTGGCCGCGCTGCCGATCTGGGTCTTGACCTGCGCGGAGACGGCGGGCCAGGTCGGGTCGCTGAGCGGGTAGAAGACCGCGGTGGGCAGGATCTGCAGGAACGGCGTCAGGGCCTTCTCGTCCGGGTCGGCCTGGAGTGCGGTGAGCGCGGACTGGGTAACCGGCAGCAGGCTGTACTCCTTGTCGAACTTCACCGTGTTGTCCTTGCTGTAGGCGAAGTCGAGGAAGGCCTTGATCTGCTCCTTGTGGCCGCCCTTCTTGAAGGCCATCACCCAGTCGGCGACGCCGAGGGTGGCCTTGGAGGCGCCGTCCTTGCCGGGCATCGCCGTCCAGGTGACGTCCATGTTCTTGACGTCGTTCAGCTGGGTGGGGATGCCGTTGAGCATGCCGACCTTGCCGGATGCGAAGTCCTTGGCCAGGTCTGTGCGGTTGACGGAGGCGGGGCTCTGCTCGGTCAGGCCGGCGTCCACCCAGCTCTTGAGCTGGGTGAAGGTGTCGATGTTGGCCTGCGAGTTGATGACGTACTTGCCCTTGTCGTCCTGGTAGCCGCCGTGGTTCTCCAGCATCCAGATGAACGACTCGCCCTGGGCCTCCTCCTTGCCCAGCGGTACACCGAGCGGGATCTCGACGCCGGCCTTCTTCAGTGCGGTGGCGTCGGCGGTGATGTCGGCCCACGTCTTGGGCGGGTTGGCCGGGTCGAGGCCGGCCTTCTTGAAGAGCTCGTTGTTGATCAGGAACATCCGGGCGCTGGAGACGAAGGGGATGCCGTACTGGGTGCCCTCCTGTTCGCCGGCGTGCGCCATCGCGGGGAGGAAGTCGGCTGCGGTGCCGGCGGAGAGGACGTCCTGGGCCGGGTAGAGCTGGCCGTTCTTGGCGAAGTCGGCGTAGCCGCCGGTCTGCAGGATGTCCGGCTGGTTGCCGTTCTGCACCATGGTCTTGACCTGGGTGTCGATGTCGTTCCAGTTGATGACCTGGAGGTCGACCTTGATCTTGGGGTTCTGCTGCTCGAAGGCGGAGATGACCCCCTGCCAGTACGCCTGGGTCGGGTTCTGTCCGTTGGAGCCGTAGTCGGCCGCGACGAACTTGATCGTCGTGACGCCGTCGGCGGAGGTCGAACCGGAATTCGACCCCTTGCTGCACCCCGACAGCGCGAGCGCTCCGGCCAGGGTGGCCGCCGACAGGGAGAGCAGACGCCGCTTCATCTCTGATACCGCCTTTGCAGCTGGGGCCGACCCAGCGGCGGCCCTGGTGGGGGATCGCGCAGTTGCGCGAAGATGCGCTGTTCGTTCGATATTTTGTCAATATCGATCATTAGCGCTACCAGAGTGTGCACCGTTGCCAACCTGGCAGGCCAGCCGCGTTACCGAAGCGTTGCAGTCGAGAGTCGAGGGACCGCAGGGGCCGATGTCTTGACGTGGGACATCGGGCCGCCTGAAGTCGCTCGACATGTCGATCAAGCTGCGCAACGGGTCGAGGGTGGCATCAACTTCAGTCAGTCGCAGGGCAGGTGCCCCACTCCTGCGACCAGGCGACTCCTGTCGCGCCAGTGGCTGGCAGCGAGTCGGTGCTTCCGGCGATGGGCGTTGCTCATAGATGACGTATTGGGCTATGAATAGATCAGTTTCAAGCATTCTGGCTTGCAGTCTGAGCGAGCGCTCGGGACGGATCGACGCCCGAGTACCGCCCCGAGCCCCTACCGAGGAGAGTCCTGAATGAGCCACGTCGAGCGGGAGATCGCCAGTCAGCCGCAGAGCTGGAGCAGGGCGCTGGAGCTGGAGCCCGCGGGTCTCCCGGAGCGGGGTGAGCGGGTGGCCGTGATCGGCTGCGGAACGTCCCTGTACATCGCGCAGGCGTACGCGTCGCTGCGCGAGGCCGCCGGGCTCGGGGAGACCGACGCGTTCGCGGCCTCCGAGTTCCCGGCCGCCCGCGGCTACGACCGGCTGGTCGCCATCAGCCGCTCCGGCACGACGACGGAGGTGCTCGCCGCCCTCGCCCGCGCCCGGCACATCCCGAGCGTGGCGCTCACCGGTGACCTCGACACGCCGATCGTCACGGCCGCGAACACCGTCGTGGACCTGGAGTTCGCGGACGAGAAGTCGGTGGTGCAGACCCGCTTCGCCACCACGGCGCTGGCGCTGCTGCGCGGCCACCTCGGCTTGGCCCCGGCCGACCTGCCCGAGCAGGCCGCGCGGGCGCTGGCCGAGAACCTGCCCGAAGGCGCCGTAGCGGCAGGCCAGTTCACCTTCGTCGGCACCGGATGGACAGTCGGCCTCGCCAACGAGGCGGCGCTCAAGCTCCGCGAGGCCTCCGGAGCCTGGACCGAGTCCTACCCCGCGATGGAGTACCGGCACGGCCCGATCAGCATCGCCGCCCCCGGCCGGGTGGTCTGGTTCTTCGGTGAGCCGCCGACCGGACTGCTGGAGCAGGTACAGGGCATCGGCGCCGTCACCTCGGTGACCACCCTCGACCCACTGGCCGACCTGGTACGCGCCCAGCGCCTCGCCGTGGAGCTCGCCAAGGCCGACGGCCTGGACCCCGACCAGCCGCGCAACCTGACCCGCTCGATCGTGCTGGCCCAGCCGTGACCAGAGTGATCGCCCTTGACGTGGGCGGCACCTATATCAAGGGCGGCGCGGCGGGCGAGGACGGCGTCCTGCGGGAGGCGGACCGGTGGTTCACCGGAGCCGAGCGCGGCCCGGACGCGGTCCTGGAGACGGTGCTGACGGCGGCCCGCGAGCTGGCCGACCGGCACCGCCCGGCGGCGGCGGGCATCGCGGTGCCGGGCATCGTTGACGAGACGGCGGGCGCCGTCGTCCTCGCGGCCAACCTCGGCTGGCACCGACTGCCCGTCCGGGACTGGCTCGCCGAGGAGTTGGGCCTTCCGGTGGCGCTGGGCCACGACGTGCGGGCCGGCGGCCTGGCCGAAGCGCGCATCGGTGCGGGACGCGGCAGTCGGGACTTCCTCTTCGTCCCGGTCGGCACCGGCATCGCGGCGGCGCTCATGTCCGACGGGCAGGCGGTGACCGGCAGCCACGCACGGGCCGGGGAACTCGGACACCTGGTGGTCCGGCCCGGCGGGCCGGCCTGTCCCTGTGGTGGCCGGGGCTGCCTGGAGACCGTCGCCTCGGCGGCCGCCATCGCCCGCCGCTACACCGCCGCCACCGGGGAGGGCGGAGTCACCGCGAAGGACGTCGGCGAGCGCGCCGTCGCCGGGGACGAGACCGCTGTCACGGTCTGGAACGAGGCGATCGAGGCGCTCGCCGACGCCCTGACCGCCGCCATCACGTTGCTCGACCCCGAACGCATCGTGATCGGCGGCGGCCTCGCCCGCGCCGGCGACCCGTACTTCGCCCCTCTGCGCGCGGCGGTCGCCGAACGGCTCACCTTCCAGACACTGCCGCAGCTCCTGCCCGCCCAACTCGATCATGAGGCCGGCTGCCAGGGGGCCGCCCTGTTGGCCCATGACCTACTGGCCCACGACCTGCCGCACCCGAAGGCCAGCCGGTGATCCTGACCCTCACGCTCAACGCCGCGCTCGACGTCACCTACCGGGTCGACCGCCTGCGCCCGCGAGGGAGCAACCGCGTCCGGTCGACGGCCGAGCGGGCCGGCGGCAAGGGCGTCAACGTCGCCCGGGTGCTGCACGCCCTCGGCCGCGAGACCGTGATCACCGGATTCGCCGGAGGGGCGGCGGGCGCGACGTTGCGGCGCGACCTCGCCGCCGCCCGCCTGCCCGAACGCCTGCTGCCGATCGTGGGGGAGACCCGCCGCACGGTGGCGGTGGTGGACGAGAGCGCCGGAGACACCACCATCCTGCTCGAACCGGGCCCGGCCGTTCCGACCGAGGACTGGGCCCGGCTGCTCGACCACGTCGACCGACTCCTGCCCCAGGCCTCGGCGGCGGTGTTCTCCGGCAGCCTGCCGCCGGGCGCGCCCGAGGACGCGTACGGCCGGCTGGTGCGGCTGGCGCACGCACACCGGGTCCCGGCGGTGGTCGACGCGGACGGTGCCGCTCTGCGGGCCGCGCTGGCCGCAGGCCCCGACCTGGTCAAGCCGAACGCCGATGAACTCGCCGCCGCCACGGGCCTGGCGGACCCCGTCGCCGCCGCGGGTGCGCTGGTCGACGCCGGCGCCGGGGCGGTGGTCGCCTCGCTCGGCCCCAACGGTCTCATCGCCGTTACACCGCAGGGGAGTTGGCGGGCCATGCCGCCGGAACAACTGGCGGGAAACCCCACCGGAGCGGGTGACGCCGCGGTGGCCGCCCTCACCCTCGGCCTGGTCGATGCCACCCCCTGGCCGGAGCGGCTGGCCGAGGCGGTGGCGCTGTCCGCCGCCGCCGTCGCCGCCCCGCTGGCCGGCGACTTCGACCCCGACGTCCACCGCCGCCTGCGGCCACTGGTGGACGTTCAACCCCTCCACTCCCAGAGGAGTTCCTGATGCCCCTGGCCGGAACCGGCACCATCGTCACCCCCGCGGCGGACGCCGCGCGCGGGGTGGGTGCCTTCAACGTCATCCAGCTCGAACACGCCCAGGCCATCGTGGCGGGTGCCGAGGCCGCCGGTGCCCCGGCGGTCCTGCAGCTGAGCGAGAACGCCGTCCGCTACCACGGGGCGCTCGCCCCGATAGCGTCCGCGGTGCTCGCCACCGCCCGCACCGCCTCGGTGCCGGTCGCGGTCCACCTCGACCACGCGACCTCCGCCGACCTGGTGACCGAGGCCGTCGAACTCGGCTTCTCCTCCGTCATGTTCGATGCCTCCGTGCTGCCCTGTGAGGAGAACGTCCGCGCCACCGCCGAGGTGGTCGCCCGCTGCCACGCGGCGGGCGTGTGGGTGGAGGCCGAACTCGGCGAGGTCGGCGGCAAGGACGGGGTCCACGCCCCCGGCGCCCGGACCGACCCCGCCGAGGCCGCAGCCTTCGTCGCCGCCACCGGTGTGGACGCCCTCGCGGTGGCCGTCGGGACCTCCCACGCCATGCTCACCCGCGACGCCGTCCTCGACTTCGACCTGATCGCCGGGCTACGTGCGGCCGTCCCGGTGCCGCTGGTCCTGCACGGCTCCTCCGGCGTGGCCGACGAGCACCTGACCCGCGCGGTCGAGCACGGCATGACCAAGGTCAACATCGCCACCCACCTCAACCAGGTCTTCACCGGCGCCGTGCGGCGCACCCTCGACGACGACCCGTCGCTCGTCGACACCCGCCGCTACCTCGGCTCCGGACGCACCGCCATGGCGGCAGAGGTCACCCGTCTGCTGCGCGTCCTCAAGGCACCGACGGCCTGAGGGCGGTGACGAGACGAGGCCTGTCCCGAACGGGGCGGGCCTCGCGATCTGGGTCCTGCCCGTCTGATGACCCGTGGTCGCCGTCCGCCGTCGAGGCGGGCGGCGACCTGGCCGCTGGCGGAACTGCCCGCCGATGCGTGCGCACCGCCATCCCGCCGTCCCGCCGTGCTCTCCGCCGACGATGCCGCCATCGCGCGCCGGTACTACTGCATGAATGCTCAGACAGGCCGCAAGACGGCGAACTTCTCGTCGCCGAGGACCCACCGGCCGTGGCGCATCACGGCCACCAGGTCGAGGGTGCCGGAGTCGACCACGACCAGGTCGGCGAGCTTGCCGATCTCCAGCGTGCCGATCGAGTCGGCGAGGCCGAGGAGGCGGGCCGGAGTGGTGGAGAGCGACTCGGCGGCTTGGTTGAGCGTCAAGTTGTCAACCTGAACCGACCTTTGGAAGGCGCGGTCAAGGGTCAGCGTCGACCCCGCGATGGAACTGCCGTCGGGGAGCATTGCGACGCCGCCCTTGACCTGGACCTGGAGGGGGCCGAGGGGGTAGAGGCCGTCGCCCATGCCGGCGGCGCCCATGGCGTCGGTGATCAGGGCGACGCGGCGGGGGCCGGCGGTCCCGTAGGCGAGGTCGAGGACGGAGGGGTGGAGGTGGACGCCGTCGTTGATGAGCTCGACGGTGACGCGCTCGTCCTCCAGCAGGGCGACGATCGGGCCGGGGGCGCGGTGGGCGATGGCGGGCATGGCGTTGAACAGGTGGGTGGCGACGGTGGCGCCGGCGTCGATGGCTTCGAGGGTGGTGGTGTAGTCGGAGTCGGTGTGGCCGACGGCGGCGATGATGCCGAGGTCGGCGAGCATGCGTACCGAGTCGAGGCCGCCGGGGAGTTCGGGGGCGAGGGTGACCATCCTGGCGTGGCCGCGGGCGGCGTCGACGAGCTTGCGGACCAAGGCCGGGTCGGGGTCGCGCAGCAGGTCGGGGCGGTGGGCGCCGCAGCGGTTGTGGGAGATGAACGGGCCCTCGAAGTGGATGCCGGCCAGGATGCCGTCCTCGACCAGCTCGGAGAGCACGGCGGCCTGGCGGGCGACCTCGTCGATCTCGCCGGTGACGGTGGAGGCCATCGTGGTGGTGGTGCCGTGTTCGAGGTGGGTGCGGGCGGCGAGCAGGGCCTCCTCGGCGATGCCGGAGGCGTAGGAGGCGCCGCCGCCGCCGTGGACGTGCAGGTCCACGAAGCCAGGCACGACGGTGTACCCGGTCAGGTCGAGGTCGCCGGGCTCGGTGTCGCCGCCGAGGCCGGCAATGCGCTCGCCGTCGACGGTGAGGCGGTCACCCTCGACGACGCCGACGGGCAGGACCAGTCGGGCGCCGACCAGGGCGATGTGCTCCGCCACGCTCACGTTCGTCTCCAGGTGCTGCTTGAAGTTGCTTGAATGTTCCAAATTATAGTCAGTTTTAAACGGAGTGGCTGAGGGGATGTCGGGCGCTCGGGCGGAACGCCGCTTGTTGGTCGATGACCCTGGGCTCGCGACACCGGCCGCTACCTCGGCGCCGGACGGGCGGTCACGGCGGAGGAGGTGGACCCGCCCGCTGGGCGACCGGAAGGCGACTTCGGCACCGATTGACCCTGCACACCCAGATGCTCATTTCTGATTGAAATGCGCGACTCATTGACATGAGCGCGCACAGCCGGTGCAATCCGTGTGCAGGTCTCGCTCTTTCCCGCCCCTGACTCCCGACCCGAGAGGGACCCCCATGCCTCCATCGAGCGGCACCGTCAGAAGTCGGCTGACCCGCGCGGTCAGCCGCGTCCTCCGCCATCGCCCCCTGCCCGCCGCGGTGGTGGTGGCCGTCCTGTCCACGGCCCTGGTCGGCGTGGCTCCCGGTGCGACGACCGCATCGAGCACCGCCGGCCGGATCACCCGCTTCAGCCACACCGGCGCGACCGCGACCATCGCCACATCCTCCGGCGCGGCGGTGCGGGTGGAGTTCGTCCGCGCAGACATCTTCCGGATCCAGCTCGCGCCCGACGGCAGGTTCACCGACCCGGCGGGCGCCGACATCGCCCTGAACACCTCGTTCGGCACCCCCGCCGTCCACACCGCCGACCGCGGTGCCTACTACGAGATCGCCACCGGCTCGGTCACCCTGCGGGCCGCCAAGAAGTCGCTGGCCTTCGCCGCCTACCGGCCCGACGGCACGCTCCTGTGGCGGGAATCCTCGCCGACCTCCTGGACCGGAACCCAGACCACCCAGCACCTCGCCCGGGGCGCGACCGAGCAGTTCTACGGCACCGGCCTGCGGCTGGGCCCGTGGGCGCTGCGGGACATGACGGTGCCGATCTCGGTCGACAACACCTGGAAGCGGAACACCAACGCCAGCCCGGCGCCGTTCTACATGTCCTCCAACGGCTACGGCGTGCTGCGCAACACCTGGGCACCCGGTTCGTACGCGTTCACCGATCCGGTCGCCACGACCGAGGACGAGAACCGCTTCGACGCCTACTACTTCGTCGCCGACTCGCTCAAGGGCGTGCTGGGCGCCTACACCGACGTGACCGGCAAGCCGTTCCTGGCCCCGATGTGGGGACTCGAGCTGGGCAACGCCGACTGCTTCAACGCCTCCAACCCCGCCTACAACGGCGACCACACCCGGGCGCGCCACCAGACCACGCCCGACGTGGTCGGTTACGCGCGGGACGCCCGGAACGCGGACATGCCCTCCGGCTGGATCCTGCCCAACGACGGCTACGGCTGCGGCTACACCGATCTCAAGCAGACCGTCGGCGACCTCCAGGGGCTCGGCTTCCACACCGGCCTGTGGACCTCGACCGGCCTGAACGACATCGCCACCGAGGTCAGCGCGGACGGTTCGCGCGGCGTCAAGACCGACGTGGCCTGGATCGGTGGCGGCTACAAGTACGCCTTCGACGGGGTCGACCAGGCCGTCGCCGGAATCGAGAAGAACTCGGACGCCCGCCGCTTCGTGTGGACCGTCGACGGCTGGGCCGGCACCCAGCGCAACGCCGTCGTCTGGACCGGCGACACCAACGGCGACTGGCCCACCATGGACTGGACCGTCCCCGCCGTCGTCGGCGCCGGGCTGTCCGGTCTCAACTACGCCTCCGGCGACGTCGACGGCATCTTCGGCGGCAGCCCGGAGACCTACACCCGCGACCTCCAGTGGAAGGCCTTCACCCCGGCGTTCATGACGATGTCCGGCTGGGGTGCCACCAACCCGCAGGCCGGCTATCAGGACAAGCAGCCCTGGCGGTTCTCCGAACCCTACCTGTCCGCCAACCGCAAGGCCCTGCAGACCAAGATGCGGCTGATGCCGTACATGTACACCATGAGCCAGGTCGCCAGCACCACCGGTGTGCCCTCGACCCGCGCCCTGGTGCTCGAATACCCGAACGACCCGGTGGCGCAGGGCAACGCGACCTCCGGCGAGTTCATGGCCGGCGACTCCTTCCTGGTCGCGCCGATGACCTCCAGCGGTACCACCCGGGACGGCATCTACCTGCCCGCCGGGACGTGGACCGACTACTGGACCGGCAAGGTCTACCAGGGCCCGACCACGCTCAACGGCTACGCCGCACCGCTCGACGAGACGCCGGTGTTCGTCAGGGGCGGCGGCATCGTCCCGATGTGGCCGCAGATGAACTACACCGGGGAGAAGCCGGTCTCCACGCTCACCTACGATCTGTACCCCGCCGGGACGTCGAAGTTCAGCCTGTACGAGGACGACGGCGTGACGCGCGCCTACCAGCGCGGTGCCTCGGCGAGGCAGCAGGTCACCGTGGACGCGCCGAACTCCGGCACCGGTACCGTCACCGTGAACGTCGGTGCGAGCGTGGGCTCCTACGCCGGCAAGCCGGACAGCCGCGGCTACGAGCTCAACGTCCACCTCGCCGGCGCGCCCACCACCGTGGCGCTCGGCTCCACGTCCCTGGCCCGGGTCTCCTCCAAGGCGGCGTACGACGCGGCGGAGACCGGCTGGTACTTCGACCCCGCCGACCGGGGCGGCGTCCTGTGGGTCAAGGCCGGCAACCGGTCCGGGGCGTTCACCGTCACCCTGGCCGGCGCCACCCTCCCCACTCCCGCCACCGACGCCGGCGGCTCGCCCGTCCTGGACAAGTCGACCTGGAAGCTGATCTCCGCGGACAGCCAGGAGACCTCCGCCGGGAACAGTGCCGCCGTCAACGCCATCGACGGTGACATCGGCACCATCTGGCACACCGCCTGGTCCTCCGGCACCCCTGACCCGCTACCGCACGAGATCCAGATCGACCTCGGCTCCCGCTACGCCGTCGACTCGTTCCGTTACCTGCCCCGCCAGGACGGCGGCGTCAACGGTCGCATCGGACGGTACGAGGTCTACGTGTCCGACTCGCCCACGTCCTGGGGCACCCCGGTGGCCACCGGCACCTGGACGGACACCGCGTCACCGAAGACGGCGTCGTTCCCCGCCGTGTCCGGCCGGTACCTGAGGCTCCGCGCCCTGAGCGAAGCCGGCGACCGCGGCCCCTGGACCAGTGCCGCGGAACTCGGCGCGACCGGAGTACCGGCGCCGTAGGCTCCCCACTCCGTGCGCGGGCGCCCCGGATCCCCGGTGCGCCCGTGCACGGCTGCCGTCCGGCGGCCCCTTCGGACCCGCACCCTCTTCCGCTTCGGCGCGCACCCTCGTCGCTCGCCCTGTGCACACAATTGATCAGTGCATGGCATGCCGAGTGTCTTCGCGCGTTCCGCCGCCACCCCGGCTGACGAGCGGCGATGCCGGAAACCGCGGAGTCCGGGCGGCCGGTTCGGGCCGGAGCTACACTCCGTTCATGCTCAAAGCTGATCGCGCCGCCCGGATCCTGTCCCATGTCGCCGCGGCCGGGAGCGTCGATGTGCACGCACTGGCCGAACTGCTCGGAGTCTCGGGCGCGACCGTACGCCGCGACCTCCAGGAACTGCACGACCAGGGACTGCTGCACCGCACCCGCGGCGGGGCGGTGACAGGGGCGGTCAACCTCGAACTCCCGCTACGGCACCGCAGCGGGAAGCAGCAGGAGGAGAAGCGCAGGATCGCCCGCCTCGCGGCCGGACTCGTCCCGGACGCCGCCGTGGTGGGCCTCACCGGCGGCACCACCACCACCGAACTCGCCCGCATCCTGGCAGAACGCGGTGGAATGACCGTGGTGACCAACGCCGTGAACATCGCGGCGGAGCTGATCGTGCGCCCCGAGGTCCGGCTGGTGGTGATCGGCGGCATCGCCCGCTCGGCCAGCTACGAACTGGTCGGGCCCGCGGCCGACCGGATGCTCTCCCAGTACCACGTCGACATCGCCTTCATCGGTGTCGATGGACTGACCGCCCAGGAGGGCTGCACCACCCACGACGAGATGGAGGCGCAGACCGACCGCGCTTTCCTGCGCAGCGGCACCCGGTCGATCGTCCTCGCCGACAGCACCAAGATCGGCCGGGTCACCTTCGCCTCGATCTGCCCGCTCTCGGACGTGCACGAGCTGGTGACCGACGACGGCCTCACGGACGCCCAGGAGAAGGCCGTCGCGGACTGCGGGGTGAAGGTGCACCGGGCCTGACGCGGTTCTCGCGGAACCCCGCCTGCCCTGGCCCACTGCGCCCGGGCAGGCGGGCCCGGGGTCGGAGCTCAGGCGAACAGCAGCAGCCACTGTCGGCCGGCCGTACCGGTGGCGAACTGCCACCAGCCGGACCAGCTCGCTCTGGTCGGTGGCGGCGGCCTCGACCACCCCGGCGACCTGGCCGTCACGTAGCACGGCGATGCGGTCGGCGAGCCGGGAGATCTCCTTCGTCCGGTGGGAGACGTAGATGACCGCGACGTCCTCGTCGCGCAGCCGCCCGATCAGGGTGAACAGGGCCTCGACCCGTCTGCCCAGTGGAGCAGGCGGCCGGGCCGAAGGAGGTGACCAGGCTCAGCGCGGCGATCGAGGCCAGGCGGCCACCGTGGAAGAGGTGTGGTGGGGGCTCCTGAGGGTGGGACCGACCGGCGAGAAGCAACAGAATCGATCATAAAAGCATCGCAATCTAACGCGATCGGGCAAAAGAAAGCGCCCGGCCACGAGGCGAGTCAAGCTCATTGTTCCCCCCTTGGAGCTATTGAGACCATCTCGTTATGCCACTGTGCTCCCGGCTTGGCGCGGGGTTTGGTCCGGAGTCGCTGGATCGAGCGTGATCTCCTGGATCGGCCCAGGTCATGGGGTACGTTCGAACAAACTGCCGATCGGTAGATTGCCGCCCTGGACAGCTTCGAGCAAAGCCGGAGCGGCGTCAATGGCACGCGGCAGGGTCGTAACGGTGATCGGTGGTGACCCCGCCTGGCGGCACGGATCAACTGTCGGCTTGGTGGGCGTGGCGCCCCGGGCGTGTTGCATTTCATTCGAAGTTGTTGATTGTTGTTGAAAGCTGGGTCTACTGTCCTCCCCGGCGGTCCGCATGCACCCGCCAGCGCCCGTCCCGGCGGTTCGTCCGTGACTCCGGTGCTGGGGACCCCCATCCCCCTGCCGGCCCGGCCCGAGGAGCAGGAGCAGTCGATGAGCACACCACCCCATCCGTTCCGCCGGGGCGTCACCGCCCTGGCGGCATTCGCACTCGGCGTCGCCACCGCCGTCGCGGCCGCCCCCGCCGTGGAGGCCGCGCCCGCCCCCACGGCGAAGTCCGTGACGATCGACGGCTCCTCGCCGGGGCGGGCCTACGACGGGCTCGGCGCGATCAGCGGCGGCGGCGCCACCTCGCGCCTGCTGGTCGACTACCCCGAACCCCAGCGCAGCCAGGTGCTGGACTACCTGTTCAGGCCCGGTTACGGCGCCTCCCTGCAGACGCTGAAGGTGGAGATCGGCGGCGACGCCAACTCCTCCGACGGCCCCGAGCCGTCCCACATGCGCACCTCCACCAAGGTCGACTGCGACCGCGGGTACGAGTGGTGGCTGATGGAGCAGGCCAAGGCCCGCAACCCCAAGATCACGTTCTACGGTCTGGAATGGGCCGCGCCCGGCTGGTTGAACGGCGGCATCTGGTCCCAGGACAACATCGCCTACCTGGAGTCCTGGCTCGGGTGCGCCCACCAGCACGGGCTGAACGTCGGCTACCTCGGCGGCTGGAACGAGCGCGGCTACGACAAGGCCTGGTTCGAGAGGCTGCGTGCCGACCTGGACGGCCACGGCCACCAGGGCACCGTCCTGGTCGCTTCCGACAGCGACGACGAGCACTGGTCGATCGCTGCGGACATGGCGAGCGACCCCGCCTTCGCCGAGGCCGTCGGAGTGATCGGCCTGCACGGCACCTGCTGGCACTCGACGCCGGTCTACACGGCCTGTCCGGGAAGCAGCACCGCGACCGGGCTGGGCAAGCGGCTGTGGGCCTCCGAGGACGACAACGACAGCTACGGAGCCGACCCGGCCGCCCTGGCCCGCAACGTCAACCGCGAGTACCTCGACGCCCGGATCACCTCGGACATCAAGTGGGCGGTGGTCAGCTCCTGGCCCTCGGAGCTGCCCTACGCGGGCGCCGGCCTGATGGCCGCCGACCAGCCCTGGTCCGGCAACTACGCGGTGGGCCGCGACATCTGGGTGATGGCGCACACCACCCAGTTCGCCAAGCCCGGCTGGCAGTACCTCGACGCCTCCAGCGGCTACCTCGCCGGTGCCGGCGCCAACGGAGACCCGCACGGCGGGAGTTACGTCACGCTCAAGTCCGGCCGGGACTACAGCACGGTCATCGAGTCCACCGACGCCACCGCCGCGCAGACCGTCAACGTCAAGATCGCCGGCGGCCTGTCCACCGGCCCGGTGCACGTCTGGGCCACCGACATGAACTCCACCGATCCGTCGAGGTGGTTCGTCCACACCCAGGACCTGACGCCGAAGGGCGGTTCGTACTCCCTCACCGTGCAGCCCGGTTACGTCTACACGGTGACCACCACCACCGGTCAGGGCAAGGGCACCGCCGTGGCGCCCCCGTCCACCGCGATGCCGCTGCCCTACCGGGCCGACCTCAGCGGGTACACCACGGGGGCCACCGCCCGCTACTTCCATGACTGGGCCGGCGCCTTCGAGACCGCGCCCTGCCCGTCCGGGGCGACCACCCCGATGTGCCTGCGCCAGGTGATCACCCGGGCGCCCATCCCGTGGCACGACGACATGAACTACACCCCGCTCACCCTCCTGGGCGACCCGTCCTGGGCCCACTACCAGGCGAGCACCGACGTCGTCCTCGAACAGGCCGACACCTCCGCCGAACTGCTCGGCCGCATCGACCACGTCGACCACGACCGCTCCGGCTACCACCTGAAGATCGACGACACCGGCGCCTGGAGCCTGTTCACCGAGGACCGCGCCGGAGCCGACACCGTGCTGGCGAGCGGCAGCTACCCCGGCGCCGGTGCCGGCACCTGGCACAACCTCACACTGGCCGTGCAGGGACAGAACATCACCGCGTCGATCGACCGCGTGCAGGTCGCCTCGGTCGCCGACGCCGGCCACGGCACCGGCCAGATCGGCCTGGGCGTCGGCGGCTTCCAGCACGCCGACTTCGCCAACACCACCGTGACGCCGCTGGCCGCACCGGCCACCCACACCGTGACCAGCGCCAACAGCGGCAAGTGCCTGGACGTCACGGGCGCCTCGACGGCCGACGGCGCCCAGGTCGTCCAGTGGACCTGCGGGGCCGGCAAGGCCAACCAGCAGTGGACCCTCGTCCCGGTCGCCGGAACCGGCACCGTCCAGCTGGTGTCGGCCAACAGCGGCAAGTGCCTGGACGTCACGGGCGCCTCCACCGCTGACGGCGCCCAGGTCGTCCAGTGGACCTGCGGGGCCGGCAAGGCCAACCAGCAGTGGACCCCCGTCCCGGCCATCGGGGCCCCCGTCCAGCTGGTGTCGGCCAACAGCGGCAAGTGCCTGGACGTCACGGGCGCCTCCACCGCTGACGGCGCCCAGGTCGTCCAGTGGCCTTGCGGCACCGGCCGCGCCAACCAGGAGTGGACCGTCTCGTAACGGGACCGGCGAAGCCCCTGCCCCCACGTCGTGCCGGGCGCCTGCGGGCGCCCGGCACGGACCGCCACCCCTCCCCACACCCAGGAGACGCCCATGGGCCGTCAACACCTGTCATCGACCTGGCGCACCGCCCTGAGCGCGGCGCTCGTCCTCGCCGGCGCGCTGGGCGGCCTGACCGCGCCGTCAGGCGCCCAGGCCGCCATCCCCACCCCCACCGCCGTCACCATCGACGGCACCAAGCCGGGCCTCACCTTCGACGGGGTCGGCGCGATCTCCGGCGGCGGCGGCAACTCCCGCCTGCTGGTGGACTATCCGGAGCCCCAGCGCAGCCAACTGCTCGACTACTTGTTCAAGCCCGGCTACGGAGCCTCGCTGCAGGTGCTGAAGCTGGAGATCGGCGGCGACACCAACTCCACCGACGGCGCCGAACCCAGCATTGAGCACACCCGCGGCACCGTCGACTGCAACCAGGGCTACGAGTGGTGGCTGGCCGATCAGGCCAAGGCCCGCAACCCCGACATCAAGTTCTACGGCCTGTCCTGGGGCGCCCCCGGCTGGATCGGCAACACCGGCAGCGGCGGCCACTTCTGGTCCCAGGACAGCGTCAACTACCTGATGGACTGGATGGGCTGCGCCACCCGGCACCACCTGAACGTGTCATACCTCGGCGGGTGGAACGAGCGCGGCTTCGACAAGGCCTGGTACGAGAACCTGAAGAGCGCGCTCGTGGCACGCGGTTACGGCGCCACCAAGGTCGTCGCCGCCGACGACACCTGGGACGTGGCCGACGCCATGGCCACCGACCCGGCATTCAAGAACGCCGTCGACATCGTCGGCGTCCACTACCCCTGCGGGTACATGAGCGACTTCAGCAGCTGCCCCAGCCCGGCGAACGCCCAGGCGCTCGGCAAGCCGCTGTGGGCGAGCGAGAACGGCTCCGAGGACGCCGACGGCGGCGCCCCGGCGGTGGCGCGCGGGATCAACCGCGGCTACCTCGACGGAAAGATGACCTCGTTCATCAACTGGCCGGTCATCGCCTCGCTCTACCCCGACCTGTTCTTCTCCACCGACGGGATGTCGGTCGCCAACCAGCCCTGGTCCGGCACCTACAACATCGGCAAGACGACCTGGGTCACCGCGCACACCACCCAGTTCACCAAGCCCGGTTGGCGCTACATCGACTCCGCGAGCGGCTACCTCGGCGGCGCCCGCACCAACGGCAGCTACGTCACGCTGAAGGGCGCGAACAACCGCGACTACAGCACCGTGATCGAGACCCTGGACGCCACCGCCGCCCAGACCGCGAGCTTCACCGTCAAGGGTGGCCTGTCCACCGGCAACGTCCACGTCTGGTCCACCGACCTCAACTCCACCAACCCCGCTGACTGGTTCGTCCACCAGCAGGACGTCACCCCGGCCCACGGCACGTACACCCTCACCCTGCAGCCCGGCCGGGTCTACACCGTGACCACCACCACCGGCCAGGGCAAGGGCACCGCCACCCCGCCGCCTGCCGCGCCGATGAAGCTGCCCTACGCCGACGGCTTCGAGACGCCCGCGACGACCACCTCGCCGAAGTACTTCGCGGACATGAACGGCGCCTTCCAGACCGTCGCCTGCGGCGGCGGCCGCACCGGCACCTGCCTGCGCCAGATGGCCCCGACCAGGCCGATCAACTGGACCGACGAACCGTACAACGCCCCGTACACGATGATGGGCGACGGCAGCTGGTCCAACTACACCGTCACCGCCGACACGATGTTCGAGCAGTCGAGCACCGTCGAACTCCTCGGCCGGGTCAACCAGCAGGGCCGCAACAACAACGGCCTGAACGCCTACCACCTGCGGGTCAGCGACACCGGCGCCTGGTCCATCGACAAGAGCGACACCAGCTGGCACTTCACCACCCTCGCGAGCGGCACCACCACCGCCCTCGGCACCGGCCGCTGGCACACCGTCGCGCTCACCCTGGACAACGCTACCCTCACCGCGAACATCGACGGTACCGCCGTGGGCAGCACGACCGACACCAGCTTCACCAACGGACGCGCCGGTCTCGGCGTGACGGGCTACCAGACCGACCAGTTCGACAACTTCGCCCTCACCCCCGGCACCCCCACCACCCACACCGGACCGATCGCCTCCGCTCTGCCCGGCACCTGCGCCCGACCCACCGCCGGGACCAGCGGCGCCGCCGTGCAGCTGTGGGCCTGCGACGGCAGCGCCCAGCAGGTGTGGACCCGCACCAACGGCACCCTCACCCACAACGGCAAGTGCCTGGACGTCACCGGCGGTGGCACCGCCAACGGCACCCCGGTCGAACTCTGGGACTGCAACGGCGGCGCCAACCAGCAGTGGGCGCCCCAGCCGGACGGCAGCCTGATGAGCGCCCAGTCCGGCCGCTGCCTCGACGACCCCGCCGGGGCCACCGCCGACGGCACCCCGCTGGAGATCTGGGACTGCAACGGCGGCGCCAACCAGCGCTGGACCCTGCCGTAGCTCCCTGCTGGGGGTCAAGGGGTCGCAGGTTCAAATCCTGTCGTCCCGACTTGCATAACCGCAGGTCGTAGGCCGTTTCCACCGGATGGTGGGAACGGCCTTGACGCGTTTTCGGGGCCCTGTGAGTGCATTGTGAGGGCGAGATCCCGCTCGGGCCGATCACGTCATGGGTGCGGTGTCTCAACGTGCCTTCCGTAGCTGTGTTCTGGTGATGACCCTCTGGTTGCGGACCCTGGCGGCGTGATCCCCGGGTGTGTGCGGGCCTGGGAATGCGATGGGGTTGGGTGAGGTGAGAGCGCGGTCGATGGTGTCGACGGCGTCGCGGGCGGCCTGGGTGGTGAGGTGGCCGTAGATGTTGGCGGTGATGGACAGGGTGGCGAGATGATGGCCGCGAGGTGGCGAAGGTCGTGGACGGTGGTGCGGGGCACGCCGCACTCACGGCAGAGCTGGTGGAAGTGGTTGAGGACGTAGGCGGGGTGGTGGGGGCGTCCGTCGGGGTGGTGGAAGACGAAGCCGCCGTGGTCCGCGTGGGAGAGCGACGAGTGAGCGCATGGTGATCACTTCCAACACGGGTCGTATGAACAGCCATGCTCATGGTTTCCTGGCGGCCGTCAGCAGACGGTGAACCCCCGCCCTCACGCCGTACCCACATGCACATGAAAAGCGAAAAGCGCCTCTGACCTGGGACGATCCCTTGTCGTGGCGACAAGGGATCGTGGACTCGCTGGCGCTGCTCGGTGTCGCAGGGCGTAGCGTCCCGATATGACCGCTGACCACGGGCTCGAGAGCAGCCGGATCATCGCGCCCTGCGGAGCCGGCTTCGCCCGGATTGCTCACCTGTCGTGGGCGAGGCCGACCGATCCGGGCGATGCCAGCCTGCGCATACCGATACGTGGGCTTGACCTGCGGCGACGACTCTCTGATCCCCGCAGGTGGCCGGCTGCGAGAGCGAGGAGGTCGCCCGGCGCTTCATCCAGGGCACCGTCGCCAAACAGGGCTTCGATGAAGGCGAGTCGACGATCCACTCCGAGTGGGCCGGCGCAACCTGTGGCTGAGGACCCTGGACCGGCTCGGCCTCGGCTTCGACTCCTGACAGTTCGGCTGCTATCCCGGCTGGAGCTGGGGCAGCAGCCGGCAAACGGGAATTTCGGGGTCACGCCGTCCGGCAGCCTATTATCGCTTCTTGGGCCTGCGGACCTGATCCCCGGCTCACCAGGTACGGAGAGGCGTCACCCGGCCTGCTGCCGACGCGTACCCGAGGAAATCCGTGAGCACCGAACAGTCCGTCCCCGTCCCGCAGGTCCTTCATGAGGCCGGCCGCCGACGGACCTTCGCCGTGATCAGCCATCCGGACGCGGGCAAGTCCACGCTCACCGAGGCGCTGGCGCTGCACGCGCGGGCGATCACTTCTGCCGGTGCGGTGCACGCCAAGGGTGACCGACGCGGCGTGACCAGCGACTGGATGGAGTTGGAACGCGAGCGCGGTATCTCGGTGACCTCGGCCGCATTGCAGTTCGGCTATCGCGACCATGTGATGAACCTGGTCGACACCCCCGGCCACGCCGACTTCTCCGAGGATACCTACCGGGTGCTGGCCGCCGTCGACTGCGCGATCATGCTGGTCGACGCGGCCAAGGGCCTGGAGGAGCAGACCCGCAAGCTTTTCGCGGTCTGCCGCCATCGCGGCGTCCCCGTGATCACCTTCATCAACAAGTGGGACCGGCGCGGCCGGGATGCACTCACCCTGCTCGAGGACATCGAGACGCACCTCGGGATCACCCCCGTCCCGGTCGTCTGGCCGGTCGGCAACGCCGGCAACCTGCGCGGCCTGGTCGAAGCGGGGAACACCGAGCAGATGCTGCGCTACACCAAGGTGCCGGCCGGCACGCACGCCGCCCTCGAGGAGCAGCTCACCTCCGAGAAGGCCGCCGAGCAGGAGGGCGAAGCCTGGACGACCGCGCTGGAGGAACTGGAGCTGGTGCTCTCCTCCGGCCCCGGCTACGACCAGGAGGCCTTCGAGGCCGGCAAGATCAGCCCGGTCTTCTTCGGCGCCGCGCTGACCAACATCGGTGTGAAGCCCCTGCTGGACGCCGTGGTCGACCTCGCGCCGGCTCCCGGGCCACGCCCGCTGGCCAAGGGCGGCAGCCGCGAGGTCGGCGAGGAGTTCTCCGGTCTGGTGTTCAAGATCCAGGCGAACATGGACCCGGCCCATCGCGACCGGATCGCCTTCGTCCGAGTCTGCTCCGGTGTCTTCGAGCGCGGCATGCACGTCACCCGCGCGGCCAGCGGCCGCTCCTTCGCAACCAAGTACGCACACACCGTCTTCGGGGCCGAGCGCACCGTGGTCGACACCGCGTACCCCGGCGACGTGGTCGGCCTGATCAACGCGAGCGCGCTGCGGGTCGGCGACACCCTCTTCACCGGCAAGAAGACCGAGTTTCCCCCGCTGCCCGCCTTCGCCCCCGAGTACTTCGCGGTGGCACGGCCCAAGGACATCAGCCGTTCCAAGCAGTTCCGCAAGGGCGTCGCCCAACTCGATGAGGAAGGCGTGATCCAGGTGCTGGTCTCCGACCGGCGTGGCGACCAGGCGCCGGTCATGGCTGCGGTCGGCCCGATGCAGTTCGACGTGATCCTGCACCGGATGGAGCACGAGTTCTCTTCCCCGATCGCCCTCGACCAGCTCCCCTACCGCTTGGCCCGGATCACCGACGCCGACGGCGCCGCAGCCCTGGCCAAAGCCCGCCTGACCAACGGCGAGGTGCTCACCCGCCGCTCGGACGACGTTCTGCTGGCCTTGTTCGCCGACAAGTGGCACCTGAACGCCTTCCAGCGCAACCAACCCGACATCCTGCTAAAGCCGCTGATCGCCACGGCGGACTGATCGCCGACCTCTCGGCACGGCGGCGCGGCTTGGCACGGCGGACGGCGCCTGATGCGGCCCCTGCCAGGGGTCTTCCGGCGCGCGCCGCCCCTGTGGCTGCCGATGAGTTAGTCCGTGCAGGTCATGCGGCATGTCGGTACGCGTGAGGGTGCCGCCGAGGCGGTCGCGTCCACGGACGTCCAGCCGGGCGATCCGCCCGGGGTCGGCGATCGGGACGGGCGGTGGTGTCAGTGACGTGTCCTGGTGGAGTGCGTGATGTGGGCGGTGGGTGTTGTAGTGGTCCTCGAACTCCCGCAGTGCATGCAGGAGATGGCGCTGCTTTCAGATCAGCGTCCCGTCGGGGAGGTCGCGTCGGCATGTGAGTGCCCAGCGTTCCATTAACGGGGGCATTACGGGCAAAATGCGAGGATGATCACATGGCCCGCTCACCACTGACGAATCGACGTCGACACCGCCGTCGACTGCTGACCGAACCAAAACGAAGGCCGGGCCCGACGCACACAGTGCGACGGGCCCGGCCTTGTTGCGTAGTAGCGGGGACAGGATTTGAACCTGCGACCTCTGGGTTATGAGCCCAGCGAGCTACCGAGCTGCTCCACCCCGCGTCGGTGACACCGACTCTACGGCACAGCCGACACAGAACGAAATCTCATTTCCGCCGCCGCCGAGAAAACGCCTGCAGCAGGTGGCTACGGCGGCCCAGGAATCCATGGAGCATCACCTGCCGGACAGCTGGTCACCAGCGGACAGGCGGGGATGCGATCAGCGTCCACCCCTACCCCTGGGATGACCGTTGCCTGATCGATATCTTCCCCGACGGGCGGGAGTTCATGACCGTCGGACACGGTGAGGATGACGCCGTCTTCCACACCTTCTCCGACGGCACAGAGCTGTTCCGCTTCGCCGTCGAGCGCTTCCTGACTCCCACGGGAGCCGACGAGGACGGGAGCACCGATGACAATGACGAGGTCGAAGAGCCCCACATCGCGTGGAGCGGCGGCTACGTTGATGCCGCCCCGGCTCGTCCACGCGCAGCGCGTCCGGGAGTGCGGTGCGGGCACCTTCGAGGTCTGCGGCGAGACGGCGCCGCAGTCCGAGCAGCCAGAGGGAGTAGCGGCGGGACCACTGGGTGTGGTGGCTCTCGCACAGTGCCAGGCTTTGTTCGGCGTTGTGACGGGCGTCGGGGTCCCCGGTCACGGTGTGGGCGACGGCTAGCAGGAAGAGGGTTGTCCATTGGGCTCCGGGGTCGTCCGCGGCGGTGTGGCGGTCGAGGGCGGCGACCGGTTCGAGCGCGCCTTGGGCCTCCGCCGGGGTGGTGAGGCCGAACTCGACGGTGGATCGGATGGTGGCGTGGTCGTGAGTCGGCCCGTGCCGGTGAACGACGTGCGATCATCCGCTGAGATCGCGCTGCTGCAGGTCGGTGAGGATCGTCGTGGCCAGGGTTCCGTCGGTCGGTGTCTCAGCCGCGGCCGGAGTTGCGGCGGCGGAGTCGGAAGCCGAGGACTCCGAGGACGGCCGCGAGGAGTGCGGTGCCGATGGCGGCCCAGGTGGCGACGGGCGAACTGTCGCCGTCGTCCGCGGAGGCCTTGACCTGGGTGCCGGACGTCGCGGTGGCGGTCGAGGGACCGGGGGCGGTTGGCGCGGGGGTCGTGGGGCCGGCGGTGGGGCCGAGGGTGACGACCGGGGACGGGGCGGCGGTCGGCCCGGTAGTGGGAGCTGCGGTGGGCATGGAGCCGACCGGGTCGGTGATGGCGGCGGCGGCCACGTCGAGCTCGCGCTCGGCGTGGCCGAGGTCGGGGAAGGCGCAGTCGACGGTGATCTTCCAGTGGCCGGCCGCCAGGATCTCCCGGTGGGTGTAGCTGCCGGGGTGGCCGGGGACGGCGAGCAGGCGCCAGGGGCCCGCCGTGCGCCCGTCGGAGGAGGTGGCGGAGAGCGAGCCGGCGAACCCCTCGGTGACCGGGTCGTGGTCGTTCTCGAAGCTGGCGACGGTGGTGACGTGCCCGTTGTCCGTCCCGGTGATCTCCAGGTGGACGGTGTCACCATGGGCGGAGGCGGGGACGGCGGCAGGCGCGAGTACGGCCGCCCCGGCGACGGCCAGGGCGGCGGCGATGGAACGGATGCGCATGGGTGGGGCTTTCTCGTGCGGTGGGTGGGACGGCCGGGTGCGGTCGCCGTGAGCCCACGGCGGCCGCACCCGGCCGATCGGTTCTACCTGCGGTCAGTGGACCTGTCTGGAGTCGGTGGCCCCAGCTCGGTCAGCGGATCTGGAAGGGTCGGCGGACCTGCATGGGTCAGGAGGCCTTCTGCAGCGACCAGTTCTGGAAGGCCTGGCCGTTGGGCTGCTGGAGCTCCAGCAGCCAACCGCCGTAGTACCAGCGGTTGCTGATGCCGAGGACCAGCGAGGTGCCCTGGGCGGTGAGGGTGACAGCGCCGCCGGAGGAGTTCACCTGCCACTTCTGCGCGGCCGCGTCGGAGCACGGCTGCTGGGCGACGTACTGGCCGGCTACCGCGTCACCGCCCAGCTGGAGGCACTTCTCGGAGCGCACGGACTTGATCCGCAGAGTGCCGGAGCCGGCGTCCTCGAAGATCCACTTCTGGTTGGCGTAGCCGGTGCGCTGGTAGGCGATGGCGACCGTGCCGTCGTTCATCGAGCTGCCCCACAGGTCGGCGGCCTGGCCGGTGAGCCCGTTCACCAGGGTGTAGTGGGCTCCGGGCTGCGGCTTGCCGGAGTCGGCGGTGGTCTTGAAGGTCACGGTGCGACCCGGCTTGGAGACCTTGCCGGCGGCGTCACGGGAGGTGACGGCCACCTTGTACTGGGTGCCCGGGGCGAGCCGGACCAGGCCGACCACGGTGGTGCGGACGGTGCCGACGGACTGGCCGTTCAGCAGGACGTCGTAGCCGCTGGCGCCGTTGGCGGCCGGCCAGCTCAGCATGGCTGAGTTCTGGGTGACCTGGCTCACCGTCACGTCCGGGCCGGTGGAGCCGGTGGTGGAGGTGGCGGTCGGGGTCGGGGTCGGCGAGGAGGTGCCGGTGGCCGTCGGGGTCGGGGTGTTGGTGGGTGTGGTGGTCGCGGTGGGCGAGGGGCTCGCGGTCTTGGTCGCGGTGGGCGAGGGGCTCACGGTCTTGGTCGGGGTGGGGGTCGGGTTCGGGTTGGGGCCGGTGCCGCCGCCCGCGATCAGGAAGCGGTTGTTGGCGACGTTCCAGTGCGTGGCCAGGTAGCTGCCGGGCGCGGGGTTGGTGTTGTAGTAGTCGTCGTGGTTGCAGTCGAGCCGGTCGTCATGCTTGTTGTCCGGGCAGACGATTTTCATCTGCGGGTAGTTCGGGGCGTCCGAGTAGCACATGAGGTCCCACTCGTCCGTGCAGTGGCCGGCCTTGCTGGAGTGCGGTGCGCTGTCGTTGACGGCGCCGAGGTTGTGGCCGAGTTCGTGCGCGGCGGTGGAGCCGTCCCAGCAGCCCGAGTCGCTGCGGCCGTACGAGGGGCCGAAGTTGCTCTCGTTGTCCTGGCCGGGACGCTCGTCGCCGTCGAAGGTGCCGATGCCGCAGTACACCTGGGCGTCGGTGAACATCATGTACTTGCGGTCCTTGCGGTTGAACCCCTGCTTGGTGAGCGCGTTGTTCTGCGAGTTGAAGTCCTTGATCTCGGCGTCGGAGATCTGGACGTCCAGCACCGCGGCCGTGCAGTCGGACTCGGTGACGAAGCGGACGTGCCGCTCGCCGCCGGTCTCCTGGGCGCTGGCGTTGTAGATGACGTCGACGTCCGCGGCCCACTTCTTGAAGGAGGCCAGGTACTGGGCGTAGCGGTCGTTGCCCGGGGCGTGGACGTACACCACCTGGACGCGGTTGCCGCTGGTGCCGTCACCGTCGCAGACGACGGCCGAGCCGCCCGTGGCCGCGCCGGCGGCTGCGTTCTGCTGCGGGGCGGCGGCGGCCGCGTCGCCGAGCAGGGCCTTGTTTCCGGCGTCCAGGGCCGGCGCGCCGCCCTTCAGCAGGTCGGCGGCGGCCGGCGGCTGGGCGTTGGCGGGCGGGGTCAGCGTGGCGGGCGGGGCGGCGGCCGCGGCCACCGGGGCGACGTCCTTGTGGATGTCGACGCCCTTCGGCGGAGCGTCGGGGCCGTGGCTGCAGAGCGAACTGCCGCTGACCTGCAGCTGTCCGGCGCAGCGGTCGTCGCTGGGCAGGCTCAGGCCGGAGTAGACGAGGCCGCGCTCGGGTTGCTCCTTGGGTATTTCCTTGAGCGGCGTCGCCTTGGCGTCGTGCTTCGGGGCCGGCGCCTGGGTGCCGCTCTCGGCAGAGCCGGTCTCCCCCTCGTCGTCGCTGACCAGGCCGACCATCTGGCCCGCCCCGAGACCGTCGGCCGATGCCACGGACGAGTTGCGCGAGGGTGCGTCCAACACGGTCTGGATTCCCAGTGCGCCCGTGACCAGGCTGGCCGCGACCGCCAGGCCGATCAGTGCCGTCCTACGGGTCGAGCGCTTCCGGCGGCGACGGCGAAGCTCGCTGCTCCGGTGTCCCATCACGTTCCTTTCCTTGTGCGAGGGCCCGGGGCGTCCCCCTGTCGCGGGACGGGTCCAGGCCTTCCGACACACAAGAGAGCGGATTGGGCCGATGGGGATAACAGAAATGTCTGACGAAGATCGCGAGACTCCTCGAGGCGGGGCTCTGGGGGCAGCTCCGACTGGACCTCAGGAGACCGGCCCTCGAAGGTAGTGGAGGGATCCTTCGAAGGGCCCGGGTTGACCGTCACCCGCCACGTTGCTGCCTCGACCGTGGTGGCGAGGGTGGAGTGGCGCAGGGTCTTGGAGACGACGGCGACGGGGATGCCGGCGGCGATCATGATGCTGGCGCCGGTGCGGGTCTGATGTGCGGCGAACTGCTGGAGCGCGACGGGTTCACCAATGCCGTGCGGGCCGGCGGTGCCAGAGACCTCGGCGCCGATGTCGGCGCCGAAGACCGCCTGGGGCGGCGAGTGGTGCTGCGGTGCAAGCGGTACGCGACCCCATTGACATCGGAGGCCGTGCAGAGGTTCAACGGTACCGTCCGCCCGCCCGCCCGGCCGGTGCCCGGGGCTGCGGTCCCGGTCGTTGTGGCGCTCAACGGCTTCACCGACCCTGCGGCGGCCTTCGCCACCCGGCAGCGCCTGAACCTCGTCGATCGCGAGCGCCTCGCCCGTTGGGGTGCCGGCCAGCATCTCTACGACGTCCTCGACATCGACCGCGACCCGGGGCGGCGTACGCGATCGCCTGAGCGAGCGGACGAGCGCGTGGCTCCTCCGCCCTGCTCAGGGCGGTACGGGTACGCCAGCCTCCGGGGACGCGTGGTGCGCCGGGCCGCTATCGGGAGGCGGGTGGCTTCGGCCGATCGGTGCCTTGTGCGGCGGCTTTGAGGATGTCCCCCAGGCGGAGCCAGGCGTTGGGGCCGGAGTTGCTGGTCGGGCTGTCGGTGAGCCGGTGCCAGGCATGGCTGAAGACGGCGAAGGCTCTTTGTACAGACCGCCTACTGACGGGTGCCCTTGACTGTGGGCTGTGTCTTCTGGTTGTAGATCTCCTTGCCGTCCGCGTTGTAGGCGTGGACGTAGGGGTCCGGGGGGAAGGAGTTCC
>NZ_JBIRJC010000048.1:0-48103 GCF_044329365.1 Kitasatospora sp. NPDC017646 | reverse complement strand
ATCTCGCAATCCACACCTGGCCAGAAGGCCCTCACTCATTTCAAGATCAGCTGACCGTGACCCCTGTCACCAACCTCCGTGGGCAGTACACCTAGCGACCCGGCCGCCGTCCAGGCGTCCCCCGAGGCCCGGCTCACCGCGGTGAGCACGCTCCGTTCCTCGAACCCGTGGCGCCGTCTCCACGGCTCGCGTCCGGCACCCGCCGCCCGCTGGGGCCCGGCGGCCTGGCCACCCCGGCCGCCGACAGCTGACCAACAACCACAAAGGCGCCGGCCGGGACAGTTCGCTGTCCCGGCCGGCGCCTTCGTCACGCCTTCCAGCTGAGAGTCACCAGTCCATCCGGGAGCCGGTGTAGTCGTCCCTGTAGGTGTCGGCGGCCAGCTCGTCCGGGTCCCGGCGGCCGACGAACGGCGTCGTGGCCGCAGGCCGGGCCGCGCCCTTGCTGGTGCACCGCTCGCGGTTGCTGGCCCTGCGCTGCACCTCGTCCCAGCGCTCGGGCAGGCGATGACGGGCGTCGCAGTCGACGCCGCCGCAGTGGGTGCCTTCGGGGCTACTCATGGATCCCACCTCTCTGGTGAAAGATGATGGACGGCGGCGGGTCAGGTCGTGGCACGCGGTCAGGTGCGGGCCCGGATAACGAGCAGCCGCGGTGACGGTTCCGGGGAAGACGCAGCCGCGCTCATCCCGCGCGGCCCCGCGCCCGAAACCCGAGCCGGTCGCACCACTGCCGCCGAGCAGGAGCCTGCGCCCGCGTCAGTCTGACAAAAAGAAAAATGGAAGTAGTGTCATCCGCGCTCCGGGCGAACGGGGTTCTTACGGGTGGAGAGGCGCCCACTCCGTCCTGTTCGATCGGAAACCGCAAGGAGCTGTACATCATGACGCGGATGAAGAAGTACCTGGCCGCCGCGGCGGTCGCGGCTGCCATGGCGGGTGCCGCCACCACTGCCCAGGCGTTCGCCGACACGAAGCCGGTCGGCCCGGCCACACACGTCGCGAGCGCCCCGGCAGCCAGCGCCAAGTCCACCGCCACGCCCAAGCCGTTGGAGTCGTCCAAGGCCTCGGCGGCCTCGGCGGTGCGGGTGGTGGCCGCCGGGGAGAAGGTGCAGGCCCTGCCTGGTGTGACGCTGTGGTTGACCGCGGAGGGCAAGCACTGGTCCGCCCCGGAGCAGAGCGATCAGTTCCGCAGTGTGGTGGACGGCAACCTCGCGCCGGGAAGTGCGAGTGCCCAGCAGGAGGGCGTCAACGGGCGGCTGTTCCTGTCCGGGGTGTTCATGGGCACGGGCGATGCGGCCCGGGTCGAGATCGCCACCCAGGACGACACCCTCTCCGGCCACATCCTGACGCTGGCCGGCCACCCGGGCTGGGGTGTCTGGTACGCCGACGGTGGCCCGTTCAAGCCGCGCCACGCCATCGACCCGCAGCACCCGTTCCACTCGGACGTCCGCAAGGTCACCGTCTACGACTCTGCGGGCAAGGTCATCTCCCAGCTGGTCGTCCCCGACCACGGCTGATGTGCCCCAGGGGTCCGGGCGATGTCCGGGCCCCTCCGCCCCGCCCCGGACGCCCTGATCCAGAGGAACCGCCGCTCGTGACGCATGACAGTTCCGCGGACTTCGCCGATTACGCCGCCCTGGCCTGGCCACGGCTGGTGCGCACGGCGCACATGCTGACCGGCGACTTCCACGAGGCCGAGGACCTGGTGCAGACCACGCTCGTCAAGGTCTACGCCCGCTGGTCGCGGATCCCGCGCGACGAGGTCAACAGGTATGTGCGCCGGGCGCTGGTGAACAACAACTTCAGCCGACTGCGCCGCAAACGCGTCGCCCAGCTGCTGATGCCCTTCCTGCCGGAGTCGGTGCACGGCTCCCAGGAGGGGCACGCCGAGTCCATCGAACACCGCACCGCGCTCATCGAGGCGCTGGAGGCACTGTCGCCCCGTCAACGCGCCGTCATGGTGTTGCGGTTCTGGGAGGATCTGAGCGAGCTGGAGACCGCCACAGTACTCAACTGCTCGCTCGGTACGGTCAAGACCCATATCCGGCGAGGTCTGCAGGCCCTCCGCGCCAACCCCCTGCTCGCCCACGACACTGCCGCCGGAGCCGCCAGATGACCTCCCGGTCCGACGCCGAACGGATGCGCGCTGTCTTCGCCGAAACCGCGCACGACATCACGCCGGCCCCGCCCCCGCTGGCCGCCATCGAACGGGCCGGCCGCGCCCGCAAGCGTCGGCGCGCGGCCGGGCTGGCGGTCTGCTGCGGTCTGCTACTCGGCTCCCTCGCAGCCGCCGCCGTCCACCTCTCCGCCGCCGACCACCTCTCCGCCGCCGACCGCGCTCGGATCGCTCCGGCAGTCACCGCGGCACCCACCGCGGCACCCACCGCAGTGCCCTCGGCGGTGCGGGTGGTGGCCGCCGGGGAGAAGGTGCAGGCCCTGCCTGGTGTGACGCTGTGGTTGACCGCGGAGGGCAAGCACTGGTCCGCCCCGGAGCAGAGCGATCAGTTCCGCAGTGTGGTGGACGGCAACCTCGCGCCGGGAAGTGCGAGTGCCCAGCAGGAGGGCGTCAACGGGCGGCTGTTCCTGTCCGGGGTGTTCATGGGCACGGGCGATGCGGCCCGGGTCGAGATCGCCACCCAGGACGACACCCTCTCCGGCCACATCCTGACGCTGGCCGGCCACCCGGGCTGGGGTGTCTGGTACGCCGACGGTGGCCCGTTCAAGCCGCGCCACGCCATCGACCCGCAGCACCCGTTCCACTCGGACGTCCGCAAGGTCACCGTCTACGACTCTGCGGGCAAGGTCATCTCCCAGCTGGTCGTCCCCGACCACGGCTGACTCAGCCGACGCCCGTCCAGGAACAACAGCAGGATCACGAAGCCCGCGAACAGGTGGGTACCGGCGATGTAGATCGGGGCGCGGATCAGCATCGCCTTGCGCCGGCCCTTCTCGTCGCGGGCGGCGGCACTCGCATCGGCAGCGGTTCCTTCTCGGTGTGGTCGGTCACGGGGCCCAGCCGACCCGCACCGGGTCGGCGGCGTCCCCGACCGTGTACACACAGGGGTCGGCGACCGAGCGCCGGGGGGCGGTGATGATCCGGCCCCACGCGTCGGTGGCCAGGCGCGCCGCCGTGGCCAGAGGCGCCACCCGGGGTGCCGCCGGTCCACAGGGCGGCGTCCCGACGAACCAGATCGCCGCCAGTGAGGGGCGGGAAGGGGACCGGCGGCGGGCAGCCGGCCCGCCGCCGCCAGAGGGGGCCCGTCGATGGCAGGACGGGGACCGAGCGGCACCACCAGGCCATGGCACCACCGAGGAGCAACAGATGGAACCGAGTCCGCCGCAGGCCGTACTCCACGCGGATCGTCCGGACGCGTCCTACACGGTCGAGGAGGTCTCCAGGCTGGTCGGGATGTCGCCGCGCAACATCCGGGCCCACCAGTCCCGCAAGCTGCTCCCGCCGCCGGCCCGCCGGGGTCGGGTCGGGTACTACGACGAGACCCACATCCGTCGGCTGCGCCACATCGTCCACCTGCAGCGCCAGGGCTTCAACCTGGTGTCCATCGCGGCCTTCCTCGGGGTGGGGGACCGAGACGCCGAGGAGGCCCGGCTCGCCTCCGCAGTCAACCGCGCGGTGCGCGACCAGCTCGCGGTGTTCTGCTCCCTGAACCGCCACGGCATGCTCGGCTGGGAGGCCGACGGCACCGTGACCGTCGCACGGCCGGAGGTGCACCGGGCGACGGTGGAACTCGTGCGGACCGGCGTCCCGCCGACGGCCGCCCTGCGGTGCCTGGCCCGCTCGCTGGACCGGATCACCAGCGCCGCCGAGGAGTTGGTCGCCTCGTCGAGCGCGGAACTCCTCGCCGGCGCCGCCGAGGAACAGGGTTCTTCGGCACCGGCGGCGGTGCGAGGGCCGGCCGGTGGGCAGCGGATCGCGCGGCTGACCGAGGGCGTGGTGGAGCTGCTGGTCAGCACGTTCCGGGCCGCCGCGGAGGATCGGGGCCGTGAGATCGTCACCGAGTTGCTCATGGACGCTGACGGTTCCGACAGTTGGGTCGAGGAGCACCTGGTGGTCGAGAACGGATGAACCGGCGCGGCCTGGCCCGCAGCGTCCGGCCGGTGGCAGGAATCGGTGCAATCGTGAGCCGATGGCACGCCCGATCCCGTTCCTTTTTTGTAGAACAGTCGCATCGCCAGCACTCCGCCAGGGTGCGCCGTCACCAACGGAGTTGCGGTGCCGCGCCCGCGGGTCCTCAAGTACCACAAGCCCTGCCGACGTGCCGTACGGCCGTCTCAGTACCGGAAGCATGAAGAACCAGTGAATCGAACAACTCCCCTGTTGGGCACGGTGAAGACCGAGAGCTACCGGCTCCGCAGCGACGCCCGGTTGACCGAGGGGCCGGGGGGCTCGCTCGTCCTCGAACAGTCCCGCTACCGGCTGCGCCTGCCCGGGCTGGAGGCAGGGCGCCGCGCGGTGCTGCTGCGGATGGTGGAGAACTGGCTCAGCGACTTGCAGATCGCTCAGCTAGTCACCGGGTTGGAGGGTGACTCGCGGCTGCTGCCGACCCAGTTGCTGGTGCGCCGGTTGCTGCTGCACTCCTGGCTGGAACGCCGGGTCTCCGTCGGAGCCCGCGCCCTGCTGGATGTCGTGCCCCGCAGCATCGGCGCCAAGAGCGTTCCGCCGCAGCGCCGCCACCGGCCCGGAGCGGTCTACCGGATGTCCAGGTTCGCGGTGATGCGTGCCGAGCAGGGCCGGATGGTGGCGTACTCGCCGCTGAGCACCGTCGGAATCAGTTTCTCCGGGTTCCGGCCGGCCGCCGTCCTAGCCCGAGCATGTGCGGAGGAGATCGGCCTCGGCGAGGTGGCGGAGGAGTCGGGGGTGGACGAGTCGGGGGCGGGGTTCCTGCTGGACGAGTTGCTCGCCGCCCGCCTCCTGGTGACCCCGGAGGAAGCCGGGGCCGAGACCCGTGCGGCACCGATGGCCCTCTGGTCGGCGGAGGAACTCTGGCTGCACGACCGCTCCCGCCCGGAGCGCCACGCGGCGCCGATCGGCGCCACCGACCGCTTCCGCAGTCCGCCGGCGGCGGACTGCGGGCGGACGGCCGCCGCCGAGGGCCGCTCCTCGATCGCCCTGCCCGCACCCCCGTACGCGGCCCGGGAGTCCAGTTCGTTGTCGACGGTCATGGCGCGGCGCCGCAGCGTGCGAGGGCACGACGACAGTCGGCCGGTGACCCTGGCCCAGCTCGGCGAGTTCCTCCACCGGGTGCAGCGCCTCGAAATCCGTGACCGCGACGGCGAGACGACCGGAGTCCGGCCCTATCCAGGCGCGGGCGGTCTCGGTGAGCTGGAGGTCTACCCGCTGGTCTCGCGGTGCGCGGGCCTGCCCGGCGGCCTCTACCACTACGACTCGACGCACCACCGGCTCGCGCCGGTGGCCGCGCCGGGGCCGGCGACCGAACGGATGCTGTCCTTCGCCCGGGGAACGGCCACCATGCCGGGCCCGCCGCAGGTCCTGTTCGTGATCACGGCCCGGGTCGGACCGCTGATGCGCAAGTACGAGGGGATCCCGTACACGCTGGCACTCAAGGACGCCGGGATCCTGAGCGCCTGGATGTACCTGGTCGCCACCGACATGGGCCTCGCCCCCTGTGCCCTCGGTGCGGGCGACACGGCCTCCTTCTCCGCACTGGCCGGCTTGGACACGCTGGCCGAGCCGGCCGTCGCCGAGTTTGTTCTTGGTTCCTGCCCGCCCGACGGCCGGGAGCCGGCATGAGACTGCGCGCCCCGGGAGCCCCGGCCCGGCAGAGACATGTTCCCCCACCGCACCCGAGAGCAGAGGACCGCGCCATGCACGCCACCGAACGCACCGCTTTCGCTTCCGGCTACAGCGCGGCGGTGGCCGCCGTCTGGTCCGATCGGGGTCAGGAAAGGCTCTTGGCCGAGGACCCGCGCATCCTGCTCGCCGAGCACGGAATCCGGGTGCCGACGGGAACGACCGTGGTCGTCGACCGCGACCGGCCCGCGGCACCGGACGTACTGGACGCGCAGATCCGGTCCTGGGAGGAGGCAGCCGTCAGCGGCCGGCTCACGCTGTTCGTGCCCCGCCCCGGTCGCTTCGAGGAGCGGGACCTCTCGGAGGAGGAACTGGACGCGCTGGTGGCCGGCGTGGGCGTCCAGGGCTTTCCGGAGATGCCCTACTGATCCGCCGGAGGACCGGGGACCGGGACGGCGGGCGCGCGGGTCGGGCCGTTGCGGACCCGGCTCCGGCGCTCACCACCACGGCTCAGCCGTTCAGTGCCGGCGCCAGGTTCGCCAGGGTGCGGTGCGGCTCGGTCGAAGCGGCACCGGTCGTCGAGGACGAGACGGTCTCCACGGAGGCGCACAGCTCCTCCGGGGTGAGCTCAGCCAGCCGCTTCCGGTAGTGGTCGAGCAACTCCGCTGCGGTCCGGCGCAGTTCTTCCGGGTCCACCGGGAGCGGAGGCAGGTCGAGACCGTCCTCGAAGCGACGGGTGAGGGCCGAGCGCAGGTCGGTGGTGCCGGGCTGCCGCACGGTCAGCGACAGGTGGAAGGACAGACCGTCGGTGTGACCGACGGCCGAGTGCGGTGCGCCGCGCGGGACGTAGAGGACCTCGCCCGCGTGCACCGTGGTCTCCAGCTGTACGGGCCCCGGCTCCGGCTCGAGGCCGCTCTGCCAGCACCCGTCCTCGGGGATCGCGTGGACCTGCCACCGCTTGCTGCCGTGCAGTTGGAGCACAAGGACGTCCGCGTCGTCCCGGTGGGAGCCGAACCCCTTCCGGCCGGGCGGGGTCACGAAGAGGAAGGCTTCGACACCCCGGTTCAGCTCGGCAGCGAGGCGGCCGGCGAGCGCCGCCACCCCGGAGTGCCAGTGCTCGACGTTGCGCATCAGTAAGGTGGCGCCGGCATCGACGTGGCGCATCACCTTGGCGGCGTCGGCGTAGCCGCGGAAGCTGCGGTCGATCAGGTGGCGGGCGCTGGTGTACTCCTCCTGCTCCAGCGTCCTCCCCTGGGCGACGAGCTCGAGGTACGGGACGCGCAGCATGCCCGAGGCCAGGACGTCGTCGACGTCCGCCAGGGCGACCGGCGCGGCGAGCGGTGCGGGCGGGCGCAGCAGACAGGCCCGGCGACGCCACGCCGTCTCCAGGAACGGTGCGGGGTCGCCCACCAGGGAGCGAAGAGTTTCCATTCGGGGGAGTGGCCTTCCGAATCGGGGGCGATCTCGCGCCGAATCTAGGCTTCGCCGAACGGGCGGCGCAAGAATTCGCCGACACTTGCTCGGGTACGGGCACGAGTGAATCCGGACAGTTCCACCGAATCGTGCCGCTGCCGTTTTTCGGCGCCACCGCCTTTCCGGACCTCCGCTCGGCGGGCCCCGGAGAATGACAGCCCCGGAATCATTTTCCGGCATCCCGCAGGGTACTGGTCCGGAACGATCCGGGGTCATCTCGGCCTGCCGGAGCATCGCGGACGCCGGTGAATCGCGGTCGATGACACGGATCGCTGTCACGGTGGAGCGTTTCCCTGCGCGTCTTGGTGGCAGTTCCGCAGAAGGCTTGCCGGCCGTCGGCGCCCGGAAATAGCGTCTGCATCACCACCGAGCGAAGCCGAGTGTTCCGTCCGAGTCCTTTCTGGGTGTCGGCAAAGAGGCTGCTCATCGGACATGTGACGGATCGGCACTCGGTGTCGCGCCCAGGATCCAGTCCGGTGGGCGGCCCGCGACAGGCGAGTCCTCGGCAACCGGTCGAAAGGGGGTGTTCGTGATGCAGAGTCATGCTTCCGACTCGAAAACGAGGTGCGGATCCCAGCGAGACGCTGACCCGATTCCGTCGGTCGGCCCGTCGCGCGGAGAAGCGGGCGGAAATCGAGAGGCTCGTCGAATTCGACGGCGCGCCGACCGCTGACGGGCTTTCCGCCCCGCAGAGAAGATTGTGCCCTGAACGGAACGACCCTCCTGGTCGTGCGATCGCTGGTGGAGGCAACGAGAAGGCGTCCACGCAGCCGATCGCGCTCTACGAAGTCGGCATCGCCCGGGGCGACGTTCAAGCCCATCGCCGTCGGCGCCGAGCTCGGTCACGTGCGCCGCGAGGACGTGCGGGCCACGCCGCGGCTGATCCGTCCGGGCCTCCCGGTGCACGACGACCCGAACGCCAGGCTCGCTGACGTGGTCCGGATGCTCCTGCGCACGGAGAGGGCGCTGGGCAGGGCGCACTCGGATGCCGGCACCCTCCGAACCGTCTGACAGCCGGTCAGCCCCTCAACCGCAGGAAGGAAGGAAGCTCACCCGTGCAGTTCCGTGAGCAGGCACTCGCCAGACTCCAGTCCACCACCGACCTCGGCACAGCAGCCATGCTGGCCAAACCGCGCAGCCTGGTCGCGCTGCTCATGGTCACGGTGCTCGTCGCCTTAGGATCACTGTGGGCGTTCACCGGGGCGATACCGCGCCAGGTCACCGTGCCCGGCATCCTCACCTACGGTCAGGGCAGCTACACCCTGGACAGCCCCGTCTCCGGACAGGTCACCGGGGTCTTCGCCCAGCAGGGTACGACCTTCCCGGCGCAGGCTCCACTGTTCACCGTCCAGGTCGACTCGACCCAGCAGACAGTCCGCGCCTTCAGCGGCGGACGCACCACGGCGATCCTGGCGCAGGTCGGTCAGGTGGTCACCGCGGGCACGAACCTCGCCGTGGTCGAGCGCGTCAGCGGACCGACCGATCCATTGATCGCGGTGCTGTACGCACCGACGAGCAGTGCCGGCCTCATCACCCAGGGCAGCACCGTGGACCTCGACCTGCGGTCCGCTCCGGCCCAGGAGTACGGGGTACTGCGCGGCGTCGTCCAGTCGGTCAGCCAGTTCTCCCAGACGCAGAAGCAGATCGCCGGCTTCCTGGGCGATGCCCAACTGGCCGGCCAGTTCTCCGGCCAGGGCCAACCGATGCAAGTGGTCGTGAGGCTGTTGACGGAACCGGGCACCACGAGCGGGTTCCAGTGGTCCACCCGGACCGGCCCGCCGTACCTGATTGATTCCCGCACGCTGGTGAGCGCTTCCGTGCACTTGCCATCGGTCAGACCGATTGGCTGGGTGTTGTCGTAGATGTCCGTACTCACCACCACCGACGGAACGTCGAAGACGCGGGCCCGGCGGAGGCGCCGTACGGCCCGCCGCGTCAAGCCACCGGTGATCTTCCAGATGGAAGCACTGGAGTGCGGGGCCGCCAGCCTCGCCATGGTCCTCGCCCATTACAAGCGCTACGTACCGCTCGAGGAGCTGCGGGTCGCCTGCGGGGTCTCGCGGGACGGCTCGAAGGCGTCGAACGTCCTGAAAGCCGCTCGCAGTTACGGCCTGACGGCGACCGGACGACGGATGGACATCGAGGCCCTGTCGAAGCTGGAGCCCCCGGCGATCCTGTTCTGGGAGTTCAACCACTTCGTGGTTCTCAACGGGTTCGGCCGGCGCCAGGGCCAGGACGTTGTCCACCTCAACGACCCCGGCAGCGGGCCGCGGGTTGTCAACCTCGCGGACTTCAACGAGAGCTTCACCGGCGTGGTGCTCACCATGTCCCGGGGGGAGGGGTTCCGCCCCGGCGGCCGGCGGCCCGGCTTCCTCGCGAGCATGCCGACCAGGCTGCGCGGGAGTTGGGGGCTGCTCGCCCTCAGCACCTACGTCAGCGTGCTGCTCGCGGTGGTCGGTGTGGCGTACCCGGCGCTCACCCGGGCGTTCGTCAACTCCATCCTGCTGGGCGGCGACCGCTCGTTCCTGATGTCGTTCTTCGGCCTGATGGCCGCGACCGTCCTGGTGACGGGCGTGCTCACCTTCCTGCGCCAGACCTTCCTGCTACGGCTGCGCATCTCCAACGCGACGATCAACAGCAGTCGCTTCCTGCGTCACGTGTTCAGACTGCCCGTCAACTTCTTCGTCCAGCGCAGTCCGGCGGACATCAGCAGCCGCATGCAGTCCAACGACCAGGTCGCCGTGACCCTGTCCAACGACCTGTCGAGCGTCCTGGTCAACGCGCTGGCCATCGTGCTGTACGCCTGCCTGCTGTGGGCCTACGACCCCTGGCTGACGGTGCTGAGCGTGTCGCTGTCCCTGCTCAACATCGTGGCCCTGCGCACGGTGGCCCGGATCAGGGCCAGCGGCGTCAGCCGGCTGGCCACGGACGAGGCGCAGCTGTTGAACACCTCGTACAGTGGCCTGCAGCTCATCGAGACGATGAAGGCCACCGGCGGCGAGAACGCCTTCTTCCGACGCTGGGCCAAGGAACAGTCCGCTGTCGTCACCGGGCAGCAGAAGATCGGCGTGCCGAGTGCCATCATGGCGGTGGTCGCCCCCACCCTGGCCTCCGTCACCACCTCGCTGTTGCTGCTGATCGGCGGCCTGGAGGCGGTGAAGGGAGACCTGACGGTCGGGCTGCTCGTTGCCTTCCAGGCCCTGGTATCGGCCTTCGTCAACCCCATCGCGCAGCTCATCGCGGTGGCCCAGCGGGTCCAGGACTTCGCGGTTCAGGTGACCCGGCTGCGCGACGTGGAGAACCACCGGGCGGAAGCACGCCCGGACGCCTCCGACGCCCCGGCCGGGCGGCTCGCCGGCAACCTGACCTTCGACCGGGTCACCTTCGGCTACAGCCCGCTGGACGCCCCGCTGGTCACCGAGTTCTCCTTCTCGGTGGGCCCCGGCCGACAGGTCGCGCTGGTCGGCGGCTCGGGGAGCGGCAAGTCCACCGCGGTGTGCCTGATCTCGGGCCTCTACCGGCCCTGGGAGGGCTCGGTGGACATCGACGGCCTCCCGCGCGAGAGCATCACGCCGGAAGTGCTCGCCGCCTCGGTGGGCTTCGTCGACCAGGACGTCTTCCTGTTCGAGGGGACGGTGCGGGACAACGTCACGCTCTGGGACACCTCCATCTCCGACGACCAGGTCATCGCCGCGCTCCGCGACGCCGCGATCTACGACGTGGTGTCGGCACGTCCGGGCGGCATCTACGCGCACGTGGCGGAGGACGGCCGCAACTTCTCGGGCGGACAACGCCAGCGGCTGGAGATCGCCCGGGCGCTCGTCCGCAACCCCCGGCTGCTCGTCCTGGACGAGGCGACCAGTGCCCTGGACGCCGAGACGGAACGCCTGATCATGAACAACATCCGCCGTCACGGTTGCGCCACGGTCGTCGTGGCCCACCGGCTGAGCACCATCCGCGACAGCGACGAGATCGTCGTGCTGAGCCGGGGCGACGTGGTCGAGCGGGGAACGCACGAGTCCCTGTCCGCGGCCGGCGGCGCCTACGCCCAGCTCGTCCGGGAGCACTGACGTATGAGCACGACATCCTCCGGGCCCGAGGTCACGGCGGCCTGGCGACCCCCAGCCGGGATCGGGACCGAGGTCGACTTTGGTGAGGGACACGTCCGGTTGACGGATACGGACGCGCTGTGGGTGGTGACCGATGGAGCCGTCGACCTGTTCGTGATGGAGGCCGCCGAGGGCGGTCCGTGGCACTACGTCAACCGCTTCACCCCGGGTGCCGTCCTCGCCGCACCCCCGTTGGGCCCCGTCGGCGTACCGGTCCTGCGAGCCGTCCTCGGCGCCCGCGTCCTGCGGGTGGACGCGGCGGACCTGGCAGGACTCCTGCGTGCCGGCTCCGGGGACACCCGGGAGTCCTCCGAAGGGCGTGCGGCCCTCGCCCGGGGGATCGACGTCTGGTTCGACGGCCTCCTCGGCTTCGTCGCCGAGCAGCCGGGCTCCCGCGACCACGTGCTCCTGAGCGCCGGAAGCCGGGGCGAACTGTCCGAAGGGGAACGCGGCCGCGCGGCCGGGGGACTGGTCTGGATCGAGGTCCGCGCCGGTCGGCTGCGGGTCGGAACGCCCGACAGCGGCGAGTGGCTCCACCGCGGCGACACGTTCGTGGTCACCGGGGGCAGCACCGTCCAGGGCGACCCCACGGCCTCATTCACCACCAGCTCGACCAGTGACCTGCTGGCCGACGGCCGGTGGCGCGACTGTCTGGCCGAGGCCAACGGGCGCCTGATGCGGATGGCCGACCGGGTCATCGCCGCCGAGGGGGAGCAGACCGAGTCCCGGATCCGGGCCGTACGCGAGATGGAGGACGCGCTCACCGACAAGGCCAACCGGGTCCTGCGGGCCGTGCTCGAGCCGGCCGAGCACGTCTCGCACAGCGGCCCCGTCCACAACGAGGACCCCACCGAGGCGGCCTGCCGGATCGTGGCCGACGAACTGGGCATCTCCATCCTGCCCGCCCGCGGCTCGGCGGCCGGTGGCAAGACCGGCCCGATCGAGGCCATCGCGGTGCGCTCGCGCTTCCGCATCCGGGCAGTGGACCTGGACGCACACTGGTGGCGCATCAACATCGGCCCGTTCGTCGGGCGCCGCGCCGCCTCCGGCGATCCGGTGGCCTTCGTCTGGCGGCACGGACGGTACGTAGCCTGGGATCCCGTCACCGGCGAGCAGGACCCGGTGCGGGACCGGACTGCTGGGGAGTTCGACGACACGGGGGTGCTGTTCTACCCGCCCCTGCCCGAGCGGCCGATCGGCACGGGACGGCTGATCCTCTTCGGCCTGAAGGGCAGCGGGCGGGACATCCGCAACCTGATCGCCTTCACCCTGGTCGCGGTGGCCGTCGGCACCACGGTGCCCATCAGCACCGGGCTGGTCCTCGGCACCTTCGTCCCGTACGCCGAGACGAACCTCATCGTGCAGGTGTGCGTCCTGTCCCTGGTGGCCGCCCTCGCGTCGGCGGGCTTCGCGGTGCTGGAGAACCTGGCGTTGCTGCGCGTCGGTGGCCGCTTCGAGGCCACCCTGCAGGCCGCCGTCTGGGACCGGCTGCTGCGCCTGCCGGCGCCGTTCTTCCGCCGGTACTCCACGGGTGAACTGGCCGGTGCGGCCCTGGGGGTGAAGAACATCCGTACGGTGCTGATGAACGTGGGCTACGTGGTGCTCTACTCCAGCGTGGTCGCGGTGGTGAACCTCGCTCTGATGTTCTGGTTCAGCGTGCCGCTGGCCCTGCTGACCGGGCTGTACGTCCTGATCAGCGCAGTGTTCTTCCTCGTGCTGGGCGCGCGGCAGATGAAGTGGCAGACCCGGTCGCTGGACCTGGAGCACAAACTCGCGAACCGGGTGTACCAGAGGCTGCGGGGACTCCCCAAACTGCGGGTGGCGGGTGCCGAGAACCGCGCCTTCGCGGCCTGGGCCAACGAGTTCGCGCAGCAGAAGGAGCTCCAGAAGCGCATCGGCAGGTACCAGAACGCGGCAGCCACGTTCAACGCCGTCTACCCGCTCGTCTGCGTGCTGCTTACCTTCGTGATCATCAGCGGGCCGGCCCGCGGAACGCTGTCGATGACCAGGTTCCTGTCGTTCAACGCGGCCCTGGGCATCGTCCTCGCGGCCGTCATCCAGGTGACCAACTCCCTCTCCTCGGCCTTCGCCGTGATACCCGTGTTCAAGCGGATGAAGCCGCTGCTCGCCGAGTTGCCTGAGGCCTCGGAGACGCACACGGTGCCGGGCGACCTGACCGGGCAGATCGAGGTGAACCGGGTGACGTTCCGCTACGACGAGAACAGTCCACCGGTGCTCGACAACGTGTCCCTGAGCATGCGGCCGGGCGAGTTCGTGGCGATCGTCGGCCCCAGCGGGTGCGGCAAGTCCACCTTGCTGCGACTGCTGCTGGGCTTCGAGACCCCCTCCAGCGGCAACGTCCTGTACGACGGTCAGGACCTGGCCACCCTGGACAGCGCCGCGGTGCGCAGGCAGTGCGGCGTCGTCCTTCAGCAGACGAAGCCGTTCGCCGGCACCGTCTTCCAGGCCATCACCGGCACCCTCAACTACAGCCACGACGACGCGTGGGCGGCCGCTGAACTGGCGGGCATCGCCGCGGACATCCGCGCCATGCCCATGGGGATGCACACGATGGTGAGCGACAGCGGTACCTTCTCCGGCGGCCAGCGGCAGCGCCTCGCGATCGCGCACGCCCTGATCCGCCGCCCCAGGATCCTGTTCTTCGACGAGGCCACCAGCGCGTTGGACAACGAGACCCAACGGGTCGTCACCGAGAGCACCCAGCGGCTGAAGGCGACCCGGGTCGTCATCGCACACCGGCTCTCCACTGTCCTCGACGCCGACAAGGTCGTCGTCCTCGCCGAGGGCCGGGTCGCCGAGTGCGGTCCTCCCTCCGAACTTCTCGACGACCCCATGAGCCTCTTCCACCAGTTGGTGCGCAGGCAGATGCACGAATCAGAAGGAGCGATGACATGAACCACAGGAGGAGGAGACTCCGTCTGCAGGCCACCGCGGCCACCGTCCTGCTGGTGCTCGGAGGTACGGCCGGCTGCGGCTCGGTGCGCGGTGGCGCCACCGGCGCACAGGCCTCGGCACCGGAGGCGGTCGTTTCCCAGGCGGGCGCGACGGCGGCGGTCGGCCGCTACGACGAGGAGAACAACCGGGTGAACGGGGCCCTCGACAGCACGGGCTTGCCCGGAATCGAGACCGAACCGCTGCTCAGCGCGGACGTCGCCTGGATGCGTATCAGCAAGGAGCTGAACCAGTCGGTCGCCCCGATCAGCGACCAGGGCATCACCATCCACGCCACGGCGGGTTCGGCCTATCCCCGCTGGTTCCTGGCCGTGTCCAGCCGGGCACAGGGAGGCAAGCCCTTCCCCGGTCCGACGTACCGCGTCTTCGTGCAGGCGGGCCCCGGAGCGCCCTACCTGGCCGCGTACTCGCTCACGGCCAGCGGGCCGGTGCCGAAGATCGCCGTCGACGGTGCGGGCACCGCCACCGCCGTCACGAGCCCGGACGGCCTGCTGATCACCCCGGGATCACTGGCGACCGAGATCCTCGCCCACTACCAGCAGAACCTCGTCGGTAAGGACAGGTTCTCCTCCAGCGCGCCGCTGGACGACAACCTCTCCAACGGGTTCGCAGCCGGCACGAAGGCCCTGAGCGGTCGCGGTACGACCCTGTCCCGGGTGCTGACCCGGACGTTCCCCGAGACCTACGCCCTGCGGACCGAGGACGGCGGCGTGCTTGTGTTCACCGCCGACGTCGTCACCGACACGCTGACCCCGGTCCAGGCCGACGGCACCGTCTCCCTGGGACCGAGGAGCAGCGACGCCGCGCAGTTGGGCAAACCCGGTGGCGCGACGGCGAACCGGTTCACCATCAGCCGGCTGCAGACCTTCCTGACGTACGTCCCGACCGCAGCCTCGGGGTCGAAGGCCCAGGTCATCGGATACAACGAGGTCCCCACAGCTGTCAGTTGAGCACTGCCAGGCACACCCCGCGAAACACCACCAGAGGAGTACACCACCATGAAGGACGACACCTCCCGGAACACCGCCACCGAGGACGCCGCCGCCGTGGCGGGCACGGAGGTCGACGAGGAGATCAGCGACGGGGACCTGGAGGCCATCGGCGGCGGCGACGGAGGTCAGCCGACCTACCCGCCGTACGTGTGAGCCCTCGTGCCCGCGACCCCGACACCGGGGTCACGGGCACGCCGCGTCCATCGGCGGCGGCCGTTCGCCGACCACCCCACACCGCTGGGACCGGGTTTCGGCAGCACACGTGGGCATCGTCCTCGCCCCCCGAGAACCGAGCCGCCTGCGGGCCTCGAGCGGCGGGGCGGAGTTGGCCCGGCGCAAGGAGGCCGAACCCGGGCGGTTAGCTCTGCCGTCGACCAGGCGCACCTGCCGAGCCCACCAATGGGGCGACGACCGACGGGGCGCGCGAGGTGATGGTCACCTCGTCGTGGCGATCGTCAGTGGAGGGTGATGCCGGGGGCAGTCGGTGCCGGGGGTCGGTGCGCCAGGTGCTCGGCAGGGGGTGGAAGAGGGTGCCGGGGCGAGATGTCATATGGCTTCGGCCCGGTCCGAGTAGTCGGAGTCCCCCGTCGTTCTTGGGCAGCACTCGGCCTCCAGGGGATCCCAATCGTCGCCTGGCTCGGCTCTGGGGCCGCGGTAGGCGCCGACCGTCACAGGTAGCCCGAGCGTTCGGGGCCGTCCGGGAACGGCAGGTGCTGGACCACCGGGTTGCGCTTGCCGCCCGGGGTGAACCGGAATTCCTGGTGCGGGCGGTGACGCAGGCGGAAGCCCTGGCGGGGGCCGAAGTGCGCGGCGAGCCGGGTGTTGAGGTCGCGGACGCAGGCTGCGGCGGGTTCCGCGGGGCCGGCGGTGACGAGGTCGAGCGCGCCAGGTTCGTCCTGGACGATCTGGTAGTCGGGGAGGCCGGCGGCGGCGAGCGCTGCGAGCAGCGCGTACGGCGAGTAGAGGGCCCCGTCCCGGCCGACCAGGCTGCTGCGGGCGCGGCCCACAAGCCCTTCGGTGACGGTGCCGGGCAGGCCGCAGTCGCACGCGATCGGGCGGGGTGCGAGGTCACCGGTGACGTAGCGGATGACCGGCATGGGCGTGGACACCAGGGAGGTCAGGACGATCTCGCCGACGTCCTGGCCGTCGGCGGGCTCGATCTCGGGCAGGACGAAGTCGTCCTGGAAGTGCAGGCGCCGCCGCCCGCACTCGAAGGCCGCGTAGCCGGTCTCCGCCGTCGCGTACAGCATGGTCACCGGGCAGCCGAAGGCCTCCTCGGCCAGCCGGCGGCCGCTGTCGGGCATCTGCTCGTAGGTGGCGACGACTGCCCGCGGGCGCAGGGCGATGCCGCTTTGCAGGCAGTACCGGGCCAGGGCGATGACACGGCTGGAGGTACCGGTGATCTGGTCGACGGGGAGGCGGCCGACCACGGCCTCGTAGTCGGCGACGATGTCGGGGTCGTCCGGGTCGTATCCGCGCAGGTTGCACTTGACGTAGGGGCGGGGCAGCATCACTGGCTCCAGCAGGCGGGTGCCGGGGAACAGCAGGCCCAGGTTGAGCACGGTGCCGGTGTCCGGCAGGCCGAGGAAGGCGCTGAGCCGCTCACGGATGACGTTGGTCAGGAGCCCGCCGGTCTCCGCGGTGGAGAGGAGGGTGACGGGCTGTCCGGTGCTGCCGCTGGTCTGGGACAGGAAGAACGCGCCGGGGGACATCCGGCCGGTCGCGTCGCGGGTGACGAAGTCGAGGAAGCGCTCGCGCAGGTCGCTCTTGTGGACCCGCGGGAAGTGGCGCAGGCCCGGCCGCTCGTCGGAGCGCAGGGCGGAGTAGTACGGCGCCCGGTCCACGGCGGTGGCGAGCAGGTGGTCGAGGCGTTCGCGCCCCCGGTCCGGATCGTACGGCGCCAGGTCCTCGATCTCCCGGCGTTTCTCCAGGAACCAGCGGGACGACGCCTTGCGGGTGATGCGCTCGCGCAGCCGCTCGGATGCGTGTGCCAGGTCGCTGGGCAGGTTCAACGCGGGCCTCCGTACGGACGGCCGGCCGGGGGCCGGCGAGCAGCGCCGACCCCCGGCCGAGAAGTGGACGTCAGATGCGCTCGAGACCACCCGAGATGGCCTCCAGGTCCTCGTCGCCGATCTCGGCCGCGAACTCGTCGTTGGCGGTCTCCGAGGTGGTGTTCTGGGTGTCGCTCACAATTCCTCCAAGATTCCGGAACACCGGTGGAGGCCGTTCGGGGAATCGACCGGCCTCCACCGGAATGCTTTGTCCCTTGCTGAGACGCCTCGAAGCTATGGGCCCCGGTCCGGAGGGCACAAGGAACTCCCGACTCTTCCCCCGAAGCGTGCATGGCGGGGCGGGGACGGTTCCATCGATTCTCTCCGCGGTCGGCGGCAGACCGCCTCGCCGCCTTGGACGTCCCCTTGCCGCAGCCCGGACCATGGGCGGTCCCGGGCCGCTTCCGGCTTGGCCCGACCAGTGTGGGAGCAACTGATGGGATGCTTCAAGGCTCCGGCCGAGCACCGCCCCGGCTGCCGGCCCACGGTGTTCCTGGCGGGCCGCATCACCGGGTGCCCCGGACTGGCAGGCCACAGCGACCCGGATGTTCGGTGACAACGAGGTTGCGGTGCTCAACCCCGTCAGAATGCAGCGAGTTCGCCGATCCCGGCAGCCGACCGAGTCGCCTGGGAGTACCGGCACCTGCGCCGGGCCGGGGTCGTGCTGTTCTGGTTTCCCCGGAGCGTGCCAGCGTGCAGCCGACCGCGCCGTACGGGCTCGGATGCACGCCGGGCGGGGTGCCCCGATTGCGGTGGGTGTCGACCGGAGCTGTGCGCGCTGGCGCAATGTGGAGATACGATTTCGCGTTGACTCGGGCAGAATTGACAATTCCATGACATGCTCCGATCCGGCAGTGTCCGTGCCGCCTGGGCCCTGCTGGCGCAGGGCGACGCCGGCGGCGCCGCGGGTTGGGCACTGTGCGCCGTCGCAGCGGTGGAACGGATCCGTGCAAGCGTCGGCGCGGCGGCGGCAGGGTGCGGTGGCGTCGGGGGCGGCGCCGCGTCGGTGGTGTCGTTACGGCCTATGCTCCCGATCTGACAGGCTCCGCAGCGCGGATGGTCCGGTCTCCCACGCGCAGCCCCAGAGAGAGGACCTCGGATGTTGCTCGGCCCGCCCCCGATACCTCACCCAGGCTCCGCCGGGAGCATCAGGGCCGAGCTGCTCGGGGAGTGGGTTCCCTACGCGGACCAGGCACCGACGAACGGCGGCGGCGTCGTCCTGCCCGGCCAGACGGACGACGTGTCCCGGTGGGTGACGAGGGAACAGATGCGCAACGCCACCAAGAGTGCTGGTCCCACCGCCCTGTGGTACTACTGCGGGACCTACCGGGGGAAGCCGGTCGAGGAGTCGGCGAAGGCCACGGCCAAGAGGTACGGCGGGCGAACGATGATGATGCTGATCGAGGACCTCAACCTGCAGACCCCGTACTACTCCGACTACTCCGAGAGGGCCGCGGCCTTCTGGCGGAACGCTTCGGTGGGATTCTCCGAGGCGGCCCGCGGCGAGATCCGGATCGTCTTCGGCGACGTCGTACGGAGGGGGAACACCTGGCAGCGCGTCGAATGCCCGACGCTCATGGCGAACCCGTACGTCACAGCCGTCCTGTGGGCCCAACCCGGTAGCGCGTTCCGGCAGTTCCTGAGCGGGGGGCAGACTGATCCGTGCCTCCACCTGCCCGCCGGAGTCACGGTGCACCAAGGCGTGTCCGACTGGTACTCAGTGTGACTTCGCGATCTACGCGCTGAGGGGGCGGGGAGCCATGCTGGTAGCGGTTGTGACGTGCCGAAGCTTGGCGGCTTCTGCGCCAGTTCGACCAGTGCAGGAGTGCGTTCGGGGCTGTGATCGGCGGGCTGAACAGTGCGCCGATCAGGCGGCGGATCTCCGGGACGGTCAGGTCGACCGGCTCTGCGGGTGCCGATAAATCATTCGCGCAGGTCGCCGCCTTGATCACCGATCTCCGGCCATACCCGCCAGCCGCTTCGGGAGTCTTCATGTGCAAAGGGCATTGGTGCTGGTCCGCCCCGATACGCTCCTGCGCTGGCACCGCCACCTGATCAAGCGGCGCCACGGCGCGACCTGCGTGCCGAAGCGACCGGGGCGCCCGCGCACCGTCCGCTCGGTCCGTGCCCTGGTGCTGCGCCTGGCCCGCGAGAACAGCTCGTGGGGCTACCGCAGGATCCACGGCGAACTCGCCGCGCTCGGTATCAAGGTCGCAGTCTCCACCGTCTGGGAGATCCTCCGCGAGCACGGAATCCCGCCCGCGCCCGAGCGGCAGAGCACGAGCTGGGCCGACTTCCAGCGCGGCCAGGCCGAGGCCCTGCTCGCCTGGGATCTCTTCGAGGTCCGCACGCTGGCCGGTGCGCGCCTGTACGTCTTCGCCGTCATCGAGCACGCCGCCCGCAGGGTCCGGATCCTGGGTGCCACCGCACACCCGACCGCGGACTGGATCGTGCAGCTCGGACGCAACCTCCTCATGGACCTTGAGGACGCCCGGCAGCAGGGCCAGGTTCCTGATCCGCGACCGCGACTCCAAGTTCACCGCCGCCTTCGACGCCCTGCTGACCGACGCCGGACTCGAAATCGTCACCACCGGCATCCGGATACCGCGGATGAACTCCCTGATGGAGCGCTGGATACAGACCTGCCGCCACGAGCTCCTCGACCGCACTTTGATCTGGAACCAGCGCCACCTCCTCCACGCACTCCGCGAGTTCGAGACCTTCTACAACGAGCACCGGCCACACCGAACCCTGGACCAAGCCGCTCCGCTCCGCCCGCTACCCGACCTGATCAACCCGCCTGCGCACGTCAAGCAGCTTCAGGTCCGCCGAAGAGACCGACTCGGCGGCACCCTCCACGAGTACCGACACGCCGCTTGACCAGGCCGGATGATTAACCGGCACCCGCAGAGTGACCCCTACCACTCGGCCCCCCAAGATCTCCTGGTACGCCCAGTGGGAATGCGCCGCCTGCCGCGACGGTGGCGACGCGCTGTTCGAGGACGGCACCCTGGTCGACGCCGACCACGACTGCAGCAGCGACGACGGACCCGAGATCAACTGGGACGGCCGCGCCGAATGCGGCACCTGCGGCTGGGCCCTGGAGACCCAGTTCGCCGACGGCGACTACGTCGAGGCCGACCACGACTGCACCACCGACCCCCGCCCCGGGGCGGCCCGCACGGACCGCCCGTCCCACTCAGGCCAGGGCGGCCCGAACGGCCCGCACACCACCGTCGAACTGGCCCAGGCCTGGGACCTGACCCCCGGAGGTCGCCCGGCACCTCGCGCTGCTTCGCCGCGCCGGTCTGCTGACCACCCGCCGGCACGGGCGGTACGTCAGCTACACGCTCGACCCGGCGTCGCTGACCACGCTGGGCAGTGACGTGCTGGCCGCGGTTCTGCGCTGACCCAGGCGGCGCTCCATGCGGTCTGCCGGGCGCGACGCGGACCGCTCCACGACAGGATTCGCGGTTTGTTCTGCATGGCACCGGCTCCAGCTCCTATGCTGACCAGCGGTCGATGTAACGCAGTGTCAGAGTCGGGGGTGGGGTACATGGACATTCCTCTGGTGGACGCCGTAGCGGCAGTGCGTGACGAGCTGCTGGCCGCAGCGGCGCAGGGTGTGGACCAGGAGATCCAGTTCGCGGTAGGACCCGTCGAGATGGAGTTCCAGGTCGAGCTGCGTGCCGACGTCAAAGCGAAAGGCGGATTCCGTCTGTGGGCGGTCTCCGGGGAGACGGAGGCAGGGGTCTCCCGGGGGCGGACGCACCGGGTCGCGTTCACGCTGACGCCCAAGAGTGCGAGCGGAGCGGACCTGCTGATCAGCGGGGCCCTGGGAGCTGAGGACGGGCCGGGCGACACCAGTCGGCACATCCCGCACTGACGGTGCGTCGGGAACAGGGAGTCGGTCGCCTGAGAGGGCTGGGGGTCAGTGGTGGACGAGGCGAGGCTGGTGGCGGTCACCGGCGCGGGCGGGCGGGGATCGGGGTACGCGGTCGGGCCGCGGCTCATCCTGACCTCGGCGCACGTCGTGGCGCGGTACGGCGCGCGGGTGAAGGTCTTCCACCCAGGTGGCGACCGGCAGTTCGTGGGCGAGAGCGTGTGGTGCGGGACACCGGGCGACATCGACGACGCCGCTCTGGTCGTGGTGACCGACGCCGGCTGGCGGCCGCCGTCGGGACCGGATGTGCGCTGGGGGCGACTCGCGACCACGCGGCCCGGCCAGGAATGCGAGACCTGGGGCGTGCCCGAGCTGATCCAGCGGCGCGGCACGGCGGTCGAGGCCAGTCAGCAGCGCGGTCTTCTCAACCCCGGCACTGGCTTCGTCAACAACCACTACGTCATGGACCTGCGTGCGCACCCGCCGAGCTGGCCGTCCGACGCCACCTCACCCTGGGGAGGGCTGTCGGGCGGTGCGATGTTCTGCGACCGGTTGCTGACCGGTGTGGTCCTCGCGGAGTCGGCGCACTCCGAACGCGTTGCGCTGAAGGTCGTCCCTGCCTACGTGCTTCACCACGACGATTCGTTCCGTGCCGCCCTGGCCACCCACGGTGGGGGACGACCGCAACTGGAAGCAGTGGAGTTCCAGGACCTGGCCGCCGTGGAGCCCACCCTCAACAAGGGTCCGGCCTCACCGGCGGCGCTGCTCACGGCGGACCGGCAGACGGTCCCGTTCCGCGGCCGGGTCGAGCTGATGGACCAGTTGAGGGCCTGGTGCGGCCTGGGCGGGTTCGGCGCCTGGCTGCTGCACGGGCCCGGCGGCCAAGGCAAGACCAGAATCGCCCGCCATCTTGCCGGTACCCTCGCCGAGGAGAAATGGGCCGTGCTGTGGCTGCGCGCAGGGGCCACCGCAGCAGAGCTCCGGGGCTTGAGACGCGCCGCCAAGCCGCTCCTGATCGTCGTCGACTATGCGGAGACGCGCACCGACCAGATCGCCGGACTGGTGGAGGCCGCCGCCGAGCACGGCGGCGGCAGCCCGTTCAAGGTCCTGCTGCTGGCCCGGACGGCCGGTGACTGGTGGAGCCGGGCGAAGAACCTCACCAGCATCACGGAGAGCTACCTGGAGGGCACCCCGGACGTCGCCCTCCCCCCGCTCGATCCCGACCCACCGGACCGGTTGAAGGCCTACCAGGACGCGGCGACGGCCTTCGCTGGAAGCCTCTCGCGGGTCAAGGGCTACGAGCACCACAACTGGCCGCGCGTGGCCGCCAAGCTCCCCGTTCCGCAGCTCACCCGAGAAGGCCTGGGAAATGCGCTGACCCTGCAGATGACGGCCCTTGCCGACCTGCTCGACGAGGCCGATTGGCCCGGTTCCCTCACGACCGCGCCGCGCCCGAGCGTGGAAGAACGACTGCTCGGCCACGAGACCCGCTACTGGACGCGAACGGCCGGCTCCGAAGGCCTGACCGGGATACTCGAGGCCACCCTGCACGACGCGGTCACCGCAGCCCTGCTCGTCGGTGCCTCCGACGGCGCGCAGGCGGAGGCCACCCTGCGGCGCTTGGCCCGGCTGGCCGAACTGCCACGCGACCGACGGGAGGCCGTCGCGCTCTGGCTGGTGGCGATCTTCCCGTCGCTGGACTCCGGCCGTCTGTGGGGAAGCCTCTATCCCGACCGGCTGGCCGAGCGGTTCGTCGGGCTGCGGCTCGAGAAGGACCCGGAACTGGCGGAGAACCTGGTGCAGGGGGCGGACGACCTGCAGGTCGCACAGCTGCTGACCGTCTACAGCCGGGCCGCGGCCTACCCCGAGGTCCGCGGTCGCCTGGACGACCGACTGACCGGTCTCTGCGTGCGGAACGGCACCAGGTTCGTTCCGCAACTCATCGACGTCGCCATCCAGACCGAGCACCCCGGCCCGCTGCTGGCGGCATTTGACCGCATCACCGGTGACCAGCTCGCGCTGGACGAACTGCGACGCCTTGTCGACTGGGTCCCGGAATCCACCCAGCGCCTCGCGGCCTGGGTGGCGAGGGCCGCCACGCTGCTCGCGAACCGCACGCGCAACATCCCCCCGGGCAACCCGAACCGGCTGCCGCTCCTTGCCAACGCCTTGATCGAGCAGTCCAACAGGCTCAGCAACGTGGGACGGCACGAGGAGGCACTGGCCGCCGTGGAGGAGGCCGTCGAGGTCAGCCGAACGCTGGCCATGAGCGACCCATCGCACCTGCGCGACTACGCCAAGGCTCTCAACAACCTGTCAAACCGATACAGCGACTTCGGACGGCACGAGGAGGCCCTCGCGGCGATCGAGACCTCGGTACGGATCCGCAGCCAGCTCACCGGGGCGCTGTTCTCGGAGATCTTCCCCAACAACGCCGCGGCGGAGGACCTGTCCGCTCACCTCTCCCGGTCCGAGGAGGGCCGGCTCAGCACGGCGGAGCTGCTCCTCGAATCCTTCGACGGCCACGCGATGGCGCTTAACAACCTCTCCGCCCGACTGTCCGTTATGGGCCGGCATCGGGAGGCGCTGGAAGCGGTCGAGCAGTCGCTGTTCGACTATCGTCTTCTGGTTGATTCCGATCCCGAGAAGTACCTCCCCGAGCTTGCCAGGATCACGGCCAATCACGGGGCCAGACTCGCGGCGGTGGGACGGCGGCAGGAGTCGCTCGCCGCGCTGGAAAGCGCACTTGCCAGTCTCCGGCCGATGGCCGAGCGCCGCCCGGATGCCCACCTTCCGGACCTCGCGATGGTCCTCGGGAACATGGCCGTGGAGTTGGGGGCGCTCGGGAGGACCGAGGAGGCGCTGGCTGCGGCCGAGGATTGCGTTGCCACCTACCGGGTGCTGGACCAGGGACATCCCCGCGGTACCTATCTGCCAATCCTGGCGCGGTTCGTCTCCAACCTCTCGGCCAGGCTGACCGCCGTCGGGCGGATCCAAGAGGCACTGGCAGCCGCCGACGAGGCCATCACGATGTTCGAGCGCTTGGCGGAGGACTACCCCGACGCCTACCAGGCGGAACTCGGGACCGCACTCGACCGGAGGTTCATGCGGCTGACCGACCTGAACCAGCCGTACGATGCCCTGCAGACGGCGATCCGCGCGGTCGACGTCTTCCGGGACCTGGCCGAGCGCTTCCCCGGCCGCCACCGAGCGGAACTTGCCAGGAACCTGCACCACCTCGCCCGTGCCCTCGCCACGCAGGGGCGGCGTCGGCCCAGTCTCGCCGCCATCGACGAATCCCTCGCTCTCCACCGCGCGCTTGCCGCGGCCGACCCCGGAGCCTACGGGGACCTGCTCGCCGCGTCGGAGGAACTGCGCGCCGGGATCGTCGCGTTGCCAGCTCGCAACGACGTGATCCTGGAGACCGTGGATCAGGTGAAGGCCATCATCGGCGAGCAACTCGGGATCGACCCGGACGACATAGGCCCGGACGAGGGACTCGTCGACGAGTTGGGCGCGGACGAGCTGGACATGGTGGAAATCGTCATGGCTGTGGAGAGCGCATTCGGCATGGACATCCCGGAGGAGCAAGCCCGGGCGATAGTTACGCCCCAGCACCTGGTCCGTGCCGTCCTGGCGCATCTGCTCTGATCTGTCCGTCGAGGAGGAACAGACGGTACTCGGCGGCGAAGGTCGGCGGAGAGCTCGCGTCCAGGAAGTGCAGGGCGCCGCGGAAGGGACCTGGCGGGCTGCGTCGGTACGCCTGGGCCGCCCGCGTCGCAAAGCGCCGTCGCCGGGGCGGGTGCGGGCCGCTGCGCCGTGCTGGCGGTCTCACGCGGGCCCCGGGCCGGTCAGGGCTGCCACGGCAGTGCTCCAAGTCCGCGGTCGCGCAGCTGATGCGCACTTCCCGGCGCACGGTCGGAGCGATCGTGGAGCGGTTCGTGGCCGACCGCGATGCCGGTCTCGACCGGCTGGCAGGCCTGCGCCGGATCGGCATCGACGAGATCTCCTACCGCAAGGGGCAGCGGTACATGACCGTGGTGGTCGACCACCACACCCGGCAGGTGGTGTGGATGGCCGACGGACACGGCCGTGCCGTCCCGGAGGCCTTCTTCACCGCGCTCGGCCCGAAGCGGGCCGCGAAGCTGACGCACGTCTCCGCCGACGGCGCGCGGTGGATCGCGGACACCGTCGCCGCGCACGCGCCGCAGGCGGTACGCGCGATGGACCCGTTCCACGTGGTCGCCTGGGCCACCGAGGCGCTGGACGCCGAGCGCCGCGCGGCGTGGAACCGGGCCCGCCGTCAGGCCCGGGACGCCGGCACCGCCCGGGCATTGAAGGACTCCCGCTTCGCCCTGTGGAAGAACCCGGAGGACCTCACCGACCGCCAGCAGGCCAAACTGACCTGGATCGCCACCTCCGACCCCCGGCTGCATCGCGCCTACCTGCTCAAGGAAGGCCTGCGCACGGTCTTCGCCATCGCCCGCGAGCAGGACGCCGGCGCAGCCGTCGACGCCCTGGACCGGTGGCTGTCGTGGGCACAACGCAGCCGCATGCCGCTTTCGGAGTAATCGGGGGTGGTGGGCCGTTTGGCCGTCACGCTGTGCTTGTTGATCACGGTCCAGGTCAGGGAGACCGCTGGTGCACAGGTCGCGTGAGGTGTTGTTCGAGAGGATCCGCCGGGCCCATCGTGAGCAGGGGTTGTCGGGGCGGGAGCTGGCCGCGCGGTTCAAGGTGTCGCGGCGGACGGTGCGGCAGGCGATCGAGTCGCCTTTGCCGCCGAAGCGGAAGTCGCCGCCGCCGCGTCCGAGTGTGCTGGAGCCGGTGAAGGGCTTCATCGACGCGATGCTGCGCGAGGACCTGGACGCGCCGCCGAAACAGAAGCACACGATCGTGCGGATCATGGAGCGCCTGGCCGCGGAGCACGACTTCGAGCTGGCACGGCAGACCACGGTGTCGGAGTACGTCACCAGACGGCGTCCGGAGATCAAGGCGGAGGCCCTGGAGGGGCGGCGGCACCTGGAGGGCGTGGTCCCGCAGGCGAAACGGCCTGGGGAGGAGGCGGAGGTCGACTTCGCGGACTTCTGGCTGGACCTGGCCGGGCAGCGCCGCAAGTGCGTGCTGTTCACCCTGCGCCTGTCATACTCCGGCAAGGCCGTCCACCGGGTCTACGCCACCGCCTCCCAGGAGGCGTTCCTGGAAGGCCACGCGGAGGCGTTCACCGTGCTGGGCGGGGTGCCGTCGGTGCACATCCGCTACGACAACTTGAAGCCCGCGGTGAAACAGGTGCTGTTCGGGCGCTCACGGCTGGAGTCGACCAGGTGGGCGTCGTTCAAGTCGTGGTACCAGTTCTCGGCTTTCTACTGCGCCCCTGGCGAGGCCGGGGCACACGAGAAGGGCGGCGTCGAGCACGAGGGCGGCCGGTTCCGCAGGAAGCACCTGGTGCCGCCCCCGCAGGTGGACTCGTTGGCGGAGCTGAACGAGCGCCTGGCCGCGATCGACGTCGCGGAGGACGCAAGGCACATCCACGGCCGTCCGACCTCGATCGGGTTCGACTTCGAGGCCGAGCGCGACCGGCTTCGGCCGCTGCCCGCCGACGACTACGACTGCGGGATCGACCTGACGCCCACGGTCGCCCGCAATAGCCGGATCACGGTCCCGCATCGATGGCGCCATGGGCGGCAGCCGTGTAGAAGGCGTCGATGTCGGCGGCGGCCCGCACGCAGACCTCCATCAGCTGTCGGGTCCCGATCTTGTGCCCGGTGGTGCGCTCGATGCCGTGGGCGGCGGCGCGCAGGGAGCCGGAGGCCACCTCGTGGACGACCGCCCGCTGCAGCGGGCGGGAGTACAGCTGGACGGGAAGCGACAGCACCGCGTCCGCGACGTGCAGGTTCGCCGCTGCCGGGGCCCGGTAGGCGATCCGGGACACCTCCACGCGCCCGACGGTGGTGGCAAGCCAGCGCCGGTGCCCGCGCTCGGCCCGGGTGCGCGTCCGCCCGTCCGCGCCGGTCACCTCCCCGCGGCGCGGGCATCGAGCTGGTCCTGCATCATCTGCCGCAGCAACTCCCGTCCCGCCGTGGTGACGTAGTCCTCCAGCCGCTCCTGGGTGCAGGCCATCATCGCCGGTTCGGACAGATGCGCGAGCATCTCCTCCATCCGGGTACGACTGGCGGTGAAGGCATCGGCTGCGGCGGGCTCGGGAGAGTAGACTGCCACCAGGTCTTCTTTCTTACGCGGTCAGGCGGTTCAACCCGGCCAACGAGGAGAAGACCTTCCTCTTGCCCAAGCTCACCCGCCCGCCACGACCGTGCCACGCGCCAGGGTGAACAAGCCGCCCGGGGTCTGCACCACCGCACCCGCCGCGACCGCCTTCTTCAGCCGGTGCCGCACCGTCTCCACCCGGCGGGCCGTCACCTCCAGGCCGAGATCCTCGACCACCTGCCGGCAGCGCACCGGACCGGCATACCGGGCCAGTACCTCCAGCAGGCACTCGCGGTCCTCGGTGTTCGGCGGCCGCTCGCCCAGGCGCGGAGCCGGAACCACGCCAGCAGTGGCAGCCGTCACCCGTGCGGTTCGCGGAAGCTCACCGACGACCTCGCACGCCGTCGAGATGCGCGCCAACTCCTCCTCGCACAACGCCAGCAGAGCCGTGATCCGCTCCGCTTCGGACCGCAGTCGCTCCGCTTCGCCCCGGCAGGCCGCCTCCCTCTCCCGCAGCAGCCGCAGCACCTCGTCGCAGCTCACCCGACCCGCCTCCCGCGCCAGCTGATCAACCAGTCATCGCAACGAGACAGCCATCACGCCGGACACGGCGTCCTCGCCGACATCACTCAACGAGAAACGCACCCAAGTCGAGGTGCCCACAAACCGGGGTAGAGCCCGCCGGAGGTCTCGCCCCGCTGACCGGCTCACCGGATCCCGATCCGCCGGCTGGGTGCATACTTACTGGTCAAACATCGGACCAGTGGAAGGCTCGGACGTGGCTGTCACCGATGAGGCCATCGAGAAGATCAAGGCGATGATCCTCTCCGGAACCCTCAAGCCTGGCGCCCGGCTGCCCAAGGAGCCCGACCTGGCCGCGGAGCTCGGTCTTTCCCGCAGCTCGCTCCGCGAGGCGGTCAAGGCACTGTCGCTGCTGAACGTGCTGGACGTCCGGCAGGGCGACGGCACCTATGTGAGCAGCTTGGAGCCGGCCCTTCTGCTGGAGGCGTTGACCTTCATCCTGGACCTGCAGCGCGACGAGTCGGTGCTGGAACTGCTCCAGGTCCGGGCGATCCTGGAGCCGGCGGCAGCAGCGCTGGCCGCTCAGCGGATGACCGATGACCAGGTGGCCGAGCTCCGCAGCAACCTGGACGACCTCGGTGACAACCCCGCGGTGGAGGCGCTGGTCGCCGCCGACCTGGAGTTCCACGCCCGGATCGCCGCGGCGGCCGGCAACAGCGTTCTCAGCTCGCTCATCGACTCCTTGGCCGCTCGGACGGCCCGTGCCCGGATCTGGCGCGGGTTGACCCAGGAGTCCGCCGTGGCGCAGACCATCGCGGAGCACCGGGCACTCCTGGACGCAATCGCCGCACACGACGTGGAGGCCGCCCGAGCGGTGGCCACCGTCCACATCACCGGGGTGGCGCAGTGGCTGCGCCGGGCCCAGACGAGCGGTTACTGGGTCAGCCGGTAGACGCGGGCGGCGTTGCGCTGGAAGACCGCTTCCTTCTCGTCCGCACTCAGCCCCTCGGTGAGCCGGTCTGCGATCCCGACGATCTCCCCGTACCCGGCCTCCAGGGTGGAGACCGGCCAGTCGGAGCCGAACAGCAGGCGGTGCGGGCCGAAGGCGTCGAAGGCCGTCTCCGCGCACGGCCGCAGGTCCTCGACCGTCCAGGAGCCGGGCGTCGCCTCGGTGACCAGGCCGGAGAGCTTGCAGACCGTGTTCGGCAGGGCTGTCAGCGCGCGGAGGTCGGCTGCCCAGGCGTCGAGTGTCCCCGAGGCGATCGGGGGCTTGCCCAGGTGGTCCAGGACGAACGTCAGACCGGGCAGCCCGGCCGCGGCTGCGGCGGCCGCGCGCAGCTGGTGCGGCTTGACCACGAGGTCGTAGACGAGACCCGCCTCGGCGACGGCGTGCAGGCCGCGCCGTACGTCGGTGCGCAGCAGCCACCGTGGGTCGGACTCCTCCTGGACCTGGTGGCGGATGCCGACCAGGCGGTCCCCGCCCCGTGACTCGCGGAGCGCGGCCAGGGCGGAGGCCACATCAGGGGCCGTCAGGTCCGTCCAGCCGACCACTCCGGCCACCGGACCGTCCTCGGCCGCGAGGGCCAGCAGCTCCGGGGTCTCCTCCGGCACGCAGACGGTCTGCACCACCACGGTGGCCGTAACTCCTGCCGCGCGGGCCTGCGGTTCGAGGTCGGTGACCGAGAAGGAGCGGGCCAGGGGTTTCAGCGCATCGCCCGCGATCCAGGGCTGGGGCCGGACCGCGAGGTCCCAGACGTGGTGGTGGGCGTCGATGATGCGGCGCCCGGTCACAGCTCCCACACCTTCGGCAGGCCGGCCGCGGCGCCCTCCGGCGAGTAGTCGTGGACGGTTTCCAGCAGCTCCGCCATGCGGGACTGCCATACGACATTGGCGGGCAGGTGCGCCAACTCGGCCAGCAGCCGTGGGTAGTCCTCACACTCCACCAGGTGGAAGAGCTCGGTGCCGCTGCGCCAGATGGTCCACGAGGTCGCGCCGGCCGCCCGGATCGCGCGGACCAGTTCGGCGGGCACCTCTCGGTGGGCGGCCTCGTACTCGGCGATCCGGTCGGGGCGCAGGCGGGTGTGCAGGGCCACTCTCACAGCTGGTCTCCTCATGACTGTTCCTCGATGACGACGATGACGTCCAGTGTGCGCGGGCCGTGGACGCCTTCGACCCGGTCGAGTTCGATGTCGCTGGTGGCGGACGGGCCGGAGACGAACGTCAGCGGGCGTACCGGATCGAGCTGCGCGAGCGCGTCGGGGACGTCGCCGTGGATCTGCTCGGCGCGCAGGACGCACAGGTGGTGGTCGGGGATCAGGGTGAGGGCCCGTCGGCCCTGGCCCGGCCCGGCGTCCAGGACGATGGTGCCCGTGACGGCGATGCCGGCCGCGGCGAGGGTGAGCGCGCCGTCCAGGGTGTCGAGGGCGGGGACGTCCAGCGGCTCGGGGTGCCACTGCCAGTCGCCGGGCGGCAGGAGTTCGGCCGGGAATCCGCTCGGCAGCGCCAGGCGGCGGACCCCGCGCGCCGTGAGCGCGGCGGCTATCGCGCCCGGGACACCGGCCGGATCCGCCAGGACGACCGTCGCCCGGTAGTCGCCGACGCGTTCGGTGAACAGGGCGACGACGTCCTGGCCCGCGCGGACGTGGCTGCGCCGGTAGCCGCGGGGTACCGCGACGTCGGCGGGCTGCTCGTCGGCCGGAACGTCGGCGAGTGCGGCGCGGATGCGGCTCAGGGTCGTCTCTCGGCTGCTCATTCGGCACCTTCCCGGTTCTCGCGCCACCAGCTGCGGAAGGACTCCGCAGGCGGTACGGGGGTGTCGCGGGTGTCGGACCACCCGCTCAGGGGACCGGGAAGGCGTCCGATGCGGCCGTCCCGGCTCAGCGCTCTGGCGGCGAGCGCGCCCACCTTCTGGGCGCCGGCCAGGAGGGCCGGGCTGTCCAGGACGGTGGCGGCCGCCTTCATCAACAACGCCTCGGCGCTCGGGACCCGCCGGGAGGCCCGCTTGCTCTCGACCACCTCGGCGCGCAGGTGCGCCAGCAGCTCCGGAATGTTGATCCTGACGGGGCAGGCGTCGTAGCAGGCGCCGCACAGGGTGGAGGCGAACGGCAGGGTGGCGGCCGCATTCCTGGTGTCGCCGCCCACTCCCACGAGTTGGGGGGTCAGGACGGCGCCGATCGGGCCGGGGTACACCGAGCCGTAGGCGTGGCCTCCGGTCCGCTCGTAGACCGGGCAGACATTGAGGCACGCGGAGCAGCGGATGCAGGCGAGGGCCTGTCGGCCCACGGTGTCGGCGAGCGTGCCGGTGCGGCCGTTGTCGAGCAGCACGAGGTGGAACTCCTGCGGGCCGTCGCCCTCGGTGGTGCCGGTCCAGGTGGAGGTGTAGGGGTTCATCCGCTCGCCGGTGGAGGAGCGGGGCAGGAGCTGGAGGAACACCTCCAGGTCGGTCCAGGTGGGCAGGACCTTCTCGATGCCCATGACGGTGATGAGGGTGCGCGGGAGGGTGAGGCACATCCGGCCGTTGCCCTCGGACTCGACGACGCCCACCGTGCCGGTGTCGGCGATCGCGAAGTTGGCGCCGGAGACGGCGACCTTGGCGGTGAGGAACTTCTCCCGAAGGTGCAGTCGCGCGGCCTCGGCGAGGTCGCGGGGGTCGTCCGTCAGCCGGTCGGGGGCGGGGCGGCCCCACCGGCCCATCGCGGCGTTGAAGATGTCGCGGATCTCGGTCCGGTTGCGGTGGATCGCCGGAACGAGGATGTGGGAGGGCCGGTCGTCCCCCAACTGCACGATGAGCTCGGCGAGGTCCGTCTCGTACGCGGTGATGCCGGCCTCGGCGAGGTGTTCGTTCAGACCGATCTCCTGGGTGGTCATCGACTTGACCTTGACGACCTCCCGCTCTCCGGTGGCCCGGATCAGCTCGGTGACGATCCGGTTGGCGTCGGCGGCGCCGGTCGCCCAGTGTACGGTGCCGCCTGCGGCGGTGAGCGTCTCCTCCAACTGCACCAGGTACCGGTCGAGGTGACGGGTGGTGCGCTTCTTGATCGCCTCGGCGGCCTCGCGCAGCTGCTCCCAGTCCTCCAGCTCGCCGGCCGCCTGGAGGCGCTTGTCACGGATGGTGGTGGTGGCCCGCTTCAGGTTGCCGCGCAGCTGGGCGTTCTTCAGGGCGTCACGGGCGGCCTCGGGGAAAGACGGTGAGTCGAGCCACACCACGCCCCGGCTCTCGGGGGTGTTCATCGTGGGTCTCCTTCGGTGGCGGCGAGGATCTCGGCCAGGTGCATGGTGCGCACGCCCGCGCCCTGACGGGACAGGCCACCACCGATGTGCATCAGGCAGGAGTTGTCGGCGGCGCACAGTACTTCGGCGCCGGTCGAGCGGACCCCCGCGGTCTTGTCGGCGAGCATCGCGGCGGAGGTGTCGGCGTTCTTGACCGCGAATGTGCCGCCGAAGCCGCAGCACGAGTCGGCGGCGGGCAGATCGACGAGTTCCAGGCCCCGTACGGCCCGCAGCAGCTGCTGTGGCCGGTCGCCGAGGCGCAGGCCGCGAAGGGAGTGGCAGGTGGGGTGGTACGTGACGCGGTACGGGAAGCGGGCGCCGACGTCGGTGACATCGAGCACGTCGGTCAGGAATTCGGTGAACTCGTGGACCTTCGGGGCGAGTTCGGCGATCTGACGACCGAGCGCGGGGCTGCCGTGCTGCTCGGCGACGGTGAGATGGTTCTCGCGGACCATTCCGGCGCAGGACGCGGACGGAGTGACCACGGCGTCGTACGGGGCGAAGGTGCGAGCGAAGCGGTTGACCAGGGGTAGCGCTTCGGGGCGGTAGCCGGTGTTGAAGTGCATCTGCCCGCAGCAGGTCTGCTCCTGCGGGAACTCGACGGTGTGGCCGAGTCGCTCCAGTACGGTGACGACGGCCCGACCGGTGCCGGGGTAGAACGAGTCGTTGATACAGGTGATGAACAGGGCGATGCGCATGGCTAACCTGCCTCGGGAAGGGGAAGCCCACCGGGCAGCAGACCTTCAGCCGTCAACTCCGACCAGAGGGCTTCCGGGATGTCCAGCTCCAGCAGGTGGGCCGCATCGGTGACCTCCTCGGCCGAGCGGGCTCCGATCAGCACGCCCGTGACGGCCTGCGGCGCGAGGGCGAAGCGGACCGCCGCCGCGCGCAGCGGCACGCCGTGGCGTCGGCAGACCGCCTGCATCCGCAGCGCCCGGTCGATCAGCGCGGCCGGCGCGGCCGCGTAGTCGAAGGTGGCGCCGGGGCTGGGCGCGGCCAGTACACCGGAGTTGAAGACCCCTCCGACGATCACCGAGACACCGCGCGCGGCCGCCTCGGGCAGCAGGTCGGCCACGGCCCCCTGGTCGAGCAGGGTGTACCGTCCGGCCAGCAGTACGGCGTCGACGTCGGTGTCGCGGACGAACCGGGTCAGCATCGCGGACTGGTTCATGCCCACCCCGATCGCCCGGACGACTCCTTCGGCGCGCAGTCGCTCCAGGGCCGGATAGGCCTGGCCGAGGGCCTCGTCGTAGTGGTCGTCCGGATCGTGCAGGTGCACGATGTCGATCCGGTCCAGCCCGAGCCGCTCCAGGCTGGCCTCGATCGAGCGTCGTACGCCGTCCGTGGTGAAGTCCCAGACCCGCCGGTGGGTCGCGGCGACGGCGAAGCCGTTCGCCCGGTCGTCCCCGTCGACGGGCGTCGTGGGCACGAGCAGCCTGCCGACCTTGGTGGCGACGGTGAACTCCTCGCGCGGGTACCGGCGCAGGGCGGCGCCGAGCCTGCGCTCGGACAAGCCCAGCCCGTAGTGCGGCGCGGTGTCGAAGGAACGGATGCCGGCTGCCCACGCCGCCTCGACGGCGCCCGCTGCGGCCTCGTCCGGAACAGGGGAGAAGAGGTTGCCGATCCCTGCGGCACCGAAGGAGAGCCGGGTGACCGTGGCGCCGCTACGCCCGAGAGGTGCACGGTGCATCGTCGTGCCCCTCACCGGGCGGCCGGGCGCAGTCGCAGACCGGACATGCCGCCGTCCACGGCGAGTGCGGTGCCGGTCACGGAGGCGGCGGCGGGCGAGGCGAGGTAGGCGATGGCGGCGGCGACCTCGTCGGCGGTGACCAGGCGGCCGTGCGGCTGGCGGGCGTCGAGGGCCGCGCGTTCGGCGGCCGGGTCGTCGGCGGCGTCGAGCAGCCGGCCGACCCACGGAGTGTCGACCGTACCGGGGTTGACGCAGTTGACCCGGATGCCCTCGCGGACGTGGTCGGCGGCCATGGCCAGGGTGAGCGAGAGCACGGCTCCCTTGCTGGCCGAGTAGAGCGCGCGCTGAGGCAGGCCGGCGGTGGCGGCGATCGAGCAGGTGTTGACCACGGAGGCGTGCTGGGAGCGGCGCAGGTACGGCAGGGCGGCGCGGGTGGTGCGGACGATGCCCACGACGTTCACGTCGAGCACCCGGTGCCACTGCTCGTCCGGGTTGTCCTCGACCGTCCCGGCAGCGCCGATGCCGGCGTTGTTGACCAGGATGTCGATCCCGCCGAGCGCCCCTGCCGCGTCCTCGACCGCAGTGCGGACCGAGGCGTCGTCGGCGATGTCGGCGGTGAAGCCGGTCAGCGGCGGTTCCACCGCGCGCGGGTCGAGGTCGAGGACGGCGACGCGGGCGCCGCCTCCGGCGAGCAGGGTCGCGGTGGCGAGCCCGATGCCGGACGCTCCGCCGGTGACCAGGGCCGTGAGCCCGTCGAGGTCGATGGTCATGCCCGCACCTCCTGCTGCTCGTCCGCGCGGCGCGCGGCCAGGTCCGCCGTCCAGAAGTCCCCGTCCGGGTAGCGGTAGGTCTCGATGGAGGCACCGTGCATGGCGGCGGAGAAGCCCGGCGCGGTGGGAGCGCGGTAGTGGCCGTCGTCGACGACCACCGGGTCGAGGAAGTGCTGGTGGAGGTGGTCGACGTACTCGATGACCCGGTCCTCCGTGGTGCCGGAGAGCGCCGCGTAGTCGAACATCGAGAGGTGCTGGACGAGTTCGCACAGGCCGACGCCGCCGGCGTGCGGGCAGACCGGGACGCCGTAGTGGGCGGCGAGCAGCAGGATGGCGAGGTTCTCGTTGACACCGCCGACACGGGCGGCGTCGATCTGCACGATGTCGACGGCACCGGCCTGGAGGAGTTGCTTGAAGACGATGCGGTTCTGGACGTGCTCGCCCGTGGCCACCCGGATCGGGGCGACCTGCCGACGGATCGCGGCGTGCCCGAGGACGTCGTCCGGGCTGGTCGGCTCCTCGATCCAGTACGGGTCGAACTCCGCGAGCGCCGTGGTCCAGGTGACGGCCTGCTCGACTCCCCAGCGCTGGTTGGCGTCGATCGCCATCCGGATGTCGGGACCGACGGCCGCCCGCGCGGTGCGGCAGCGGCGGACGTCGTCCTCCAGGTCCGCACCGACCTTGAGCTTGATCTGCCGGAAGCCGTCGGCGACGGCCTGACGGGCGAGCCGGGTGAGCTTCTCGTCGGAGTAGCCGAGCCAGCCGGGCGAGGTGGTGTACGCGGGATAGCCGCGGCGCAGCAGTTCGGCGGTGCGCTGGGCGGCGCCGTCCTTGCCCCGGCGCAGAAGTTCCAGTGCCCGTTCGGGGCTGATCGCGTCGGCGATGTAGCGGAAGTCGACCTGGGAGACCAGCCATTGCGGGTCGGCGTCCGCGAGGAACTGCCACAGCGGCTTGCCCTCGCGCTTGGCCGCGAGGTCCCAGGCAGCGTTGACCACGGCGCCGATGGCCATGTGCATCACGCCCTTCTCGGGCCCCAGCCAGCGCAGTTGGCTGTCACCGATCAGGTCCCGGTGCAGCGAGGCCGGGTCGGCGCACAGCTCGGCGACGGAGCGGCCGACGACGTGTTCGCGCAGCGCCTCGATGGCGGCCACCTGGACGTCGTTGCCCCGTCCGATGGTGAAGGTGAAGCCGTGGCCCTCCAAGCCCTCCGCGGAGGTGCGCAGGATCAGGTAGGCGGCGGAGTAGTCCGGATCGGGGTTCATCGCGTCGGAGCCGTCCAGCTCGCGCGAGGTCGGGAAGCGGATGTCGTACGTGTCGACGGCGACGATCCGCGCGGTGTCTGCGGACAAGGAGGTGCCTTTCACGCGTTGATGAACGTCTGGCGCTGGCTGCCGAGGCGGTCGATCGAGAGCTCCACGATGTCGCCGGTGCGCAGGTAGGGGTTGCCCGGCAGCCCGAGGGCCACGCCGGCGGGGGTCCCCGTGTTGATGACGTCACCCGGATTGAGGACCAGGAACTGACTCAGGTACCAGACCAGGTACGGGACATCGAAGATCATGTTCTCGGTGTGGCCGTCCTGCCGGCGCGCACCGTTGACGTCCAGCCGGAGCCCGAGTGACTGCGGGTCACCGACCTCGTCCGGGGTGACCAGCCAGGGACCCAGCGGGTTGAAGGTCTCACACGACTTGCCGAGGTCCCACTGCGACGAGAACTCCAGCTGGAACTCCCGCTCCGAGACGTCGTTGCTGATCGCGTAGCCGGCGATGCACCGCGCGGCCTCCGCGCGGTCGGCGAGGTAGCGGGCCCGCTCGCCGACGACGACCGCGAGTTCCACCTCCCAGTCGGTCTTCGCCGATCCGCGCGGGATCAGCACGGTGTCGCGGGGGCCGATCACCGTGGACGGGTCCTTCATGAACACCACCGGGCGTTCGGGGACCGGTGCACCTGTCTCCTCCGCGTGGTCGCGGTAGTTCAACCCGATGCAGACCACTTTGCCGGGGCGCGCCACCGGTGAACCGATGCGGCGGTCGGCGACGTCGAACGGAGGGAGGGTCCCCGCGGCGAGCGCCTGGCGGACCCGCTCGACGCCGCCGGAGGCGAGGAACGCCCCGTCGATGTCATCGGTCACCGACGACAGGGCGAAGGTGCGTCCGTCCGCGTCCTGGACGGCCGGAACCTCCTCGCCCGGGGCTCCGACGCGCAGCAGCTTCATGTCATGCCTCTCGACGCTGAAGGGAGCATTCCCCCTCCGGCCATACATCGGATGAATCGGAGGTGCTTGAACCATACGGATGCTCCACAGGAAGCACAAGAAGTCCTCCGACGTTTTCCCGTTGCTCGTGGTGATCAAGGCCAACTTCCAGGCCAGGCCGCGCAGAAGGCGCTCAATCCCGGACCGAACGTCACGTTTTGGAATCATCCGAGGTCCGGTCTTGTCGCCCCAGCGACAAGCTCGTAGTCTCCTCTTGCCCATCAGCCATCCGATGATTATGTGGGTGTCGAAGGTGGCAAAGGCCCGCGGCTGGGACCGCCCCGACCCGACCGCATCCAGCAGGTGCCGGCCCACCCTTCCGTTGGGAGGGCCACAGGGGCGGGCCGACGCCTCCTCCCCCACTCGAGGGCATCGCCCGTCCCGCCGAGCCGAGCGCCCCCGCTCGCCCGCACCCACGCGCCCCGGACACCCATCCAAGGAGAACGTCACTGTGAAGCCTCGTACCTCTCGGACCGTGGCCGCGGCCGCCACGGCGGTCCTCCTGCTGGGCCTCGGCACCGCATGCAACCGCGGCAGCGCTTCCTCGGGCGGTTCCGCCGCCGGCAAGCCGGCGATCGGCGTCGACCTGCCCCGCGCGGACTCGGACTTCTGGAACTCCTACGCGCAGTACGTCAAGCAGGACGCCTCCGCCGAGGGCCTGAACACCCTGCCGGTGAGCAACTCGCAGAACGACGTGACCAAGCTGGTCGCCAACGTCCAGGTCTTCCAGAACACCGGAGCGAAGGCTGTGGTGATGGCCCCGCAGGACACCGGCGCGATCGCCTCCACCCTCGACCAGCTGTCTGCCAAGAAGATCCCGGTCGTCAGCGTCGACACCCGCCCCGACAAGGGCGACGTCTACATGGTCGTCCGCGCCGACAACAAGGCCTACGGCACCAAGGCCTGCGAGTTCCTCGGGCAGCAGCTCGGTGGCAAGGGCAAGGTCGCCGAACTCCAGGGGGCCCTCAGTTCGGTCAACGGGCGCGACCGTTCCGAAGCCTTCGCCGCCTGCATGAAGGAGAAGTTCCCCGGCATCCAGGTGATCGAGCTGGCCACCGACTGGAAGGGCGACGTCGCCTCCGCCAAGCTCCAGTCCACCCTGGCCGCCAACGCCGACCTCGGCGGCATCTACCTGCAGGCCGGCGGTGTGTTCCTGCAGCCCACGATCGCCCTCCTCCAGCAGAAGGGCCTGCTCAAGCCCGCCGGGCAGCCGGGCCACATCGCGGTCGTCTCCAACGACGGGATCCCGCAGGAGTTCGACGCCATCCGCAAGGGCGACATCGACGCCACCGTCTCCCAGCCCGCCGACCTCTACGCCAAGTACGCCTTGTACTACGCGCAGGCGGCCGCCGAGGGCAAGACCTTCCAGGCCGGCCCGACCGACCACGGCTCGACCATCATCTCCCTGCCCAACGGCCTGGAGGACCAGCTGCCCGCGCCGCTGGTCACCAAGGACAACGTCGACGACAAGGCCCTGTGGGGCAACAACGTCGGCAAGTGACCCCGGTCCACCCGTGGGCGGCGGACCGGCGCCCGGCCCGACGGCGCGTCACCGCCGCCCACCGACCCATCCAGCGGAAAGGACACCCGCCATGGCGGACTCCGGTCCCCCCAGGAGCCCGGTCGTCGAGGCCGATGGGATCAGTAAGCACTTCGGCGCCACCGTCGCGCTGAGCGACGCCCGCATCTCGGTCCAGGCCGGCGAGTCCCACGCCCTGGTCGGCCGCAACGGCGCGGGGAAGTCCACCCTCGTCTCGATCCTGACCGGCCTGCAGGCCCCCGACACCGGCACCCTGCGCTTCAACGGCGAACCCGCCCCGGCGCCCGGCGACACCGACGCCTGGTGTTCCCGGGTGGCTTGCGTCTACCAGCGCTCCACCGTCATCCCGGCCCTCACCGTCGCCGAGAACCTGTTCTTGAACAGACACAGCCTGGACCGGCAGAGCCTCCGATCGCTGCGCCCGATCAGCTGGCGACAGCTGCGCCTGCGCGCCGCCGACCTGCTCGGCGAGTACGGCGTCGAGGTCGACCCCACCGCCCGCGCCGAGGAACTGACCGTCGAGCAGCGGCAGTTCATCGAGATCGCCCGGGCCCTCTCCTTCGGCGCCCGGTTCATCATCCTGGACGAGCCCACAGCGAAGCTCGACGCCCGCGGCATCGACCGGCTCTTCGCCAAGCTGCGGGAACTCCAGGCCCAGGGTGTCGCCTTCCTCTTCATCTCGCACCATCTCCAGGAGGTCTACGACCTCTGCAGCACGGTCACCGTCTACCGCGACGCCCGACACATCGTCACCGCCCCGGTCGCCGAACTCGGCCGACACGCGCTGGTCGAGGCGATGACCGGAGAGGCCGCGACGGTGAGCACCGGCCCCGCACCGACCGGTCCCGGGCCCACCGCCGACGCCGCTGCGCTGCTCGACGTCGACCGCCTCGAACTGCCCGGCGCCTACCGGGACGTGACCCTGCTCGCCCGGGCCGGCGAGGTCGTCGGGCTGGCCGGCGCCACCACCAGCGGCAACGTCCAATTCGGGGAGACCATCGCCGGCCTGCACCGCCCGCGCGCCGGCCGGATCAGTGTCGCGGGCCGTCCGGTGCGCACCGGACGGGTACCCGCCGCGCTCGCCGCCGGGGTGGGCCTCGTCCCCGAGGACCGGCACATCCAGGGCCTGGTCCCCCAGCGCAGCGTCGCCGAGAACGCCACCCTGACCGTCTCCGACCAGCTCGGACCGTACGGAACAGTACTGCCCTCGCGCACTCGGGCCTTCGCCGAGCGGATGATCGCCGATCTCGACATCAAGACGCCCGGCCCCACCACCCCGGTCTCCGCGCTGTCCGGCGGCAACCAGCAGAAGGTCGTCATCGCCCGGGCGCTCGCCACCCGGCCCCACGTCCTGGTCGCCATCCGCCCGACCAACGGCGTCGACGTCAAGTCCAAGGAGTCCCTGCTCGGCACCATCCGCCAGGTCGCAGACAGCGGGAAGACGGCGTTGATCGTCTCGGACGAACTCGACGACCTGCGGGTCTGCGACCGCGTCGTGGCGATGTTCCACGGCCGGATCGTCGCGGAGTTCGACCGCGGCTGGAGCGACGAACAACTGGTCGCCGCCATGGAAGGCATGGCCGACTCCCCTGACACGAAGGAAGGCCATGGCCGCCACTGAACTCAACGCGCCCACCGCCGCCACGGCATCGCGCCGCCGCTTCGACCTCGCCCGCTACCGCGACCTGTCCCTGCTGCCGGTCCTGCTCGTACTGGGCATCATCGGCTTCGCCGTCTCACCCGCCTTCCTGACCACGGACAACCTGCTCGGAGTCGGCCAGCAGGCCACCGAACTCAGCGTGCTGGTGCTCGCCGAGGCCCTGATCCTGATCGCCGGACGGATGGACCTCTCCCTGGAGTCCACCATCGGCGTCGCCCCCGTCATCGCGGTGTGGCTCGTGCTTCCCGACCACGGCGCGCGCTTCAACGGCCTCGGCCTCTTCCCCGGCTGGGCCGCCATTCCACTCTGCCTGCTGATCGGCGCACTCATCGGAGCGGTCAACGGCTTCCTGATCCTCAAGCTGCGCCTCAACGGCTTCATCGTCACCCTCGGCGCGCTGACCCTGCTACGCGGCCTCCAGGTCGCCGTATCTCAGGGCCAGTCGATCGTCAACCTGCCCGACTCCTTCCGCTACCTCGGCGGCGCCTCCTGGCTGGGCATCCCCGCCGCGATCTGGATCTGCGGCCTGCTGTTCCTGGTCGGCGGGTCGGCACTCGCCTGGCTGCGCCACGGCCGTGCCCTGTACGCGATCGGCGGCAACGCCGAGGCGGCCCGCGCCGCCGGCATCCGGGTCGACCGGATCACCTGGACCGTCCTGGTCCTCGGCGGGGTGCTGGCCGCCTTCGCCGGCATCCTCTACACCGGCCACTACGGTTCGATCTCCGCCGACCAGGGCAACGGATGGATCTTCCAGGTGTTCGCCGCCACCGTCATCGGCGGAGTCAGCCTCAACGGCGGGCGCGGGACGCTCTTCGGCGCCCTCACCGGTGTGCTCACCCTCCAACTCGTCGTCAACGTCATGACCCTGGCCGGGGTGCCGCCGCTGTGGAACCAGTTCCTCAACGGCGTGATCATCATCCTCGCCCTGATCGTCTCCCGCTTCACCTCCGGCGAGCAACAGGACTGACCCCCCGACGATCCGGCACCGCAGCCCGCGTGGCGCACCGCCCCCGTGCATCGCCTGCGCCGGGTGCTCGTACCGCGCGGGCTGCTCCCCCTTGCCCACACAGACTCCCCGCGAGCGAAAGGAGGTCGCTGAAGCATGCCAGAACGCCCGAACAACGGCGCCCGCAAGGCGTCTCCAACGGCCGTGACCGATCTGGCGATCGCAAAGATCAAACAGATGATCGTGACGGGACGTCTGGAACCGGGTTCGCGCCTGCCCAACGAGGCGGACCTCGCCGAGCAGCTGGGTCTGTCCCGCAACTCGCTGCGCGAGGCCGTGCGCGCGCTCACCGCCATGCGCATCCTGGTGCCCAAACAGGGCGACGGCACGTACGTCTCCGGCCTGGAACCCCACCGCCTCATGGAGACCATGGCCTTCGCAGCCGACGTCTCGGCCGGTGACGGAGCACGGCAACTCCTCCATGTACGACGGTTGCTGGAGCCCCCGGCCACCGCGCAGGCGGCGGGCCTCCTGACGTCGGAACAGCTCGCGGAACTGGAAAGGATCCTCGCCCGGTCGGCCGGCGACATCGGTGTGGAGGAGTTCGTCGAGCTGGACATCGAGTTCCACCGGATCATCGTGGCCTCCGTCGGCAACCCGGTCCTGTCCACCCTGCTGTCGACCCTCTCCACCCACACCCAGCGGTTGCGCATCGTCCGCGGCACCCGCGACGCCCGGGCCCGGGCCCGGGCGCAGACCGAACACGAGGCGATCCTGCGCGCCCTCACCGCACGCGACGCGAGCCTGGCCGCGTGCGCCGCCGCCATGCACGTCGTGGCCGTCGAGGAGTGGCTCGACCACAGCACCGCCACGTCACCATCCCCCTGCAAAGAAGGGCTGAAGCAATGCACCACTTCAAGGGCCGAAGCGCGGTCGCCGGCGCGGCGGCGGGAGCCGTCCTGATCGCCGGGTCACTGACCGGTTGCACGAAGGACTCCACCTCCGCCGACGCGAGCGGCGCGGACATCGGCATCGACATCCCGCGTGACGACTCGTCCTTCTGGAAGTCGTACGAGCGCTACCTGAAGGACGGCATAGCGGCCGGGGATGCGCGCACCCTGCCGATCACCGACTCGCACAACGACGAGGCCCAGCTGAAGGCGAACTTGCAGCACTTCGAGGCCAGTCGGGTGAAGGCCGTGGTGATCGCACCGCAGTCCACCCCCAACACGGACCAGATTCTGGACCACCTGTCCTACGAGAGGATCAACACGGTGGTCGTCGACACCGAGCCCGAACACGGCGAGGTGTACATGGTGGTCCGGACCGACAACGTCGCGTACGGCACCAAGGCATGCGAATTCCTGGGCAAGCAGCTCAAGGGGAAGGGGAAGGTCGCCGAACTGCAGGGTGCACTCGTCTCGATCAACGCCTACGAGCGCACCCGCGGGTTCGCCGGCTGCATGAAGGCCAAGTATCCGGGCATCCAGGTGATCGAGCTCCCCACCGAGTGGAACGGCGACACCGCCTCGGCCAAGTTGCAGGACACGCTGGCCGCCAACCCGGATCTCAACGGCGTCTACATGCAGGCAGGCGGAGTCTTCCTGCAGCCGACGCTGTCGCTCCTGCAGCAGAAGGGCCTGCTGAAGCCGGCCGGCCAGCCCGGGCACATCACGATCGTCTCCAACGACGGCATCCCCGAGGAACTGGACGCCATCCGCAAGGGCCAGATCGACGCCACGGTGAGCCAACCCGCCGACCTCTACGCCAAGTACGCGCTGTACTACGCGCGGGCCGCCGCCGAGAACAGGTCCTTCCCTACCGGCCCGACCGATCACGGTTCGACCATCGTCGCCCTGCCCAACGGCCTGGAGGACCGGTTGCCGGCGCCCCTGGTGACCCGCGAGAACGTCGACGACCGGACGCTGTGGGGCAACAACATCACCCGATGAGCACCACTTGTTCATCGGACGCCGAGGAGGAGGGCGGAAGCCCGCCGTCGTCAGCGGTGCGCCAGCACAGACGGCCTGCCGCGTCGAGGTAGTAGTTCTGGCGGAGCGCGGCCGGGCTGTCGTCGTCGGCGAGCATGTTGAGCAGGAACTCGCTGACCGCCACCACCTCGACCCCGTCCCGGTCGAGCAGCCGGTAGGGCAGGACCGGATCGTTGGTCTCGTCGACCCGGCCGACCCTTGGCACCGTGAGCGCCGTGACGTCCCGTAACTGCCGGGGCCGGCCTCGGTTAGCGGCCTGGGCTCAGGCCGCGGCCGCGATGCCGAGGTCGGCGAGCAGTCCGCGGACCAGCTGCTCGATCCGGTCGCGGATCGGGCGCACCGCGGCGACGCCCTGGCCGGCCGGGTCCTCCAGCTTCCAGTCCAGGTACCGCTTGCCGGGGAAGAACGGGCAGGCGTCGCCGCAGCCCATGGTGATCACCACGTCGGACGCCTGCACCGCCTCGGTGGTGAGCACCTTCGGCACCTCGGCGGAGATGTCGATCCCGGCCTCCGCCATGGCCTCGACCACGGCCGGGTTCACCGCATCGGCCGGGGCGGACCCGGCCGAGCGGACCTCGACCCGCTCGCGACCGAGGTGGGTGAGGAAGGCGGCGGCCATCTGGGAGCGGCCGGCGTTGTGGACACAGACGAACAGCACGGTGGGGACGGCGGCAGAGCTCACGGGTTCTTCTTTCGGGCAGGAGCGAAGCGGGGCGGGTTCAGCAGCCGGGGACGGCGGCGGGGTGGTGCCCGCCGTGCTCCGCCACGGCCTGGTCCTCGGCCGCCGTCGGCGTGGGGCGGCCGAACAGCGCGGCGACCAGGGCGAGGCCGGCGGCCAGGCCGACGAGCTGGGCGGCCACGAACGGCAGCACGGAGGCGGGGGCGATGCCGGCGAAGGTGTCGGTGAACGCGCGGCCGATGGTCACCGCCGGGCTGGCGAAGGAAGAGCTGGAAGTGAACCAGTAGGCGGCGCCGATGTAGGAGGTGACCGCGACCGGCGGCAGGTGCGCGCGGCCGACCCGGGTCAGGCCGAAGACCAGCAGCACCAGCCCGGCGGTGGCGACGACTTCGCCCAGCCACAGGTGCGGCGCGGAGCGGGTGTGGGCGGACCAGTGCACCAGCGGCTCGGCGAACATCGCGTCCGCCAGCACCGCGCCGCCGATCGCCCCGGCGATCTGGGCCGGGACGTAGGCGGCCACCTCGCGCAGGTTCGACCCGTTGCCGCCGCGGCGCCCGGTCCACCAGGCGGCCAGCGTGACCACGGGGTTGAAGTGCGCGCCGGAGACCGGGCCGAGCAGCGCGATCAGCACGCCGAGCCCGAACACGCGACGCCCGCTCCGCCGGGCCCGGCGGCAACACCTACCGCACCACCGTCGCCTACGCCCCCGTCCAGGCACAAGGCCCACTGCCGCGTCCCGCGCACGTGCACGGCCGCGCTGCACAGGCGCGGTGAGGCCGTCACCCTTGGCGCGGGGGTCAACTTCGTGCCGGCGATGTGCCTGTTCTTCGGGCAGGGCTATGAGGAGGTCGCCCGGCTCCTGGGCGAGGGGCTCGGGAACGGGCGGCGGTCGTGGCAGGTGCCCACGACCGCCGCGATCGGCCGGGCCCGACGACGGCTGGGGCCCGAGCCTTTGAAGGTGCTGGTTGCGCGGGTGTGCGGCCCGGTGGCGGTGGGCGGACACCGCCGGTCGCGAGTCGTCGAGGACTCGAACGCCGGGCAGGTTCGCGTTATCACCGACCGGGCGAGTCGGCATCACCAGACCGAACTGATTCGCACGGCCGGGGGCATCGGGCCCCCACCCGGCTGCCCTCGGGCCGACTGGCCGCAGGCCGGACGCGATCTACCATGGAGGGTGAGGTCCTGGAGAGGCCGCACCTGCCCACAGCCGAACGGTAGGGAGGCGGGCATGGCCATCGGAAGCGTGTCCGGCTGGGTGGACGACCCGCGCTACATGCCGATCTCCGAGCACGGTCTGATCGGCGACCTGCGCACCGCCGCACTGGTCGGTACCGACGGCACGGTCGACTGGTACTGCTGCCCTCGCTTCGACGCGCCCAGCGTGTTCGGCGCCATTCTCGACGCCGACAAGGGCGGTTCGTTCCAGCTGGCCGCCGACGTGCCGGCCCGGACCCGGCAGTTCTACTTCCCCGACACCAACGTGCTGATCACACGGTTCTACGCAGCCGACGGGGTGGCGGAGATCCAGGACTTCATGCCGGTCGCAGACGAGTCTCGCGAGGCGGCCCGGCACCGGCTGATCCGCCGGGTGGTCTGCGTACGCGGCACCCTGCCGTTCGCCGCCCGGATCGCTCCGCGCTTCGGCTACGGGGCCGAACCGCACACCGTGCGCGTGCGGGGACACGAGGCCGTCTTCGAGTCCCCGTCGCTCTCCCTCGCGCTGACCTCCACCGCACCGCTGGAACCCGACGGCATGGACGTGGTGTCGCATTTCAAGCTGCTCGAAGGTGAGTCCGTGGTGTTCGCCCTCGACCGGATCAGCGACGACGTGCGGCCCCGGGCCTGTCCGGCCGCCGAGGCGGAGGCCGAGTTCGAGACGACGGTCCGGTTCTGGCGCCGCTGGCTCTCGCAGTCGCGCTATCGCGGCCGGTGGCGCGAGATGGTGCACCGCTCCGCCCTGGCCCTGAAGCTGCTCACCTACGTGCCGACCGGCGCGATCGTGGCCGCGCCGACGACCAGCCTGCCCGAGCAGGTCGGTGGCGCGCGCAACTGGGACTACCGCTACGTGTGGGTCCGCGACGCCGCCTTCTGCATCTACGCCATGCTCCGGCTGGGCTTCACCTCCGAGGCCGAGGCCTTCATGGGCTTCCTGTCCGAGCGGGGCATCATGCGAGGCTCCGGCCCCACGGGACCGCTGCAGATCATGTACGGCATCGACGGGCGAAGCGACCTGCCCGAGACCGACCTGTCCCACCTCGAAGGCCATCTGGGATCCGCTCCCGTGCGGGTGGGCAACGCCGCGACCAAACAGCTCCAACTCGACATCTACGGAGCCCTGATCGACTCGGTCTACCTCTACGACAAGTGGGGTCAGCCGATCAGCAGCGACCGCTGGGATGAGGTCGGCGCCGTCGTGGGCTGGCTCTGCGACCACTGGGACCAGCCCGACGAGGGCGTCTGGGAGACCCGGGGCGGCCGGAAGAACTACGTCTACTCGCGCCTGATGTGCTGGGTGGCAATCGAACGGGCCATCCGGATAGCGAACCGGCGGGGCCTGCCGGCTGACCTCCCCCGCTGGCAGCGGTGCCGCGACGAGATATACCGGCAGATCATGCGACAGGGTTGGTCCGAGGAACGCGGGGCGTTCCTCCAGGATCTGGACGGTGACGTCCTCGACGCCTCGGTCCTGATGATGCCGATGGCCAAGTTCATCTCCCCCACCGATCCCAAGTGGCTGTCGACTCTGGACGCGCTCAGCACGGATCTGGTCTCCGACTCGCTCGTCTACCGCTACGATCCGCAGGCCAGCCCGGACGGTCTGCAAGGACCCGAGGGCACCTTCTCGATCTGCTCCTTCTGGTACGTCGAGGCGCTCACCCGCGCAGGACGCGTGGAGGAGGCCCGGCTGGCCTTCGAGAAGATGCTCACCTACGCCAACCACCTCGGCCTCTACGCCGAGGAGATCGGACGCACCGGGGAACAGCTCGGCAACTTCCCGCAGGCGTTCACTCATCTCTCGCTGATCAGCGCCGCGTTCAACCTCGACCGTGCGCTGGGATAGGGCCTGCCGCGCCCGCCACCGGGGTCAGCCGGCAGCCGGAGAGCCGTGAAGCGCCCCGCCCAACACGGGGACCAGCCACTGCTCGATCCACTCGGCGGGCTCGGCGGCCAGTTCGGCGCCGAGGTCAGCCGGCGACGGTCTCGGCGTGCCGGTGAAGCGCGTCCAGGAGTGCGGTCTGCTGCTCGGTCAGCTTCCCGTCGCTACGCGCCTTGTCCTGCTTGCGCAGCCACGCGCCGGGCCGGAACGCCGGGTCCGCTTCGCCGCCGGTGCGGTTGGCGGGGCCGTCCAGGGTGCCGCCGGCGGCGAGGTAGGCCAGCAGTCGCCGGTACGACCTGTTCCAGTCCGGCTCCAGGCGCCACAGCTCATCCAGCGCGCCCAGCTTCGCCACCTGGTCGGCGCCGAGGGCCTCGGCCTTACGCTGACGGCGCATCCACGCGCCCCCCGCGTAGCCGTCCAGCTTCTCCGTCGCCGGGATGGCGAGGTGGCCGTGGTGGGCGGCCCAGGCACGGGCGTAGGCGTAGCCGCGTTCCCAGGCGCCTGCGTGCTTGGACCAGATCATGCCGAGCGCGTCCAGCTCCGAGGCCCGAACGGCATCGAGCAGGCCCTGGCGTACTGGGGCTGGGCGCGGTGGGCGCGCAACTCGGTGATGCGGCCCACGACCCGGGCGTCGTGGGCGGCCAGGGCGCGCAGGACGGGTCGGCGCCGGCCGTCTCGTCCCCGACCAGCGGCGTCGGCAGGTACACGGGGATGATGACCCAGGAGACCTTGCCCTGCCGGTAGCGGGTGTGGAGTAGTTGAGGTACAGGAAAATCCCGGTGAGAACGATCATGGTCTTCTAGCACACGTGATCGGCCTGTTGCGGGGGTTCAGAGGAAGATCCTCGATCGCTGTCGGGGCATGGCTACCGTCCGCCGCATGCCGGTGGAATTTCTGATGAGCAGGCCGAGGCGTACGGGACGTTCACCGAGGTGCCCACCCGCCCGGAACTGGAGCGGTTCTTCTTTCTCGACGATGACGACCGTGACCTGATCGCCCTGCGTCGTACGGACGCACATCGCCTGGGCATGGCCCTGCAGATCTGCACGGTCTGCTACATCGGCCGGTTCCTGGGTGAGGACCCACTCGCGGTGCCGTGGGAGGCCGTGGAGTACCTGGCCGGGCAGCTCGGCATCGCCGACGCCTCGTGCGTGAAGCGGTACCCGGAGCGCCGATCGACGGTGTACGAGCACGCGGCGGAGATCCAGAAGCGGTTCAAGTACCGGGACTTCACCGATCGGA
>NZ_JBIRJC010000047.1:0-48986 GCF_044329365.1 Kitasatospora sp. NPDC017646 | reverse complement strand
GCCCCGCGGGCGCCCCCCGCGGGGGGGGGGGGTGGGGGGGGGGGGGGGGGGGGGGGGGGGGGGGGGGGGGGGGGGGGGGGGGGGGGGGGGGGTGGTGTGGGCGCGCGGAGCGCTGCCCGCGCACCCACGGAGGGGGAAGGGAGGGGGTGCCCGGGTGGCCGCGATGGGAGGCGGGGCTGTGGGGGTGGTCCGGGATACTGGGGCCATGAGGCTGACCGAGTTCTGGCGACGGATGTATGCGCACTTCGGGGAGGGGTATGCGGAGTCGTTCGCGTCTGATCATGTGATGAGTGAGTTGGGTGGGAGGACGGTGCGGCAGGCGTTGGAGGCGGGGTGGGAGGCCAAGGACGTTTGGCGGGTGGTGTGTGAGACGCAGGGGGTTTCGGCGTTGCTGCGCTGAGCGGCCGTCGCGGGGCGGTGGGTCAGACTGTCCGGGTGACTACGAGTGGTGAGCGGGAGCGCCTCGGCGAGGCGGTGCGGGGTGTCGAGGGGGAACGGGCGGGGCGTGGCGGGGTGTTGTGGGGCGGGATGCCGCCCTGGTTGCCGCGGGCGATGGTGTTGTTCCTGGTGCTGGTGGGGTTGTTCCAGCTCGCGGACTGGGCCTTCCGGCAGCTGATCGATCTGTTCGTGATGCTGTTGGTGGCGTTCTTCCTGTCGTTGGCGCTGGAGCCGGCCGTGGACCGGATGGCGGCGCGAGGGGTGCGCCGGGGGGTGGGGACCTTCCTGGTGTTCGTGGCGGTCGGGGTCGCGGTGGTGGGGTTCCTCGCCGCGCTCGGCACGTTGTTGGTGGACCAGGTGGCGAAGATCGCGGGGGACATGCCGCACCTGGTCGACAATCTGATCGGCTGGGTCAACCGGACGTTCCACCAGGACCTCTCGCTGGGTGAGTTGCAGAAGCGGCTGCTGAAGGACTCCGGGACGATCGAGGGGTACGCCCAGCAGGCCGCGGACAACGTCTGGGGCGTCTCCTCGACGCTGATCGGCGGGCTGTTCCAGACGTTCACCGTGGGGCTGTTCACCTTCTACTTCACCGCCGAGGGGCCGCGGGTCCGGCGAACGGTGTGCTCGCTGCTGCCGCCCGCAAGGCAGGCGGAGGTGCTGCGGGCCTGGGAGATCGCGCTGGCCAAGACCGGCGGCTACCTGTACTCCCGGGCGGTGCTGGCGGTGGTGTCGGCGGCCGGGCACTGGGTGATGTTCGCGCTGATCGACCTGCCGTACTCGGCCGCGCTGGCCATCTGGGTCGGCGTCATGTCGCAGTTCGTGCCGACCATCGGGACGTACCTGGCGGGCGCGCTGCCGGTGTTGGTCGCCCTCACCGTGGAGCCGGTGGACGCGTTGTGGGTGCTCGTCTTCACGGTGGTCTACCAGCAGGTCGAGAACTACGTGCTGCACCCGAGGATCACCGCCAGGACGGTGGACGTGCACCCAGCGGTGGCCTTCGGCGCGGTGATCGCGGGGGCGGCGCTGCTGGGGGCGGTGGGCGCGCTGATCGCGATCCCGGCGGCGGCGACCTTGCAGGGCTTCGTCGGGACGTACGTGCGGCGGTACGAGGTGGCCACCGATCCGCGGATCGACCGGGGCGAGCAGCGGCGGGCCCGGCGGGAGCTGCGCCGGGAGGCGGCGCGGCGGCTGCGCCGGATGGTCGGCGGCGACGGGGAGTGACGGACGGTGCGGGGCGGGCGGCGGGGAGTGACCCGGCCGACCCGCCCCGCGGCGCGTTCGGACCTGCGAAGCTTGAATCGAACAGTTGTTCTTTGTACTCTCCGGCGAGGAGTTTTCCACAGGCGGAGCCGGGTGGGGCTCGTTTGTCAGTGGGACGCGCTAGCGTCGATGACGATGAAGCGCACAGCACAGAACCCGAGGGAAAAAGCCATGGCAGGTACGGACCGCGAGAAGGCCCTGGAGACCGCGCTCGCCCAGATCGAGCGGCAGTTCGGCAAGGGCTCGGTGATGCGCCTCGGTGAGAAGGCGAACGAGCCGGTCGAGGTGATCTCCACCGGGTCCACCGCCCTGGACGTCGCCCTCGGGGTCGGCGGCATCCCGCGCGGCCGAGTGATCGAGATCTACGGCCCCGAGTCCTCCGGTAAGACCACTCTGACCCTGCACCTGGCCGCCAACGCCCAGCGGGCCGGCGGCACGGTCGCCTTCGTCGACGCGGAGCACGCGCTCGACCCCGAGTACGCCAAGAAGCTCGGCGTGGACACCGACGCCCTGCTGGTCAGCCAGCCGGACACCGGTGAGCAGGCCCTGGAGATCACCGACATGCTGATCCGCTCCGGCGCGATCGACCTGGTGATCATCGACTCGGTCGCGGCCCTCGTCCCGCGCGCCGAGATCGAGGGTGAGATGGGCGACTCGCACGTCGGTCTGCAGGCCCGCCTGATGAGCCAGGCGCTGCGCAAGATCGCCGGTGCGCTGAACCAGTCGAACACCACCGCCATCTTCATCAACCAGCTGCGCGAGAAGATCGGCGTGATGTTCGGCTCGCCGGAGACCACGACCGGTGGCCGGGCGCTGAAGTTCTACGCCTCGGTCCGGCTGGACATCCGCCGGATCGAGACCCTGAAGGACGGTACCGAGGCGGTCGGCAACCGCACCCGCGTCAAGGTCGTCAAGAACAAGGTCGCCGCGCCGTTCAAGCAGGCCGAGTTCGACATCCTCTACGGGATCGGCATCAGCCGCGAGGGCGGCCTGATCGACATGGGCGTCGAGCACGGGTTCATCCGCAAGTCCGGCGCCTGGTACACCTACGAGGGTGACCAGCTCGGCCAGGGCAAGGAGAACGCCCGCAACTTCCTGCGCGACAACCCGCAGCTCGCCGACGAGATCGAGCGGAAGATCAAGGGCAAGCTCGGCATCGGCCCGAAGACCGAGGAGCCGTCCGAGGCCGCGCCGGAGGCCGCCGCTGCCGACGGAGCCGCGAAGCCGATCACCGCGACCGCCGCCAAGACGGCCGCGGCGAAGAAGACGGCGGCGGCTGCCAAGGCCTGAACCGTTGACGCAGTACGACACGGTGGGCGGTGGCCCGGCGGGCCCCGAGGACGACGACTACGGGCCGCCGGACTGGTTCGCCGCGGTCGCGGAGGAGCCCGAGCCCGATCCGCGACCGTCGGCGGGCGGGCCGCGGGCGCGCTCGCAATCCCGTCGGGGGCGGCGGGAGCGCGCGACCACCACGCAGTGGGCGTCCGGGCCGTGGGAAGCCGGCCCGGAACCGGAGTTCGACCGGACTCCTGCCCGGGAGCAGCCGACGGGGACCCCGGTCGAGGCACTCGGCCTGGTCTCCGCCTCCGAGCTGCCCACCGGCCGCCGTCGGCGTCGCTCGGCACTGGCCGAGGAGACGGAGGCCACGGACGGTGCGATGCCCGGGGAGCGGGATCCGGGCGGGGCCGAGGCGGCCGGTCACGGGGGTGTGGCCGCCTCGCCCGCCCGAACGCGCCGCGGCCGTCGGAGCGCGCGCTCGGAGGAGGGACTGCCGGACGAGGAGGCGGGCACTGCCCGTACCTCCCGCAGGCGGGCCGAGGAGGAGGCCGATCCGGAGAACCGCGCCCGGGACATCTGCCTGCGGCTGCTCACCGGCGCGGCCAAGTCCCGCAAGCAGCTCGCCGATGCCCTGCGCAAGCGGGAGATCCCGGAGGACGTCGCCGAGGAGGTGCTCACCCGGCTGGAAGAGGTCGGGCTGATCGACGACGCCGCCTTCGCCGCGGCCTGGGTGGAGTCCCGGCACGCCGTGCGGGGCCTGTCCCGGCGGGCGCTGGCCCAGGAGCTGCGCACCAAGGGCGTGGCGGCCGACCTGGTCGAGCAGGCCCTCGCCCAGCTCGACCACGACGACGAGACGGACGCGGCCCGGGCGCTGGTCGAGCGCAAGCTGCGGTCCACCTGGGGACTGGACCCGCAGGTCCGCACCCGGCGGTTGGTCGGGATGCTCGCCCGGCGCGGCTACTCCGAGGGGCTGGCCTTCCGGGTGGTGCGCGGCGTGCTGGAGGAGGAGGCGTCCGGTGAGCCGCCCGGGACCGGGTGGGAGTAGCGGAGGTCCGGCATGTTTCTTGGTCCGAACCTGGGCAAGTCTTGACCCTTTCGTGACCCGCACCTAGCCTCGCACTCAGTGCGGGGCCGCTTCCGGACGTGCCCCGCGCAGTGACGGCCCGCGCAGGCACGGCCCGCGCAGGCACGGCCCGCGCAGGCACGGCCCGCGCGGGAACGGGGGAGTGGGCGGATGAGGATCTCGTCGGGCACCGACACGGGCGCAGTCCTGGTGCCGGTCGTCGGGGCGGGCGTCGCCGTCCTGCTGGTGCTGGCGGCGTTGGCCGTGGTGATCGGCCGGCTGCGGGCCGCGCAGCGGCAGGCCTTGGCGGAGGCCGAGCAGGGCCGCCGACGGGCCGAGGAGCAGGCCGCCCGGCAGCGGGCCGAACTCGCCCGGCGCGAGGAGGACCTGGCCGAGGAACTGCGCCGGCTGCGCCACCGGGAGGACGAACTCGCCGAGCGTTCGGCCGAGTTGGAGCGCTCCCGGAGCGAGGTCGAGGCGCTGGCGGCCCGTCGGGCGGCGGCGCTGGAGCGCGCCGCCGGGCTCTCCGCCGAGCAGGCGCACGCACAACTCCTGCGCGAGGCCGAGGAGTCGGCCCGGCGGGAGGCGGCTGTCACGGTCCGGGAGATCGAGCGCGTGGCGAAGGAGGAGGGCGAGCGCCGGGCCCGGGACATCCTCGCCGGGGCTCTCCAGCGGCTGGCCTCGGAGCAGACCGCGGAGACCGCCGTCACCGTCTTCCGGCTGCCTGGCGAGGAGATGAAGGGCCGGATCATCGGCCGCGAGGGCCGCAACATCCGCGCCTTCGAGGCGGTCACCGGCGTCAACCTGATCATCGACGACACCCCCGCCTCGGTGCAGCTCTCCTGCTTCGACCCGGTCCGCCGGGAGGTCGCCCGGCTCACCCTGGAACAGCTGGTCGAGGACGGCCGGATACAGCCGAGCCGGATCGAGCACGTCCACGAGCGCAGTCGGTCGGAGGTCGAGCAGCGCTGCGTACGGGCCGGCGAGGACGCCCTGCTGGACGCCCGGGTCGGCGGGATGCACCCCGAACTCGTCCGTACCCTGGGCTCCCTGCGCTACCGAGCCTCCTACGGGCAGAACGTGCTCGGGCACCTGCTGGAGTCCGCGCACCTGGCCGGGATGATGGCTGCCGAGCTGGGGGTGGACCCGGAGCCGGTGCGCCGGGCGGCGCTGCTGCACGACATCGGCAAGGCGCTCACCCACGAGGCCGGGGGCAGCCACGCGGCGGTCGGCGCGGACTTCGCCCGGCGGTACGGGGAGTCGCCCGAGGTGGTGCACGCGATCGCCGCGCACCACGGCGAGGTCGAGCCCCGTACGGTGACGGCCGTGCTGACCCAGGCCGCGGACGCCTGCTCGGGCGGGCGGCCGGGGGCGCGCAAGGAGTCGCTGGAGCTGTACGTGCGGCGGTTGGCCAGGCTGGAGGAGATCGCGCGCTCGCACCCGGGGGTGGCCGAGGTGTACGCGATGCAGGCCGGGCGCGAGGTGCGGGTGATGGTGCGGCCGGACGCGGTGGACGACCTCGGTGCGGAGCTGATCGCCCGCGAGGTGGCCCGGCAGGTCTCGGCGGAGCTGTCCTACCCGGGCCAGATCCGGGTCACGGTGGTCCGGGAGAGCCGGGCCACGGCGGTCGCCGGCTAGCTCGCGGAGTCCACCTGCTGGGGCTCCGGGGTCGCTTCCGGCTCGGGCTCCGGCTCGGGCGGGGCCGCGATCGGGGCCGGGCCGCCGCGGGCGCGGTCGGCGAGTGCCAGGAGGTCCTCGGCGGCGGCGCCCTGGGTGACGCCGACCAGGTGGCCGTCCGGGCGAATCAGCAGCACGGTGTGCGGTCCGGCGCCCGGGTACTCCTCGGTGACCAGCACCTCGGCGGGCACCGGCAGCGCGGCGGCGGCCTCGGCGAGCCGGGGCATCAGCCCGGCGCCGAGCCAGTGCTCGGCCGACCAGACCGCGGTGCCGGGCGCGACCAGCAGCAGCAGGAAGGCGGCGCCGAGCCGGGCGTGCAGGTGGTCCGGGGTGCCGTCGGTGGCGAGCACCGGCAGGTCCGGGACGAGCACGCCGGGTGCGGTGGCGGGCAGCAGCTCGCTGAGCGAGGTCACACCGCGCGCGCCGCGCTGCACCGGTACCCGGCCGGGCACTCCGGAGGGCGCCGCCGGGTAGGCGGGTGCGCCGCCGAACCGTCCGGTGCCCAGCTGGCCGTCGGCGAGCAGCGGGGCGTGCTTGCGGAAGCCGCCGACCAGCAGCGAGCGCCGGGTCTGCTGCCAGCCGCGCAGCGGGCGCAGCAGGGGCATGGACTGGTCGACGGCGCGCAGCCGGGCGCCGACCGCGCCGCGGCGTTCGGCCTCGTAGCCGTCCAGCAGGGAGCCGCCGGGCTGGGGGCCGCCGGAGTGGAGGTGCCAGGCGAGGGCGAGCCGCCAGGCGAGGTTGTCGGCGTCGCGCAGCCCGTCGGCGAGGTTCTGCATGCCGAGTGCGCCGTGCAGGTGGGCGGCGTCGCCGGCCAGGAAACAGCGGCCGCTGCGGAAGCGGGCGGCGAGGCGCTGCTGGGCGGTGTGGTCGGCGGCGGCGAGCAGCTCGTAGCGGGGGAGTTCGCCGCACCAGCCGGTGAGGGTGGAGGTGACCCGGGTGAGCAGGGTGTCGCCGGTGACGATGCCGGGCCAGGTGGCGTGCGGGTCGACCTGTTCGGTGGGCGCGGGCCGGCCGGGCGGCAGTCGCCAGTCGAGCCGCCAGACGCCGTCCGGAAGCGGGCGGGCGGTGGCCTCGCGGTCGCCGCGCCACGGGGGTTCGCGGTGCAGCCGGGCGCCGTCGAAGGGCAGGTCGACCCGGACGGTGGCGATGGCGTTGCGGTCGACGGCCGGGCGGCCGGGGAAGCGGATCCTCAGCAGTTTGCGGACGGTGGAGCGGGCGCCGTCGCAGCCGACCAGGTGGCTGCCGCGCCACCAGGTGGTGGAGCCGTCCTGGGTGCCGTGGGTGCGGACGCTGACCCCGTCGCGGTCCTGTTCGAGCTCGACGACCCGGTTCAGCGGGACCAGCCGGACCAACGGGGTGCCGGTCAGGGCGTCGCGCAGGCCGCGCTGGAGGCGGTGCTGGGGGAGGTGGAAGGTGGGCGCGTCGGTGAGGTCGATCCGCAGCACCTCCTGGCGGCGCCGCCAGATGGCGAAGGAGTCCCACAGCGCCGAGTCGGAGACGGCCCGGGAGTAGCCGATCCGGGTCAGGAAGGCGGTGGCGTCCGAGCCGAGGACGAGGCTGCGGGGGCCCTCCGGGCAGAGCCCCGAGCCCTCGTCCAGGACGATGGTCGGCACCTCGTGCCGGGCCAGCGCGAGGGCCAGGGCCAGACCGACCGGTCCGGCCCCGACCACGATCACCGGGTCCATGCGGGGACCTCCGGGCACGAACCGGCCCATGGGCCGGCGTCAGTTACCGCTGCCGCATATGCCGCGTGGATGCTCCCGGGAGGTGTCACGAACAGCAATGCAACAGTTCACCTGCGTGTCCGTCAAGCAGCAGCTGAAGTGCGCCGGTTCGCGCCGCGACGGCCGCGTGCTTCGATCCACCGCGCGAGCGCGGTCAGCAGCAGGCACAGGAGGATGTAGATCGGCGCGATCACCAGCACCACGGGGATGTAGGGGAAGCCCGCGGCGTTCATCGGCTGGCTGGCGATCTTCTTGCCCATGAACAGCAGCTCGTTGTACGTGATGATGTAGCCGAGCGAGGTGTCCTTGAGGGTGACGACCAGCTGGCCGATCATCGACGGCAGCATCGAGCGGACGGCCTGCGGCACCAGGATGGTGGACATCACCTGGGTCTTGCGCATCCCGAGGGCGTACGCCGCCTCCCCCTGGCCGCGCGGGACGGCGTTGACGCCGCTGCGGATGATCTCGGCCTGGACCGAGCCGTTGTAGAGCGTGAGGCCGAGCACCAGCGCCCACATCGGGTCCTTGGCGAAGAACGCGTAGTAGAGCGCGACGATCAGGATCAGCAGCGGCATCGCCCGGAAGAACTGGACGATCGCGGTGCAGACCCAGCGGACCGGCCTGTGGTCGGAGAGCGTCCCGGAGGCCAGCAGCGCGCCCAGGGTGAGCGAGAAGGCGGCCGCCAGGCCGAAGGCCTTCAGGGTGGCCAGCAGCCCGTCCACGATCATCTGCTGGACGAAGTTGTACTGGAACGGGTCCCACAGGTCGGCGTCGAACTGGCCGTTGTCGGCGAGCGCGCTGACGACGTACCAGAGGAGCCCCGCGATGCCGAGCAGCGAGAGGACGCCGAACAGCCGGTAACGGGCGCGGGTCCGGGGGCCGGGGATGTCGTAGAGGACGCTCGCCGAGCCCTGCCGCTGGAACAGGTTCATCGGGCCACCGCCAGTCGGGATTCCAGGAAGCGGAAGAAGGAGGCGACCGTCGCACTGATCAGCAGGTAGGCGCAGGCCACCCAGAAGAAGATCGAGAAGATCGAGTAGCCGCGCTCGGAGAAGGTCTGCTGGGCGCTGTACAGCTCGCTGACGCTGAACGCGCCGGCGATCGCCGAGTTCCTCGGCAGTGCGATGAACACGCTGCTCATCGGGCCCAGCACGGTCCGGGAGGCCTGCGGGAGGATCACCAGGCTGAGGGTCTGGAAGAAGCTCATGCCGAGGCTGCGGGCCGCCTCCGCCTGGCCGAGCGGCACGGTGTTGATGCCGGAGCGGATCACCTCGCAGACGAACGAGGCGGTGTACCCGCCGAGCGCCAGCACCGCGAAGGTGAGGTGGCTGAAGTGCACCCCGAGCGGTGGCAGGCCGAAGGTGACGGCGAAGAACAGCAGGGTCAGCGGTGTGTTGCGGAACAGCGTCACCCAGGTGGTGCCGAAGGCGCGCAGGACCGGCACCGGGGAGACCCGGAAGGCCGCCAGCAGGGTGCCCAGCAGCAGGGCGAGCAGGGCGCTGAGCGCGCTCAGCTCGATCGTCTGCAGGAAGCCGTCGCGGAACAACGCGAAGTTGTCCTGCTCGAACAGGAACCCCATCCGGCGGCCCTCCTCTCACAGATGGTCGGGAAGCGGGGGTGGATCAGTAGCGGTCGAGGGTCGGGATCGCCGGAGCGGCCGAGCCGGACGCGCCCAGGGTCGCGTCGTAGGCCTTCTTCCAGTCGCCGTTGTCCTCGTGGGCCTTGAGGGCGTCGCTGATCGCGTCGCGCAGCGCCTTGTCGTCCTTGTTCAGGCCGACGCCGTAGTTCTCCTTGGTGAACGGCTTGCCGACCACCTTGAGCTTGGGGGCGTACTTGGAGGCGTAGCCCTTGAGGATCGCGTCGTCGGTGGTGACCGCGTCGACCTCGCCCGACATCAGCTTCTCGACGCAGGCCGAGTAGGTGTCGAACTGGGTGATCTTCGGGTTGTACTGCTTGATGTTCTGGATCGAGGTCGAGCCGGTGGCGGTGCAGATGTTCTTGCCGCTGATGCTGTCCGGGCCGGTGATCGAGGTGTTGTCGCTCTTCACCAGGAAGTCCTGGCCGGCGATGTAGTAGGGGCCGGCGAAGGAGACCGTCTTCTTGCGCTCGTCGTTGATGCTGTACGTGCCGACGTAGAAGTCGATCTGGCCCTTGGCGATGGCCGGCTCGCGCTGCGAGGAGACCAGGGTCTGCCACTTGATCTGCTGCGGGGTGAAGCCGAGGTCGGCGGCGACCATCTTGGCGATCTCGATGTCGAAGCCGCTGCGGTCGCCGCTGGCGACGTCCTCCCAGCCGAGGTTCGGCTGGTCGGCCTTGGCGCCGATGATCAGCTGGCCGCGCTTCTTGGCCTCGGCGATGACCGGGGAGTCGACCTTGACGTCGGTCTTGACCGTGTAGGTCGGCAGCGCCGGGGCGTTGCTCGCGCTCGCCGCGTTGGAGGCGGGGGTGCCGTCCTTGCCGCAGGCGGCGGTGGCGGTGAGCGCGACGGCACAGAGCGCCACGGCGAGGGTGCGGGAAGTCCTCATGAGGGTTGTACTCCTGGGGATGGGCCACGGTGTCGACCGGGCTCTGGCGTCTGGAAGTCGTGCACGGGCAGGGCCGTCCGCCACCGTTGCCGGAGGCGGCCCCGCGTGGTCTCGAAGCGTCAGTGGTGCAGGATCTTCGAGAGGAAGTCCTTGGCGCGGTCGGAGCGCGGAGCGGTGAAGAACGCGTCCGGGGTGTTCTGCTCGACGATCTTCCCGTCGGCCATGAACAGCACCCGGTTGGCGGCGGAGCGGGCGAAGCCCATCTCGTGGGTGACGACGACCATCGTCATGCCGTCGGCGGCCAGCTGGCGCATGACCTCCAGCACCTCGTTGACCATCTCCGGGTCGAGCGCGGAGGTCGGCTCGTCGAAGAGCATCACCTTCGGCTTCATCGCCAGCGCCCGGGCGATCGCCACGCGCTGCTGCTGGCCGCCGGAGAGCTGGGCGGGGTACTTGTCCGCCTGAGCCCCGACGCCGACCCGGTCGAGCAGCTCCCGGGCGGTCTTCAGGGCGTGCGAGCGGAGCACCTTGCGGACCTTGACCTGGGCCAGGACCACGTTCTCCAGCACGGTCTTGTGCGCGAACAGGTTGAAGCTCTGGAACACCATGCCGACCTCGGCGCGCAGCCGGGCCAGCTCCCGGCCCTCGGCGGGCAGCGGTCGGCCGGACAGGGTGATCGTGCCGGAGTCGATCGTCTCCAGCCGGTTGATCGTCCGGCAGAGCGTCGACTTGCCCGACCCGGACGGGCCGATCAGCACGACCACCTCGCCCTGCTTGATCTCCAGGTCGATGTCCTGCAGGACGTGCAGCGCGCCGTAGTGCTTGTTGACCTTGCTCAGCACGACCAGCGGGGCGGCTGCGGGGGTGGAGTCCTCGACCGGGCTCTCGGTCATCGCGCCTGCTCCCTCATGTGTCGAACTGGGTCGTTTCATGCCTGCCCGGAAGTTCCAACTCCCTTGGGTGGCAATGGTGGTGCGAATCCGGGAGCCGCGACCGGCGGAGCCGCAGCCCCCGGTGGGGCGACCTTAGGAGCGCTGACGGTGCCCCGTCAGCCGATCTGAGCGGAACTTGAGGATCACGAAACGGCCACACGATGCGTACGGACTGTTCGCGAGGGTGTCGACGGGGCATGTCACAGCGGGAATCCGCGCCGGTGCTCGCCGTCCCCCACGAGCCCGGTGGGCGGTCGAGCCTGGCGCCGGGCCGCCCGCTGGCCCATACTGCGCAGGACCGGGCCCCGAACGGATCGGCCCGGCGATCACGTGGGGGAGGGAGGAGAACGGGATGCGACTGCTGCTCGTCGAGGACGACGAACGCGTGGCCGCGGCACTGGTCGCGGTGCTCGGCCGGCACGGCTTCCAGGTGCGGCACGCCCGCAGCGGGCACGAGGCGCTGGACGCCCTGGTGCCGGACGGCAACGAGCCGTACCGCGTCGTGCTGCTCGACCTCGGGCTGCCCGACCGCGACGGCTTCGAGGTGTGCAGCCGGATCCGGGCCGGCAGCGGTGTGCCGGTGATCATGGTGACCGCCCGCGCCGACATACGCTCCCGGATCCACGGCCTCAACCTGGGCGCCGACGACTACGTCACCAAGCCGTACGACATGGGCGAGCTGCTCGCCCGCATCCACGCGGTCGCCCGCCGCGGCGCCCAGCCTTCCTCGGTGGCGGTGCCCTCGCCCGACGCCGTACCGCAGCAGCGCGGCCCGCTGGAGTCCCGCGGCATCCGGATCGACCGGGAGCGCCGCCGGGTCAGCGTGGGCGGCCGCGACGTGCCGCTCACCCGCAAGGAGTTCGACCTGCTGGCGCTGCTCGCCCAGAGCCCCGGCGTGGTCTACCGGCGCGAGCAGATCTTCAGCGAGGTCTGGCGCAGCGGCTGGGAGGGCAATGGCCGCACCCTGGAGGTGCACATCGGCTCGCTGCGCAACAAGCTCGCACTGCCGGGCCTGGTCGAGGCCGTGCGCGGCGTCGGCTACCGGCTGATCCCCGACTGCCCGACCTCCACCGCGGCCGACCAGGCCCCGTCCGCCCCCGCGGAGCACTGACCGCACGTGCGCACCCGCCTGCTCGGCATCCTGATCGCCCTCATGCTCTGCGTCCTGGCCGCCCTGGGGCTGCCGCTCGCGGCGGCGTTCGCGGCGGCCGAGCAGAGCCGGGTGGTGGTCGACCGGCTCGACGACGCCGCCCGCTTCGCCCAGGACCTGCCCACCTCGGGCGCCGCCGCCCTGGACTCCGCGCTCAAGGCCGACCCGGAACCCGCCCCCGGCGACCTCAGTCGGCGGCACGCGATCGAAGCCGAGGTCCAGCGCTACTTCGACCTGTACGGCGTGCGCCTGGGCATCTTCCAGCGCGACGGTGCACCGATTGCGGTGGCGCCCGCCGACTGGCGGCTGCCCGCCGTCGGCTGGGGCGCCCAGGCCTTCCAGGAGGCGCTGGACGGGCGGCGCAGCCACAACCCGCCGCAGGTCTGGCCGTGGACCGAGGACCGGACGATCACCGTCGCCGCCCCGGTGGTGCGCGACGGCGACGTGGTCGCGGTGGTGCTGAGCGAGTCCCCGGCCGGGGCGCTGCGGGCCCGGGTGCTGCACAAGTGGCTGGTGCTCGCCGGCGGCGAGGCGGCCGCGATGGCCGTCGCCGTGCTGCTGGCCGTGCGGCTCACGGAGTGGGTGCTGCGCCCGGTGCGCACCCTGGACCGGGCCACCCACGACATAGCGACCGGACGGATGGCCGCACGGGTCGCGCCCGGCGGCGGACCACCCGAACTCCAGCGGTTGGCACGCTCCTTCAACGAGATGGCGGACCACGTGGTGCACGCCATGGACCAGCAGAAGGCCTTCGTCGCGGACGCCTCGCACCAGCTGCGCAACCCGCTCTCGGCCCTGCTGCTGCGGGTCGAGGTGCTCGGCCTGGAACTGCCCGAGGGCCACGAGGAGGAGCTCGGTGGCGTCCGCGAGGAGGGCTCCCGGCTGGCCCGGGTGCTGGACGACCTGCTCGGGCTGGCCACCGCCGAGCACGCCCGCCCCGCACCCGAGCAGACCGACCTCGCCCGGCTGACCCTCGCCCGGGTGGACGGCTGGCGGCCGGTGGCCGAGCAGCGCGGGATCGACCTGCGCTGGGAGGGCCCGGCACTGGCGATCGGCATGGCGGACCCGATCGGCTTCGGCTCCGCGCTGGACGCCGTCCTGGACAACGCGCTCAAGTTCGGCCCGTCCGGCAGCCAGGTGCGGCTGCGGGTCGCGGTCCGCCGGGACGAGGTCGCGGTGACCGTCAGCGACGCCGGGCCGGGCCTGACCGAGGACGAGCTGTCCCGGGCCGGGGACCGGTTCTGGCGCAGCCCGCGGCACCAGAACGTGGACGGCTCCGGGTTGGGCCTGTCCATCGCCCGCACCCTGCTGGCCGCCGGCGGCGGCTCGCTCGGCTTCGCCCCGGTCGATCCGACCGGTCTCGCGGTGACCCTCGCGGTGCCGCGGCCGGAACAGCCTTGAGACCGGTCCCCTACGGTTTCACCGATCGGTAGTAGCGCGCCGCGCCCACGTGCAGCGCCAGCGGGTCGGTGTAGACGGCGGTGCGCAGGTCGACCAGCTGGGCGGCGTGCACCTGGGCGCCGATCTGGTCCCGGCTGTCTATCACCGCCCGGGTCATGCCCTCCACCAGGCCCGGGTCCACGTCGTCCCGGGTGACCAGCAGGTTGGGCACGGCCATGGTGGCGACGGGATCCTTGGGCTCGGCGTTCGGGTAGGTGCCCTTGGGCATGGTGGCGGCCCGGTACGCGTCGACGCCGTCGCCCTCCGCCTTGTGCAGCGCCTCGGACAGGTCGGCCAGCGGGACGACCCGGATCCGGAAGTGGTCGGAGAGGTCGGTGAGCGCGCTGGTCGGCAGACCGCCGGACCAGAAGAAGGCGTCCAGCTTGCCCGCGCGCAGCTCGTCCGAGCCGTCGCTGACGCCCGCCGGGACGGCGGTGACGTCGTGGTCCGGGTCCAGGCCCGCCGCCGACAGCAGCCGCCTGGTCACCAGGTTCACCCCGGACCGCGGCAGGCCGACGCCGACCCGAAGGCCCTTGAGGTCGGCGGTGCGGTGCACCGGGGAGTCGGCCGGGACGATCAGCTGCAGGTAGTCGTCGTACAGCCGGGCGATCGCCCGCAGCCGGTCCTTGCCCGGGCCCTGGTAGGCGGCGACCGCGTCGGCGGTGGCGATGGCGAAGGTGTCCTGGCCGGTGATCACCCTGGTCAGGTTCTCCACCGAGCCGTCGGTGCTGTCCAGGGCCAGCCGCATCCCCGGCATGGTCTGCGACACGTGGGCCTGGAGCAGTTGCCCGTACCGGTCGTAGACCCCGCGCGGGACGCCGGTGGCGAAACGGGTCTCCCCGCGCGGGTACCCGGGCGAGCGGCCCGCCGACAGCCACCAGCCGCCGAGGCCGGCGACCAGCAGCACCAGCACCAGCACCGTCCGCCACAACGGGCTGCGGGCCGCGCGGCGGACGGCGGCGCCGAGACGTGACGGATCGGTGGGGGTCATGCAGGGATACTGCCAGGCGCCCCGGCCGAACGGGAGGGGAACGGCTCGGCGAAGCTCCGGGCCCGGCCCGGCGAAGCTCCGGAAAAACCGGCTCGCGGCTGCCCGTACCCTGGTCTGGTGAGCGGTGAGAGCGGATTGAAGAGCTACAAGGTCGTCACGCACGGCTGTCAGATGAACGTCCACGACTCCGAGCGGCTGTCCGGCCTGCTGGAGGACGCCGGGTACGTCAAGGCCGGCCCGGACGGCGACCCGGACCTGGTCGTGTTCAACACCTGTGCGGTGCGCGAGAACGCCGACAACAAGCTGTACGGCAACCTCGGGCAGCTCGCGCCGGCCAAGAGCCGCCACCAGGGCATGCAGATCGCCGTCGGCGGCTGCCTGGCGCAGAAGGACCGCGAGACCATCGTCAAGCGCGCCCCCTGGGTCGACGTGGTGTTCGGCACCCACAACATCGGCCACCTGCCGGCGCTGCTGGAGCGGGCCGCCGTCGAGCGCAAGGCCCAGGTCGAGATCCTGGAGTCGCTGGAGACCTTCCCCTCCACGCTGCCCACCCGCCGCGAGTCCGCGTACGCGGCCTGGGTCGCCATCTCGGTCGGCTGCAACAACACCTGCACCTTCTGCATCGTCCCCGCGCTGCGCGGCAAGGAGGAGGACCGCCGACCCGGCGACGTCCTCGCCGAGATCGAGGCGCTGGTGGACGAGGGCGTCATCGAGGTGACCCTGCTCGGCCAGAACGTCAACGCCTACGGCTCCGACCTGGGCGACCGCGAGGCCTTCTCCAAGCTGCTGCGCGCCGCCGGCCGGATCGAGGGCCTGGAGCGGATCCGCTTCACCTCGCCGCACCCGCGCGACTTCACCGACGACGTGATCGCCGCGATGGCCGAGACCCCGAGCGTGATGCACCAGCTGCACATGCCGCTGCAGTCCGGCTCCGACCGCGTCCTCAAGGCGATGCGCCGCTCCTACCGGCAGGAGCGTTTCCTCGGGATCATCCGCAAGGTGCGCGAGGCGATGCCGGACGCGGCCATCTCCACCGACATCATCGTGGGCTTCCCCGGCGAGACCGAGGAGGACTTCGAGGAGACGATGCACGTCGTCCGCGAGGCCCGCTTCACGAACGCCTTCACCTTCCAGTACTCCAAGCGCCCCGGCACCCCCGCCGCGGAGATGGCGGACCAGGTGCCGAAGGAGGTCGTCCAGGCCCGCTACGACCGGCTGATCGCCCTCCAGGAGGAGATCTCCTGGGACGAGAACAAGAAGCAGGTCGGCCGCACCCTGGAGGTCCTGGTCGCCGAGGGCGAGGGCAAGAAGGACGACCGGACCCAGCGGCTGTCCGGGCGCGCGCCCGACAACCGGCTGGTCCACTTCAGCAAGCCGGAGGAGCCGGTGCGCCCGGGCGACATGGTGACCGTCGAGATCACCTACGCCGCCCCGCACCACCTGCTGGCCGAGGGCCCGGTGCTCGCGGTGCGCCGCACCCGGGCCGGCGACGCCTGGGAGAAGCGCCAGGCCAAGCCCGCCGACAAGCCGGCCGGCGTGATGCTCGGCCTGCCGAAGATCGGCGCCCCGGCCGAGCTGCCGCTGGCCGCCCCGGCGGGCGGCGCCTGCTGCGGCGACTGACGCCCGTGCCCTGACGGCGGCCCGGTGGGAGCGTTGGTCTCCCACCGGGCCGCCGTCGTCGGGAGCCGCTCGGGTCCTGCTGAGGGGATCCGGACGGCAGGCCCTAGAGTGATCGGCATGCTGGTAGCCGCCGCCGTGTGCCCCTGTCCGCCGCTGCTCGTCCCCGAGGTCGCCGCCGGGGCCGCGCCCGAGCTGGACGCTCTGCGCGCCGCCTGCGACGAGGCGCTGGCGGCGCTGGTCGCGGCAGAGCCGCAGCTGGTCGTGGTGGTCGGTGCCGGTCCGGAGGCCGAGGTGTGGACCGAGGGCGGGGCCGGGTCCTTCCACCGCTACGGCGTGCCGCTGGTCGCCAAGCTGCCCGGAGCGCGGGTCGAGGGCCCCGAGCTGGCGCCCTCGCTGACCGTCGGCGCCTGGCTGCTGGAACGCGCCGGGGTGACCCTGCCGACGCACGCCTGCGCGGTGCCCGCCGACGCCCCCGCCGACCGGATGCTCGGCCTCGGCCAGGGCCTGGCCGGCCTCGCCGACCGGGTCGCCCTGCTGGTCCTCGGCGACGGCAGCGCCTGCCGCTCGCTGAAGGCGCCCGGCTACCTGGACGAGCGGGCCGAGGGCTTCGACGCCGCCCTGGCCGCCGCCCTGGGCGCCGCCGACCTGCCCGCCCTCGCCGCCGTCGACCCGGCCCTGGCCGCCGAGCTCAAGGCCGAGGGCCGGGCGCCCTGGCAGGTGCTGGCCGGTGCCGCCGAGGGCGCCGGCCTCACCGCGCGGCTGGGGTACCAGGACGCGCCGTACGGCGTCGGCTACTTCGTGGCGTCCTGGTCCTGACCGGTCACGGCTGCGGGGGCCGGGGGGTCTGACCCTCCTCGCCGCCCGGCTTCGGCTTGTGGGCGAAGTCGCCGACCGCGTCCTTGGCCCTTCCGGCGCCGTGCTCGATCTTGTCGCTGTACTTGCCCTTGGTGGCCTTGTCGATCGCACCGCCGGCCTTGTCCACGATCTGCTCGATCTGGTCGCTGTGCTTGCCCGCGAGCTCGCTGGCCCTCTCCTTGAGCTCCTCGGCCTTGCCCTTGAGGTTGTCCATCAGACCCATGACGATCTCCTTCGTTCCCTGTCTCCGGCACAACGCGCGCGCCTGGTAAAGAGTTCGCAAAATCGACGCTCGGCTGCGGAAACGTCCGGAGACGGTCCGGGGAACAGTCACATCCTCGCGCAGTCGCCGGCGGGCGGCAGCCCGGCCCCGGGCGCCGCGGCGGTTTGCGAGACTGGAGCGGTGAGCAGCTCCCGTGTGATCAGCATCGTCGGCGCGACCGCCGCCGGAAAGTCCGACCTGGCCGTCGCCATCGCCCGCAGCCTCGGCGGCGAGGTGATCAACACCGACTCGATGCAGCTGTACCGGGGCATGGACATCGGCACCGCCAAGCTGACCATGGACGAGCGCGGGGGAGTGCCGCACCACCTGATGGACGTCTGGGACGTCACCGAGGCCGCCAGCGTCGCCGAGTACCAGCGGCTGGCCCGGGCCGAGATCGACCGGCTGTTCGCCGCCGGGCGCACCCCCGTCCTGGTCGGCGGCTCCGGGCTGTACGTCCGGGCCGCGATCGACGAGATGGAGTTCCCCGGCACCGACCCCGGGGTGCGCGCCCGGCTGGAGGCCGAGCTGGAGCAGGCCGGCCCGTACGCGCTGCACCGGCGGCTGGCCGAGCTGGACCCGGCCGCCGCCGAGGCGATCCTGACCGGCAACGGGCGGCGGATCGTCCGCGCCCTGGAGGTCATCGAGATCACCGGGCGGCCCTTCACCGCCAACCTGCCGAGCAACACCGCCGTGTACGAGGCGGTGCAGATCGGCGTGGCCGTCCCCCGCCCCGAACTGGACGAGCGGATCACCCTGCGGGTCGACCGGATGTGGGAGGCCGGACTGCTGGACGAGGTGCGGGAGCTGGAGGAGGCCGGGCTGCGGGAGGGCCGCACCGCCTCCCGGGCGCTGGGCTACCAGCAGGTGCTCGCCCACTTCGCGGGCGAGTGCACCGAGGACGAGGCGCGGGCCGAGACGGTCCGGGCCACCAAGCGCTTCGCCCGCCGTCAGGAGTCCTGGTTCCGCCGGGACGACCGCATCCACTGGCTCTCCCGACCGGCCGGCACCGACCCGGTCGAGTTGCTGGAACGATCCCTCGAACTGATCGGCCGTCAGCAAGGGCAGGGCGCATAGGGCCCGTGTGCGAACTCCTGCCCTCGGGAGTTCGCACACGGGCCCCGGGGGCGCGTTCCGGCCAATCCGGCGGTGCACCTGCGCGCGCAGGTGACCGTGCAGAACGCACCGGGGGTCACGGCCCGATCACGTGATGGCCACGGATCACCCGAGGACCCCGGTCAGGCCCCGAACGTCCCCTCTGGACATGCCATCATCGATGCCATAAGGGTCGGCCCGGGCGGGTCGACCGTGCCCGGCCGCGAGTCCGCTCGTGTCGAACTGTCAGGGGAGGCCGTGTGTCGACCGGTACCGGCCCCGAACCCGGCCAGAGCGGTGGCGTCACCGCACCGGCCGAGGAGTTCGACGAGTCGACGATGGGCGACCTCCCCGTGCTGACCGGCCTGGAGGCGCCGACCTCCTACGCCTCCGCGGTGCCCGCGCTGGACACCCGCACCCCGCCGGACGCCGCCGTGCACGAGCGGGAGATCCGGCCACTGCGCCGGCTGCGGTGGTGGCAGACCCTGCCGATCGCCCTGCTCGGCACCCTCGGCTCGCTGATGTTCGCCTTCCCGCTCGCCTTCGGCTCGGCCGGGGCGCGGGCCACCATGGTCGGCATGCTCGGGCTGCTGTTCACCGCCGCCTCGTTCGGCTGGGGCGCGATGGCCGCCCGGCACGCCGGCTACAAGTGGCCCGGGCTGCCGCGCCGGGGCTCCGGGCGGCGGGCAGGCTGGAAGGCCATCGTGGTCTACACCCTGATCGCGCTGGCCGCCTGCGTGCTCGCGGTGTGGCGGGTCGCCTACCTGCGCTGAGGGGTTCGCCGGACCTCCATACAATCGGAGGGGTGAGCGCATCCTCTCCTCGGCAGTCCTCCGCCCGGCAGTCCTCCGCCCGCCGGGCCGGCCCCCCCTTCTTCAAGGGGCACGGCACCCAGAACGACTTCGTGATCGTGCCGGACCCGGACGGCGTGCTGGAGATCGGCCCGGAGGCGGTCGCCGCGCTGTGCGACCGGCGGGCCGGCATCGGGGGCGACGGGCTGCTGCGCGTGGTGCGCGCGGCCGCCGACCCGGCCGCCGCGGACCTGGCCGACCGGGCCGAGTGGTTCATGGACTACCGCAACTCCGACGGCAGCATCGCCGAGATGTGCGGCAACGGCCTGCGGGTCTTCGCCCGCTTCCTGGTCGAGGCCGGCCTGGCGGAGCCCGGCGAGCTGGCGATCGCCACCCGCTCCGGGGTGCTCACCGCGACGGTCGCCGAGGACGCCGGGGACGGCACGCCCGGCGAGGTCACCATCGGCATGGGCCGCGCCCGGCTGCCTGGCCCGGAGGGCATCGAGGTCGCGGTCGGCGAGCGGCGCTGGCCGGCCCTGAACGTCAACATGGGCAATCCGCACGCGGTGGCCTTCGTGGAGAGCCTGGACCACGCCGGGGACCTGCGCAGCGCGCCGCTGACCAGCCCCGAGGGGGCCTACCCGGAGGGCGTCAACGTCGAGTTCGTGGTGGACCGCGGCCCGCGGCACGTGGCGATGCGGGTGCACGAGCGCGGCTCGGGCGAGACCCGTTCCTGCGGCACCGGCGCCTGCGCCGTCGCGGTGGCGGCCATCCGCCGGGACGCCGCCGACCCGGCGGTCACCGGCGAGGCGGTCTCGTACACGGTGGACGTGCTGGGCGGCCGCCTGGTCATCACCGAGCACCCGGACGGCCGGGTGGAGATGACCGGGCCGGCGGTGATCGTGGCCGAGGGGCGGCTCGACGGGCGCTGGTGGGAGTCGTTGCTCCAGGGCTGACGGCTCGGTTTGCCCAATTCGTTCGGTGACGAATCCCCCCGATCGGGTGATACCGGTCGCGGACGGGAATCACCGCGTCGCGGAACGTGCTCTGCTCGGTAGCATGGACCACCGGGTCGATCACCCCACGGGGAGGGGCAGCGCCCGGCGACGTTGCCGGAGGTGCCGATGACCATCGAAGCCGGGCAGCCCCCTCTCGCGGGGCAGCCGACGAGCGCACGGCAGGCCGGGGCCAGGAGGCCCCTGGGGGAGCTCGGCCGGGCCGCCCTCGGGCGGGCCGGGCGGGCCGCCTTACTGGCCACCGGGCGCCCGCCCGTCCCGGACGCCCTGGAACCGCTGGTCCGGGTGCACCGGCAGCACCATCCGCAGGCGGACCTCGCCCTGCTGGCCCGGGCGTACCGGCTGGCCGAGGCCAGCCACCGCGGCCAGAAGCGCAAGAGCGGTGAGCCGTACATCACCCACCCGCTGGCCGTCACCATGATCCTGGCCCAACTCGGCGCAGGGACGACCACCTTGGTCGCCTCGCTGCTCCACGACACCGTCGAGGACACCGAGTTGACGCTGGAACAGGTGGGCGCCGGGTTCGGGCCCGAAGTCGCCTACCTGGTCGACGGGGTGACGAAGCTGGAGAAGGTCGACTTCGGCGCCGCCGCCGAGGCGGAGACCTTCCGCAAGATGCTGGTCGCCACCGGGGACGACGTCCGGGTGATGGTGGTCAAGCTCGCCGACCGGCTGCACAACATGCGCACCATCCGGCACATGAAGCCGGCCAGCCAGGCGCGGATCGCCAAGGTCACCCGGGACGTGCTGATCCCGCTGGCCGAGCGGCTCGGCATCCAGGTGCTCAAGGCGGAGCTGGAGGACATCGTCTTCGCCACCCTGCACCCCGAGGAGCACGCCCGCACCCGCGCCCTGATGGCCGGTCACGAGGCCGAGCCGGACACCCTGCTGGAGCCCTTCGCCCGTCGGCTGGCCCGTCAGCTGGCCGAGGCCGGGGTCGCCGCCGAGGTGACGGTACGGCCCCGGCACTGCGTCTCGCTGCACCGGGTGCTGGTCAAGCGGGCCGCCGCGCCCGGGCCGGACGGGCAGCCGCAGCGGCCGCAGCCCGCCGACTTCGGGCGGCTCCTGGTGGTGGTCGAGGAGAACGCCGACTGCTACGCCGTGCTCGGCGAACTGCACACCTGCTGGACACCGCTGCCCGGGGAGTTCAAGGACTTCGTCGCCGCCCCCAAGTTCAACCTCTACCAGTCGCTGCACACCGCCGTGGCGCTGGACGGCGCGGTGGTGGAGGTGCTGGTCCGCACCCGGCGGATGCACCAGGTGGCCGAGACCGGAGTGGTCGCGCTCGGCGACCCGTCCCGCACCGGCGCGAGCCAGGACGCCGACGAGCTGGACCGCACCGACCCGGCCCGGCCCGGCTGGCTCAGCCGGCTGCTGGAGTGGCAGCAGGAGACCCCCGACCCGGACGCCTTCTGGTCCGCGCTCACCGCCGACCTGGCCGGCGACCGCGAGATCACCGTGGTGACGGAGAGCGGTGAAACGCTTCAGCTCAGGGCCGGGGCCAGCTGCGTGGACGCCGCCTACCTGCTCGGCGAGGAGACCGGCCACCGGTGCATCGGCGCCCGGGTCAACGGCCGGCTGACCGCGCTGTCCACCGTGCTCCAGGACGGGGACGTGCTCGCGGTGCTCACCGAGGGCCCCCCGGCCGGGAGCGGCCAGCGGGGCGCCGAACCCTCGGGGCCCTCGCCGGAGTGGCTGGCGCACGCCCGCACCCCCGCCGCCCGGCTGGCCATCGAACGCTGGCTGGCCGACCACCCGGCCCGGCTGCCGGTGGTGCGCACCGGTCCGGCCGGCGGCCAGCCCGCCCCGCCCGCGCACCCGGCGGGCGAGCGCCGGGCCGCCCCGGTCGCGGTGGCCGGCCGCCCCGGGGCGACGGTGCGGCTGGCCCGCTGCTGCACGCCCGTTCCCCCGGACGAGGTGGCCGGCTACCCGATCCGCGGCGGCGCGGTGGCCGTGCACCGCACCGGCTGTCCCGCCGGGCAGCGACTGCGCGCGGACGGGCGCACCGAGCTGGAGGTCCGCTGGCGGCCGGAGGACGCCCCCGGGGCCGGACACCGGGTCACCCTGCGGGCCGAGGCGCTGAACCGGCCCCGGTTGCTCGCCGACCTCACCGCGGCGATCTCCGCCGAGGGCGTCGGCATCGTCTCCGCCGAGGTCGAGCCGCCGCAGGAGCTGCGGGTCCGGCACACCTACACCGTCGAACTGCCCGCGCCGGGCGCGCTGCCCGCACTGATGCGGGCGATGCTCAGGGTCTCCGGGGTCTACGACGTGAGCCGTCCGCACGCGCCGGAGGGGACCCGGACCCGGCACGGCGGAAATGGGGATGACCGGCCCGCGCCGGGCATGCGACCATCATGGGGAATTCACGGCCGGTCCACGGCGTTCTCAGGGCACGGGAGCTCTGGCGGGACCCAGGGGCCCCCTCCGCAGCATTCCAGCGACCAAAGGACAGAATGACCTCCACGTTCGACACCCGCGACCACGCCGACGCCCCGCGCCGCCTCGACGGTCTGCGAGCGGAAGCCCTCATGGACGAGGACCTCGCGGCCATCGACGAGGACCTCGGCCACAACTACGACGGCGACCAGTACGACCGCAGCGAGCGCGCGGCCCTGCGCCGGGTCGCCGGCCTCTCCACCGAACTCGAAGACGTCACCGAGGTCGAGTACCGCCAGCTCCGTCTGGAGCGCGTGGTGCTCGTCGGCGTCTGGACCGACGGCACCCTGGAGGAGGCGGAGAACTCGATGGCCGAGCTCGCCGCGCTCGCCGAGACGGCCGGCTCCGAGGTCCTGGACGGCGTCATCCAGCGCCGCGACAAGCCCGACGCGGCCACCTACATCGGCTCCGGCAAGGCGCAGGAGCTGCGCGACATCGTCGCCTCCAGCGGCGCCGACACCGTGGTCTGCGACGGTGAGCTCACCCCCGGCCAGCTGATCCACCTGGAGGACGTGGTCAAGGTCAAGGTCGTCGACCGGACGGCCCTGATCCTGGACATCTTCGCCCAGCACGCCAAGTCCCGGGAGGGCAAGGCACAGGTCTCGCTCGCGCAGATGCAGTACATGCTGCCGCGCCTGCGCGGCTGGGGTCAGTCGCTGTCCCGGCAGATGGGTGGCGGTGGCTCCGGCTCCTCGGGCGGCGGCATGGCCACCCGCGGTCCCGGTGAGACCAAGATCGAGACCGACCGGCGCCGGATCCGGGAGAAGATGGCGAAGCTCCGCAAGGAGATCGCCGAGATGAAGAAGGGCCGCGACACCAAGCGCCAGGAGCGCAGGCGCCACCAGGTGCCGTCCGTGGCCATCGCCGGGTACACCAACGCCGGCAAGTCCTCCCTCCTCAACCGGCTCACCGGCGCGGGCGTGCTGGTGGAGAACGCGCTGTTCGCCACCCTGGACCCGACCGTGCGCCGGGCCCAGACGCCGAGCGGGCGGCTGTACACCCTGGCCGACACCGTCGGCTTCGTCCGGCACCTGCCGCACCACCTGGTCGAGGCCTTCCGCTCGACCATGGAGGAGGTCGCCGACGCGGACCTCATCCTGCACGTGGTGGACGGCTCGCACCCCGAGCCGGAGACGCAGCTGGCCGCCGTCCGCGAGGTCATCGTCTCGGTCGAGGCGCAGAACGTCCCCGAGATCGTGGTGATCAACAAGGCGGACGCCGCCGACCCGCACGTGCTCCAGCGCCTGCTGCGCCGCGAGCCGCACGCCATCGTGGTGTCGGCCCGCAGCGGCACGGGCATCGAGGAGCTGCTGAAGCTCATCGACGACGAGCTGCCGCGGCCGGCCGTCGAGGTGCGGGCCCTGGTGCCCTACACCCAGGGGGCGCTGGTCTCCCGGGTGCACAAGGAGGGCGAGCTGCTCGCCACCGAGCACACCGGCGAGGGCACGCTGCTGCACGCCAAGGTGCCGGCCGAGCTGGCCGCCGAACTGGAGCACTTCGCGGTCGCGCTGCACGGCTGACCGGCCTGCTGAAGTAGCCCCCGGACGATCGCGTCCGGGGGCTACTTCACGTTCTTGGTGAAGTAGTCGAAGGCCTGCTTCGCCTGGTCCTGGAGGGACGGCCCGGCCAGGTGGCCGACCGGGTCGCGGTCGCCGATCGAGCTGACGCTGACCAGGTTGGGCTTGCCGTCCTTGGTGATGAACCAGCCACCGCCGCCCGCGCCGCCGGTCATGGTGCAGCCGATCACGTACATCGGCGGGCTGGCCGGATCGAAGGACAGCCGGCCCGGCGCCGCGGTGGAGTCGCAGTGCTGCAGCTCCATGCCGTCGAAGGGCCGCTCGACCGGGTAGCCGAAGGCGGCGGCCGAGGTGATCTGCTCGCGGGGGGCGTTGAACCAGACCGGGACGGAGCCGCCGACGGTCTCCTCCAGGGAGCGGCCGGAGTCGGACTCGCCGCGCACCCGGACGATCCCGTAGTCGTACTGGTCGCGGGCGCCGACGCCACCCTCCTGCAGCCAGGTCGGCGACACCAGGGCGCGCACCGCCGTCCAGCGGCCGTACGGGGCGGCCTGCTGGTCGCCGTACGGCTTGCCGCGGGCCGCCCGGCCGTCCCGGTTGCTCGCCTGTCCGTCCCGGTTGAAGGCGGGCACGAAGACCAGGTTCTTCACCCAGCCGCCGCCCCTGCCGTCGTGCAGACAGTGGGCGGCGGTGTAGACCAGGTTGCTGCGGCCCGGGTTGAGCGGGTCGGAGACCACCGTGCCGGAGCAGACCGCGTCGCCCTGGGAGGTGGTCATCAGCAGCTTGCCGACCACGGCGGAGTCCGGGCCGTACGGGTGCGGTTGGGGCCGGGCCTGGACGGTGGCCGGCGGGGCGTCCCGCTGGACGGTGCCCGGGGAGGCGGCGGTCAGCGAGTACTCGGGGGTGGGACGGGCCCTGGCGGCCTCCGTCCGGGCGGTCGTCCAGTAGCCGGGGGCCACCTGGTTGGTGAAGCCGCTGTCGGCGACGTACCGGGCCCAGTCCTCCAGCTTCCAGCCGCTCAGGTCGCCGAGGCTGGTCGGCGCGGCCCTGGGCAGCGCCGCGGGCGGGGCGGGCGGGGCGGCGGGGCCGTCCGGCCCGCAGGCGGCCGCGGTGAGCGTCAGGGCGGCGAGCAGCGCGGCGCTGGCCGTGGCGGCCCGCCGCCCCCGGGTGCCGGTGGTGCGGATGGTGCGCAAGCTGAGGTGTCCCCCGTGGTGGTGCCGGTCACTGCTTCCTGGAGATCCAGTCCAGGGCCTGCTTGGCGACCGTCTCCAGGTACGGGCCGCTCAGCGAGGTGTGGTCCTGGGTGCCGATCGAGGTGTTGCTGACCAGGGCGGTCCGGCCGTCCGGCATGGTGGCGAACCAGCCGCCGCCGCTGGCGCCCTGGGTCATGTCGCAGCCGATGGTCAGCATGGACGGGCGCTTGGCGTCGAAGGACAGCCGGGTGGGCTTGCCGCCGTCGCACTTGTAGAGCTCCTGGCCGTCGAACGGCTTGACCAGCGGGTAGCCGACGGCGGAGACCTTGAGCTGGTCGCGGGGCGCGTCGAACCACACCGGGGCGGCCGAACCGACCGTCTCCTCCAGGGACTTGCCGGTGTCGTTCTGGTTGTGCACGCGCATCACGGCGAAGTCGTACTGGTTGGCGGCGTCACCGGTCGAGCCGCCCTCGACCATCCACTGCGGGGAGGTGACGACCTGGTCGGCCCACCAGGTCCCGAGCGGGGCCAGTTCGGCCAGCGGGGCCTTCCTGCCCCCGCTGGAGGCACCCGAGTTGTTGTACGCGGGGACGAAGACCAGGTCCTTGTAGAAGGTGCCGCCCTTGCCCTCGTGGACACAGTGCGCGGCCGTCCAGACCAGGTTGCTCCGGCCCGGGTGCTGCGGGTCGGCGATCACCGTCGCCGAGCAGTTGCCCCGGCCGCCCTGGGCGGAGAAGAACACCTTCCCGGACGGCTGCTTGAGGTACGGGCGGGGCACCTGGACGGCCTTGACCACCGGCGGCTCCGGATCGGTCACGCCGTCGGCGGCGGCCGGCTTGGCGGTCGGCGGGGCCGGGTCGGCGGGCTTGGCGTCACCCATCTTGTCCGGGTTCCAGAAGTCCTTCACCACCGGGTTGTTGAAGACGTGCTTGGACGCCCACTTGTCCCAGTCGTCGAACTTCCACTTCTTCAGGTCGTCCCAGCTCTTCGGCAGACCCTCCAGCAGGCTGCTCGGCAGTCCGGACGGCAGGGTGATCCCGCCGATGACGCCGCCGGGGGTCGCCGGGGCGCTCGCGTCCGCGGCGGGCGGCGGCGCAGGGGTCCCGGCGCCGCCGGCCGGGCCGTCCGGTCCACAGGCGCTCGCGGCCAGCAGCGTTCCGGTGACCAGGGCGGCGGCCAGGGCTGACCGGTGGATCGATGGCATCTGTGCGCTTCCCCCTGTGCTCGGTCGGACTTCGGTGTGGCGGCTCACCGCCCTGGAGTCTTCCATCGCCGGGGAGGACGGCGGCGGCCACCCCCCGGGTTCCGGAGCTGACCGGACGTCACCGGTCCGTGACGCGCGACCGTTCCCCTCGTTGGCACAGCAGGGCCGCCCCGCCCGGTGGTGCACTATCCCCGGTCTTCACCCGGACGAGTGATCGGTCCTTGTGATCACCCGTCGGGGATAGGTAACCCTTACCTGACGCGACGGTGCGAGCGCCCGCCGACCCCCTCCACCACCAGCGCGCGTCCGCACCCCCACGCGCACCAAGGAGCAGCCTTGAGCACCGCCCTCACCGGAGCCCCGCCCGTACCGCCGCCGATGGCGGAGCGGGCCGCCTCGCCCGACCCGCTGCTGCACCCCGATCCCGCCGTCGCCGCCGAACAGGCCGCCGTGGAGGCCCTGTTGCGGTGCTGGACCCGGGAGACCGGAGCCCGCCCCGCGGCGGACGGCCGACTGCGGATCGACGTCCTCGGCGGCGCCGCCCGGCTCACCGCCCCGGTCCGCCACTGGTCGCCCGGCGGCTGGCACCGCTTCGGCCCGGCCACCCTCTCCGCGGGGGAGGGGACCGCGGAGGCCCCGGTGGACGCCGTCACCGCCGCCGCGCTGCTCGCCGCCGCGGCCGCAGAACGGCCCGACCCCGGACGGGTCGCCGACCTCGCCGCCCGGGTCGCCGACTCGGTGATGCGCACCGCCGAGATCCTCGCCCACCGCCGCACCGGCGCCGAACCCGGCGGGCCGGAGCGCTCCCACTTCCTCGCCGCCGAGCAGTCCCTGCTGCTCGGCCACCCGCTGCACCCCACCCCGAAGAGCCGCGACGGCCTCGGCCCGGCCCAGAGCGCGGCCTACTCGCCAGAACTCCACGGCTCCTTCCCGCTGCACTGGTACGCCGTGGACCGTGCGCTGCTCGCGGCCGACTCGGCCGTCGCCCAGAGCGCCGACCGGCTCACCGCCGCCCTGCTCGGCGGCGGCACCGCCCTGCCCCCCGGCACCGCCGCCCTGCCGCTGCACCCCTGGCAGGCCCGCGAACTCGCCCACCGACCGGCCGTCGCCGCCCTGCTCGCCGACGGGCTGCTGCACGACCTCGGCCCGGCCGGCGAGCCCTGGCACCCCACCTCCTCGGTGCGCACCGTCTACCGGCCCGGCACGCCGTGGATGCTCAAGCTCTCGCTCGGCCTGCGGATCACCAACTCCCGCCGGGAGAACCTGCGCAAGGAGCTCCACCGCGGCCTGGAGGTGCACCGCCTGCTGGAGAGCGGCCTCGCCGCCGAGTGGCGGGCCGCCCACCCCGGCTTCGACATCGTCCGCGACCCGGCCTGGATCGGCGTCGACCACCCCGACCTCGGCGACCCGGGCGGCCTGGACACCGTGCTGCGCGCCCAGCCCTTCGCGCCCACCGACCGCGCGCTGTGCGTGGCCGGGCTGGTCGCCGAACAGCCGCGCGGCACCGGCACCACCGTGCCGTCCCGGCTCGGCGACACCCTGCGCTCGCTCGCCGCCCGCACCGGCCGCCCGCTGCGCACCGTCGCCGCCGAATGGTTCCTGCGCTACCTGGACGCCGTCGTGCTGCCCGTCCTCTGGCTGGACGGCCGGGGCGGCATCGCGCTGGAGGCGCACCAGCAGAACAGCATCGTCCTGCTGGACGCCGACGGCTGGCCCAGCGGCGGCCGCTACCGCGACAACCAGGGCTACTACTACCGGGAGAGCGCCGCCGAGCGGCTCACCGCCCGACTGCCCGGACTCGGCGCGCGCAGCGACACCTTCCTGCCCGACGCCGTCATCGACCACCACTTCGCCTACTACCTCGGCATCAACCACGTGCTCGGGCTGATCGGGGCCCTCGGCTCCCAGGGCCTCGCCGACGAGACCGTGCTGCTGGCCGGGCTGCGCCGGTTCCTGGCCGACCCGCGGGCGGCCGCCACCGGATCGGCGCTGCCCGCACTGCTGCTGGACGCGCCCACCCTGCCCTGCAAGGCCAACCTGTTCACCCGGATCAACGGCCTGGACGAGCTGGTCGGGCCGGTCGCCACCCAGTCCGTGTACGTGGACATCCCCAACCCGGTGGCGGGTGGCTGATGCGGGTCGACCCGCCCGGGTGGGGTGAAGTCCCCACCCCGGCCGGCCGGTTCCGGCTCGGCCCGGTCCGGCTGCCCGCCGACCTGGAGCTGCTCACAGGCTGGATGAACGACCCCGAGGTCGCCGAGTTCTGGGCGCTCGCCGGGCCGCCCGCCGTCACCGAACGGCACGTCCGGGCCCAACTCGACGGCGACGGGCACAGCGTGCCCTGCCTGGGCCTGCTCGGTGGCGCGCCGATGAGCTACTGGGAGGTCTACCGGGCCGACCTCGACCCGCTCGCCGCGCACTACCCGGCCCTGCCGCACGACACCGGTGTGCACCTGCTGCTCGGCCCCGCCGCCAGCCGTGGCCGGGGCCTGGGAGCCCACCTGCTGGCCGCACTGGCGGGAATGGTCTTCGGTCACGTTCCTTCCTGCGAGCGCGTGGTGGCCGAACCGGACGTCCGCAACCTGCGCTCGGTCCGGGCCTTCGAACGGGCCGGATTCCGGGCCGCCGCCGAACTCGACCTGCCCGACAAGCGCGCCGCCCTGATGGTCCGCGACCGAGACCCGCTCCCCGCCTAGGAAACGCCAGTGGACACCCTCCTCCCGCACGACCCCCCGTACGACCTGCTTGGCGTCGGCATCGGCCCGTTCAACCTCTCGCTCGCGGCCCTCGCCGAGCCCGTACCCGGCCTGCGCACGCTCTTCTGCGACCAGCGCCCGGAGTTCCGCTGGCACCACGGCATGCTGGTGGACGGCGCCCGGATGCAGGTGCCCTTCCTCGCCGACCTGGTCTCGCTGGTGGACCCGACCAGCCCATGGTCCTTCCTCAACTACCTGCGCGCCCAGGACCGGCTGTTCCCGTTCTACTTCGCCGAGCGCTTCCAGCTGCCCCGCCGGGAGTACGACCACTACTGCCGCTGGGCCGCCGAACGGCTGTCCAACTGCCGCTTCGGCACCGAGGTCACCGCCCTGCACCGGGAGGGCCCGCTGTTCCGGGTCGAGCTGACGGACACCGCGACCGGGCGGCGCACCGAGGCCAGGGCCCGCAACCTCGCGCTCGGCGTCGGCACCCGGCCCGTGCTGCCCGAGGCCTTCGCCGGGCTGGCGAACCACCCGCGGGCCTTCCACTCCGCCGAGTACCTGGACCGCCGCGCCGACCTGGCCGGCGCCCGGGACATCACCGTGGTCGGCAGCGGACAGTCCGGTGCCGAGGTCTTCCTCGACCTGCTCCGCCGCCACGAGGGCGACGGCGTCCGGCTGCGCTGGCTCACCCGGACCAGGGCGCTCGCCCCCATGGAGTACTCCAAGCTCGGCCTGGAGCACTTCACCCCCGACTACACCCGCTACTTCCACGGCCTGCCCGGCCCCGTACGGGACGCCCTGGTCACCGCCCAGTGGCAGCTGCACAAGGCCGCCAGCGCCGAGACGCTCGCCGAGATCCACGACCACCTCTACGAGCGCACCATCGGCCGCCCGATCGACACCGCCCCGGTCGAGATCACCCCGGGCACCGCCGTCACCGATGCCCGCCCCGGCCCCTGCGGCGGCCTCGAACTGTGCTGCCGGCACACCGACTCCGGCGCCGAGCACGTGGTGCGCACCGATGCCGTGGTGCTCGCCACCGGCTACCGCGCCGCCCGCCCGGCCGCCCTCGAACCGCTCGCCCACCTGATCGACTGGGACGAGTCCGGGCGCTACCGGGTCGACCTCGACCACAGGGTCGCCACCCGGCCCGGGCTCGCCGGCGGCCTCTACGTCCAGAACGCCGAACTGCACACCCACGGCGTCGGCACCCCCGACCTCGGCCTCGGCGCCCACCGGGCCGCCGTCATCCTCAACGCCGTCACCGGACGGACCGTCCACCGGCTGCCCGAGCGCACCGCCTGGACCGGCTTCGCGCCGCCCGTCCCCGCCGCGGCCACCGTCCCGGCCGTCCCCACCGCCCCGACCGAACCACCCGCCCCCGTCGTCCCCCGCCCCCAGGAGCTGACCCGTGCCGCAACCGTCGGCCGCTGAACCGCCGCTCTACCTGCCCCCGCACCTCACCGCCGGGCACTGGCAGCGGGCCGGCCGCGCCCTGCTGGCCAAGATGCTCGGCGAGTTCGCCTACGAGGATCTCATCAGGCCCGTCCCGGGCGCGCTCGACGGGGAGTACCTGCTGAAGCTGCCCGAGGCCGAGTACCGCTTCGCCGCCCGGCGCGGCGCCTACGACAGCTGGCAGGTCGACCCGGAGTCGGTCCGCTGCTCCCAGCCGGACGGCCTGGACCCGCTGCGCTTCCTGCCGTACGCCCGGGAGACCCTCGGGATGCGCGGCGAGACCACCGCCCACCTGATCCGCGAACTCTCCGCCACCCTGACCGCCGACGCCCGCCAGCTCGCCACCGCGCTCACCGCCGCCGAACTCGCCGACCTCGACCACCCCGCTCTGGAGGGGCGGCAGGGCGGCCACCCGTGGATCGTCCCCAGCAAGGGCCGGATCGGCTTCTCCGGCACCGACTCCGCCCGCTGGACCCCGGAGGCCCGCAGCCCCCGCCCGCTGCCCTGGATCGCCGTCCACCGCCGGCTCGCCCAGTACCGCGGCGTGCCCGGCCTGGAGCACCCCGAGCAGCTGTACGCCCGCGAGGTGGACGACGTGGCCGCGCTGCGCGCCCCGCTCGGCGCCGACGCCGACGACTACCTGCTGCTGCCCGTCCACCCCTGGCAGTGGGACGAGACGGTCCTGCCGCTGTTCGCCCCCTGGATCGCCTCCGGCGAGATCGTCCCGCTGCCCTCGGACGGCGACCCACGGCTGCCCCAGCAGTCCATCCGCTCCTTCTTCAACACCGCCCACCCCGAGCGCTGCACCGTCAAGCTGCCGCTGTCCATCCTCAACACACTGGTCTGGCGGGGACTGCCGGTCGAACGGACCCTCGCCGCGCCCGCCGTCACCGCCTGGCTGCACCGGCTGCGCGACGCGGACCCGTACCTGCGGGACGAGTGCCGGGTGATCCTGCTCGGCGAGATCGCCTCCGTCACCGTCGACCACCCCGTCTACCGGGAGATGCCCGAATCGCCGTACCAGTACAAGGAGCTGCTCGGCGCGATCTGGCGCGAGCCGCTCGGACCCTTCCTCGCCCCGGACGAACGCGCCCGCACCCTCGCCGCCCTGCTGCAGACCGGCTCCGACGGGCGGGCGCTGGCCGCCGAACTGATCACCCGCTCCGGCCTCACCCCCGCCGAGTGGACCGGCCGGCTGTTCGCCGCGATGCTGCCGCCGCTGCTGCACTTCCTCTACCGCTACGGACTGGTCTTCTCCCCGCACGGGGAGAACGCCATCGTGGTCTTCGACGAGCGCGGCACCCCGACCCGGCTCGCGGTCAAGGACTTCGTCGACGACGTCAACCTCAGCGACCAGGATCTGCCCGAACTGCGCGACCTGCCCGCCGAGGTCGCCGACGTGCTGCTGCGGGACGACCCCCAGGGCCTGTGCCAGTTCATCCACTCCGGGCTGTTCATCGGCGTCTTCCGCTACCTCGCCCCGCTGCTGGAGGCGCAGACCGGACTGCCCGAGGCCGAGTTCTGGGCCCTGCTGCGCGCCGGGATCCACCGCTACCAGGACCGCTTCCCCGAGCTGGGCGAGCGCTTCGAGCTGTTCGACCTGTTCCGGCCCCGGATCGACCGGCTCTGCCTCAACCGCAACCGGCTGATCATGGACGGCTACCAGGACCGCCCCCACCGCCCGCACGCCGTCCGGCACGGGACGGTGCCGAACGCCCTGGTCACCGTGGAGGTGCGCCTTCCGGGACAACGGGACCGGATTGTCACCCCGGCCCCGTAGGGTGGAAGGGTCATGACGAACGACTCCGAATCCCAGCCCGCGACGGACCTCGGCGACGAGGCCGAGGAAGCCGTCGCCGTCCCGCGCTCGCGGATCCCCGAGCTGCTGCACGCCGCGGTCGAGTCCGTCGGCGGCGTCGAGCGCCCCGGCCAGGTGCGGATGGCTGAGGCCGTCGCCGACGCCGTCGACCACGCCGAGCACCTGCTCGTCCAGGCCGGCACCGGCACCGGCAAGTCCCTCGCCTACCTGGTGCCGGCCCTCGCCCACGGCGACCGCGTGGTCGTCGCCACCGCGACCCTGGCGCTGCAACGCCAGCTGGTGGAGCGGGACTTGCCGCGGACGGTGGAGGCGCTGCACCCTGTGCTGCGCCGCCGTCCGCTGTACGCGATGCTCAAGGGCCGCTCCAACTACCTGTGCCTGCACCGGGCCAACGAGGGCACCCCGAGCGACGAGGGCGAGGGCCTGTTCGACCCGGTGGACGCGCTCGGCGGCCCCACCGGCAAGCTCGGACAGGAGGTGCTGCGGCTGCGCGACTGGGCGGACGAGACCGAGACCGGGGACCGGGACGACATGAGCCCCGGCGTCTCGGACAAGGCCTGGGCGCAGCTGTCCGTCAGCTCCAGGGAGTGCCTGGGCGCGAGCCGTTGCGCGTACGGGCAGGAGTGCTTCGCGGAGAAGGCCCGGGAGCGCGCCAAGCTGGCGGACGTCGTGGTCACCAATCACGCGATGCTCGCGATCGACGCGATCGAGGGCGCGCCGGTGCTGCCCGAGCACGGGTTGCTGATCGTGGACGAGGCGCACGAGCTGGTGAACCGGGTCACCGGCGCGGCCACCGCCGAACTGACCGTCGGCGCCGTCAACCGGGCGGTGAAGCGGGCGGCCCGGCTGGCCAACGAGAAGGCCGTGGACCTGCTGCAGGCCGCCGCCGAGAACTACCACGGCCTGATGGAGACCGCCCAGCCCGGCCGGGTCGAGGAGCTGCCCGAGTACCTGGCGTACGCGGTCACCGCGATCAGGGACGCCGCCCGGCAGGTGATCACCTCGCTCGGCGAGACCAGGGACAAGGGGCTCAGCGACGAGGACGCGGTCCGCAAGCAGGCGATGGCCTCGGCCGAGACCCTGCACGAGACCGCCGAGCGGCTGCTGGAGGACTCCGAGTACGACGTGATCTGGATCGAGCGCAGCGACCGCTACGGGCTGGGCACCGCCTCGCTGCGGGTCGCGCCGCTGAGCGTGTCCGGGCTGCTGCGCGAGGGGCTCTACAAGGAGCGCTCGGTCGTGCTCACCTCGGCCACCCTCAAGCTCGGCGGGGACTTCAACGGGGTGGCCGGCTCGCTCGGTCTTCCCAAGGAGACCCGGCTGCCGGACGAGCGCACGCCCGGCGACAACCCGGAGCCCGGCTTCGGGGAGGATTCCGTCCCGTACTGGCGGGGGATCGACGTCGGCTCGCCGTTCAAGTACCCCAAGCAGGGCATCCTGTACGTCGCCAAGCACCTCGCCGACCCCGGGCGCGATCCCGAACGGCCGGACATGCTGGACGAGTTGGAGGAGCTGATCGGTGCGGCCGGCGGGCGGACGCTGGGCCTGTTCTCCTCGATGCGCGGGGCGAAGGCGGCCGCGGAGGCGATGCGGGAGCGGCTGGACCACCGGATCCTGCTCCAGGGCGAGGACACCCTGGGCGAGTTGATCCGGGAGTTCGCCTCGGACGCGACCACCTGCCTGTTCGGCACGCTCTCGCTGTGGCAGGGCGTGGACGTGCCCGGCTCGGCCTGCCAGCTGGTCGTGATGGACCGCATCCCCTTCCCCCGGCCCGACGACCCGCTGATGAGCGCCCGTCAGAAGGACGTCGAACAGCACGGCGGTAACGGCTTCATGGCCGTCGCGGCGACGCACGCGGCGCTGCTGATGGCGCAGGGCGCGGGCCGGCTGGTGCGTGCGGCGGACGACCGGGGCGTGGTGGCGGTGCTCGACCCGCGGGTGGAGACCAAGCGGTACGGGGGATTCTTCCGGTCCTCGATGCCGGAGTTCTGGTACACCACGGACCGCAACCAGGTGCGCCGCTCGCTGGCGGCGATCGACGCCTCGGCGGCGCCGGTGCGGCCGGTGGTAAAGCGGGGCTGAGGGCCCTACTCCGCCTTCGGGCCCTCCTCCGCCTTCGGGCCCGTGAACGCCGGAGGGGCTCCCCGCTGCCGCGGTGGAGCCCCTCTCCGGTGTGCGGCGGTCCGCGCCGATCAGAGCCGGCGCAGGACCGCGACGACCTTGCCCAGGATGGTGGCGTTGTCGCCGTTGATCGGCTCGTACGCCGGGTTGTGCGGCATCAGCCAGATCCGGCCGTCCTCGCGCTTGAGCCGCTTCACGGTGGCCTCGCCGTCGATCATCGCGGCCACGATGTCGCCGTTCTCGGCGACCGGCTGGCGGCGCACGGTGACCCAGTCGCCGTCGCAGATGGCCGCCTCGATCATCGAGTCGCCGCGCACAGTGAGCGCGAACAGCTCGCCCTCGCCGACCAGCTGGCGGGGCAGCGGGAAGACGTCCTCGACGGTCTGCTCGGCCAGGATCGGGCCGCCGGCGGCGATCCGGCCGACCAGCGGCACGTAGGAGGTGGAGGGGCGCCCGGCCGTCTCGGCGGTGTTGGGGCGGGCCACCTCGACGCCGCGGACCTCGTAGGCGCGCGGGCGGTGCGGGTCGCGGCGGAGGAACCCCTTGCGCTCCAGGGCCATCAGCTGGTGGGCGACCGAGGAGGTGCTGGACAGGCCCACGGCCTGGCCGATCTCGCGCATGGACGGCGGGTAGCCGCGGCGCTGGACGGAGTCGCGGATGACCTCGATCACCCGGCGCTGGCGCTCGGTGAGGCCGGCCTCGTCGGTGCGGATGCCGGGGGGGCGGCCGGGCATCGCGCGGGCCGGCGAGGGGTGGGTGTCGTCCATGGCGGGGGGGTGTTCGATCGGCTGGTCGGGAACACGGCCGGTGGTGGAAACGGCCGGGCCGGAGAGGCGGTGGTCTTCGCTACGGTCCATGCTGATGTCCACGCTCTGCTGATTCGTGGTGCGCTGCCCCACCTTGAACTGGGAGTGTTCCTGCACCGGGATGGTGTTGCTTTCGATGGTGTTCACGGCGGCCCCTCTCGACGGCTGTCCTCTCCCTTTTCCAGCCCAACGCACCTCGTATCGAAAGGTTGCGCCAAACACACGTTCGAGTGAATTATTCGGGAGTTGGCTGACTCGATCAAGGCTTTGTTGTACATCGAGCAATTGTTCGACCGGATGTCGACTCCGGAAGTCTAATCCGCGGCGACACGCCAGGGGCGCCGTATCCCCCGAAGGCCTAGATGTAGTGGCTAGAGTCCTCCCCGTGCCCAGTACTAGTGGTCGCATCGCATGATCAGCTTGCCGAGGTCCGGGGCGCATCGCTTAGACTCAACCGGTCCGCACGTCCTGCCAGGGAGGGATCCCCAGGTGCACTGCCCCTTCTGCCGGCACTCCGACAGCCGCGTTGTCGACAGCCGGACCACCGAGGACGGCAGCTGCATTCGCCGTCGTCGACAGTGCCCGGACTGCGGTCGCCGTTTCACCACCGTGGAGACGGCCGCGCTCATGGTCATCAAGCGCAGTGGCGTCACCGAACCCTTCTCCCGGCAGAAGGTGATCACCGGAGTCCGCAAGGCCTGCCAGGGCCGCCCGGTCACCGAGGACGCCCTCGCCCAGCTCGGGCAGCGGGTCGAGGAGTGCGTGCGCGCCAGCGGCAACGCGGAACTGACCACCCACGACGTCGGGCTGGCCATACTCGGCCCGCTGAAGGAACTCGACCTGGTCGCGTACCTGCGCTTCGCCAGCGTGTACCAGGCGTACGACGGACTCGAGGACTTCGAGGCCGCCATCGCGGAGCTCCGCGCCGAGCAGCCCGCCACCGAGGCGGACGGCACCTGCGTGCCGGTCCCCGCCGCCGCGCCCTAGGAGGCGCGCCGGGCCCCCGCGGGCCCGCCACGGCCGACACGCCACGAGGCCCCCACGGGCCGTCAGCACCACAGGCCCCGCGTGGGCCCACGCGTGCCCGGAAACGGGGCGCGAAACACTACGAACCGTGCGTAAGCGGGCGGGGTCTCCGCCTGCCCGCACACCGGAAGAACGAACCAGCGGTGCCCGGACTTTTCGGGGCACTTCGGGCGTTTGCCCAGGAGGAGGAGCGAGAAGTGACAGACACCACGAGCGGTTCCGCACGCGGGTCGAAGTCCGAGAAGGCCGCGGCCAAGGGCGCCAAGGCCCCGAAGGGCGGTCTCCGGATGGAGCGCATCTACACCACCCCTGGCGTGCACCCGTACGACGAGGTCCGCTGGGAGCGGCGCGACGTCGTCATGACCAACTGGCGCGACGGCTCGATCAACTTCGAGCAGCGCGGGGTGGAGTTCCCGGACTTCTGGTCGGTCAACGCCGTCAACATCGTCACCTCCAAGTACTTCCGCGGCGCCGTCGGCACCCCGCAGCGCGAGTGGAGCCTCAAGCAGATCATCGACCGCGTGGTGCTCACCTACCGCGCGGCCGGCGAGAAGCACGGCTACTTCGCCACCAAGGACGACGCCGAGATCTTCGAGCACGAGCTGACGCACGCCCTCCTCCACCAGGTGTTCAGCTTCAACTCGCCGGTCTGGTTCAACGTCGGCACCAAGCAGCCCCAGCAGGTCAGCGCCTGCTTCATCCTGTCCGTCGACGACTCCATGGAGTCGATCCTCGACTGGTACAAGGAAGAGGGCATGATCTTCAAGGGCGGCTCCGGCGCCGGCCTCAACCTCTCCCGCATCCGCTCCTCCAAGGAACTGCTGTCCTCCGGCGGCAACGCCTCCGGCCCGGTCTCCTTCATGCGCGGCGCCGACGCCTCGGCCGGCACCATCAAGTCCGGTGGCGCAACCCGCCGCGCGGCCAAGATGGTCGTGCTCGACGTCGACCACCCGGACGTCGAGGCCTTCATCGAGACCAAGGTGAAGGAGGAGGAGAAGATCCGCGCCCTGCGCGACGCGGGCTTCGACATGGACCTCGGCGGCGACGACATCACGTCCGTCCAGTACCAGAACGCCAACAACTCGGTCCGCGTCAGCGACGAATTCATGACCGCCGTCGAGAACGGCACCGATTTCGGCCTGCGCGCCCGGATGACCGGCGAGGCCATCGAGACCGTCGACGCGAAGAAGCTGTTCCGCAAGATGGCCGAGGCCGCCTGGGCCTGCGCCGACCCCGGAATCCAGTACGACTCCACCATCAACCACTGGCACACCTGCCCCGAGTCCGGCCGCATCAACGCCTCCAACCCGTGCTCGGAGTACATGCACCTGGACAACTCCAGCTGCAACCTCGCCTCGCTGAACCTGATGAAGTTCCTGCGCGAGGACGACTCGTTCGACGCCGCGGCCTTCGCCAAGGTCGTCGAGCTGGTCATCACCGCGATGGACATCTCCATCTGCTTCGCCGACTTCCCGACCGAGAAGATCGGCGAGACCACCCGCGCCTACCGTCAGCTCGGCATCGGCTACGCCAACCTCGGCGCCCTGCTGATGGCCACCGGCCACGCCTACGACAGCGAGGGCGGCCGTGCCCTGGCCGGTGCCATCACCTCGCTGATGACCGGCACCGCCTACCGCCGCGGCGCCGAACTCGCCGGTGTGGTCGGCCCGTACGACGGCTACGCCCGCAACGCGGCCGCGCACCAGCAGGTCATGAAGCAGCACGCCGACGCCTCCCTGGACGCCGTCTCCTTCGACGACCTGGACGCCCCGGTCTGGCTCGCGGCCAACAAGTCCTGGCAGGACGTGCTGCGCATCGGCGCGCAGAACGGTTTCCGCAACGCCCAGGCCTCGGTGCTCGCCCCGACCGGCACCATCGGCCTGATGATGGACTGCGACACCACCGGCGTCGAGCCCGACCTCGCCCTGGTCAAGTTCAAGAAGCTGGTCGGCGGCGGCTCGATGCAGATCGTCAACGGCACCGTCCCGCGCGCCCTCAAGCGCCTGGGCTACCAGGACGAGCAGATCGAGGCGGTCGTCGCCCACATCGCCGAGCACGGCAACGTGGTGGACGCGCCCGGCCTGAAGACCGAGCACTACGAGGTGTTCGACTGCGCGATGGGCGAGCGCTCCATCTCCCCGATGGGGCACGTGCGGATGATGTCGGCGATCCAGCCGTGGATCTCCGGCGCCATCTCCAAGACGGTGAACATGCCGGCCGGCGCGACCGTCGAGGACGTCGAGGAGATCTACTTCAAGGCGTGGAAGATGGGCGTCAAGGCGCTCGCCATCTACCGCGAGAACTCGAAGGTCGGCCAGCCGCTCTCGGCCAAGAAGAAGGACTCCGAGGACAAGTCCGAGGAGACCGCCGTTCCCATCGCGGTCGAGAAGGTCGTCGAGTACCGCCCGGTCCGCAAGCGCCTGCCCAAGGGCCGTCCGGGCATCACCACCTCCTTCACGGTCGGTGGCGCCGAGGGCTACATGACCGCCAACTCCTACCCGGACGACGGCCTCGGCGAGGTCTTCCTGAAGATGTCCAAGCAGGGCTCGACCCTCGCGGGCATGATGGACGCCTTCTCCATCGCCGTCTCGGTCGGCCTGCAGTACGGCGTGCCGCTGGAGACCTACGTCTCCAAGTTCACCAACATGCGCTTCGAGCCGGCCGGTCTGACCGACGACCCGGACGTGCGGATGGCCCAGTCGATCGTCGACTACATCTTCCGCCGCCTGGCGCTGGACTTCCTGCCCTTCGAGACCCGCTCGGCACTCGGCATCCACTCCGTCGAGGAGCGCACCCGCCACCTGGAGACGGGCTCCTACGAGCCGCTGGAGGCCGAGGAGCTCGACACCGAGTCCCTGGCCCAGTCCGCCCCGGTGGCCCCCGCCAAGCCGGCCCCGGCCGTCGAGGCGCCCAAGCCGGCCCCGAAGCAGGCCCACAACTCCACGGAGCTGATGGAGATCCAGCTCGGCCTCAACGCCGACGCGCCGCTCTGCTTCTCCTGCGGCACCAAGATGCGCCGCGCCGGCAGCTGCTACCTCTGCGAGGGCTGCGGCTCCACCAGCGGCTGCAGCTGACCGCCGGACTGACCCCGCGCGGGTGAGCCGCCGCTGAGGCGGGGCGAGGACTTCGAGTCCTCGCCCCGCCTCTTTTCTCTTCCCGGCGACTCTTCCCTTCCCGGCGACGCCGATGTCACGAATGCGGGCGGTGTCCGGTCCGTAGGGGTGACGGCGTGTTCCGAGAGGAGTGGTGCGGCGATGGGGACGGTGCTGGTGACCGGGGCGACGGGGACCTTGGGCCGGGAGGTGGTGCGGCTGTTGCTGGCACGCGGGGTGGCGGTGCGGGGGTTGAGCCGGCGGGCGCGGGAGGCGGGTGACGGGGTCGAGTGGGTGGTCGGGGACCTGGTGACCGGGGCCGGGATCGCGGCGGCGGTCGCCGGGGTCGAGACGGTGGTGGACTGTGCGACCACGCAGGGGAAGGAGGACGTGGCGGCGCTCGGGCGGCTGGTGGCGGAGGCCCGGGAGGCCGGGGTGCGGCACCTGGTGTACGTGTCGATCGTGGGGATCGACCGGGTGCCGGTCGCGTACTACCGGGCGAAGCTCGGCTGCGAGCGGGTGCTGCGGGAGTCGGGGCTCGGGTGGACGGTGCTGCGGGCGACGCAGTTCCACGACCTGCTGCTGAAGGCCTTCGACCTGAGCGCGAAGCTGCCGGTGTTCCCGGTGGTGAGCGGCGCGCTGATCCAGCCGGTGGAGGTCCGGGAGGTGGCGGGGCACGTCGTGGAGCGGGTGGGGCGGGAGCCGGCCGGGTTCGCGCCGGAGGTGGGCGGGCCGCGGGTGCGGTCGTACCGGGAACTGGCCGGGGCGTACCTGCGGGCGTCGGGCCGGCGGCGGTTGGTGGTGCCGCTGTGGATCCCGGGTGCGGCGGGCCGGGCCCTGCGGGCGGGTGGGCTCACGGCGCCGGAGCGGGCGGTGGGCCGGGGGACCTTCGAGGAGGCGCTGGCGCGGCGGGTCGGGTGAGCTCCACAAGGTGTCAACCGGGGTTGACGCACGCTCGGTTTGTCAACCATAGTTGACGCCATGAGCGAGAGCGGAGAACTCGCGGCCGCCGCGAGCAGTCGTGATCCCGCCGTGGGGCTCCGGGCGGTCCGCGCCCTGCGTGGTCTGGCGGACCGCCTGGAGTCCCTACAGGTGGAGAACGCCCGGTCGCAGGGCTGGTCCTGGCAGGACATCGCGGTCTGCCTCGGGGTCACCAGGCAGGCGGTGCACAAGAAGTACGCACGGCGGACGCCCGGCAAGGGCGAGGACGGAGGCTGAGCGATGTTCGGGCGTTTCACCGCAGCGGCACGGCAGGTCGTGGTCGTCGCGCAGGGGAGGCGAGGGGGCTGGGGCACGGCCACGTCGGGACGCAGCACCTGCTGCTGGCGATCCTGGCCGGGCCGGACGACCCGGTGGCCGAGGTCCTGATCGGCATGGGCCTGGACCACGAGGCGGCGCGCCGCTCGGTGGTCCGGCTGCTCGGGCCGGGGGGGCGACGCCGAGGGGCTGCTCGGGGCGCTCCGGGTGGAGGACGGCCTCGGGCTGCGGGTGGTCGTCGACCACGGGCTGGACCCGGCGGCCGTGCACCAGGCGGTGGAGGCGAAACTGGTCCGAGTGGGCCGGTTCGGCGTGGATGAAGGAGTTTGGCCGTCAACTAGCGGCTTGAGGCCAATGTCTGAATCGATATGATCGGCCCAAAGCGTGAACCGATCAGCCGCCCGGAGACGTTTCGCGACGTCGTCGGGCGGTCTGGTATGCGCCCGACCAGCTGTCGGCGGCCGCAACCGTCGCCGACCCGCCGCCCGCGCCGCCGCCCGCCGACGTTGCCGAGGACCGCACCGATGAGAGAAGCCACCAGCCCCGACGGTCGGCCGCGCCGCCGTCCGGCGCCACGCACCGCCGCCCTGACCGCGGCCGCCGTCCTGCTGGCGCTGGTCGCCGCACCGGTCGGCATCGGCCGGGCCCTGGGCGCGCACCAGCCGCTCACCGCCGTCGCCGTGGCTGCCGTGGGGGTGCTCTGGCTGATCGCGGTGGGCGTCGCCGCGAGCGGCGCCGAGCGCTCCCGCCGGCTGGCCGAGGAGCTGGCCGCCCAGCACGAGGAGACCCGGGCCGCGCTGGTCGCCGCGGGCACCGCCCGGCAGGCCGAGACGGCCGCCCGGGACCGGGCCGCCGCCGCGCTCACCGAACGCGACGCCGCTCGCGCCGAGCAGGCCCGCGCCGAGGCCGACGTCGCAGCCGCGCACACCGAGCTGGCCCGGCTGCGGACCGAGCGGGACGCCGAGCGGGCCGAGGTCGAGGCGGAACGGGAGCGGGCCGCCGCCGAGCGGGCCGAGCTGGAGCGGATCCCCGAGGGCGTGCTGCCCGAGGTGGTGAAGAAGCTGCGTGGGGGCGCGGCCGTGGACAGTGCGCTGGCCGCCCACCGCAAGCACCCCCAGTACGCGCTGCTGCGCGCCGTCGGCGAGGAGATCGGCCGGGGCGAGCGGCTGCGGGCCGCCGCGCTCGCGGTCTGCGCGACGGCCGCCGGCCGGGTCCAGGCGCTGGCCACGAGCATGCACGCCGAACTGCGCGAGATGCAGCACCGGCACGACGAGGAGGTCCTCGGCGACCTGCTGCGACTGGACCACTCGACCGCCCAGGCGGGCCGGATGGCGGACAGCATCGCGGTGCTCACCGGCGCCCGCTCGGGCCGTCGTTGGGCCAAGCCGATCGCGGTGGAGTCGGTGCTGCGCGGCGCGCTCGGCCGGATCGGCGCCTACCAGCGGGTGCGGCTGCACAACGCCAGCACCGCCGCGGTCGCCGGCTTCGCCGCCGAGGGCGTGATGCACGCACTGGCCGAACTGCTGGACAACGCCACCAACTTCTCCGCCCCGCCGGCCGAGGTGCACGTCTACGTCGAGGAGGTGCCGGCCGGTCTGGCGGTCACCGTCGAGGACAGCGGGCTGGGCCTGAGCGACAGTTGGCTGCGCCGGGCCGAACGCGCCGTCTCCGCGGAGCCGCTGGACCTGGCGACGCTCTCCGCCGGCACCCGGCTGGGCCTCGCGGTGGTCGGCGTGCTGGCGCGCAAGCACGGGCTGCAGATCTCCTTCCGGCCGTCGGCGCGCGGCGGCACGGGGGTGGTGATGCTGATCCCGCAGCAGCTGGTCACCCACCTGGCTCCGGCGTCCACCCCTGCGCCCGCGCCCGCCGCGGAGGCCGTGCGCCCCGCGCTCACCCCCGCCCGCCCACTGCCCGCCCCACTGCCGCCGGTCCCCGGCGCTCCCACCGCCGCACCGGTCCAGGCCCCGACCGCGACGGCGGTACCGGCCCCGACCGCGACGGCGGTTCCGGCTCCCACCGTCCCCGCCCAGGCCCCGTCCGCGCGCGCCCGGATGACCGACAGCGGGCTGCCGCAGCGCCGCCGCGGGCAGACGCTGGCCACCACCGCCCCGGCGGCGGCCCCGGCCACCAAGCCCGTACGGACCGACGCGGCGCGCGCCGCCGCCCGGTTCGGCGCCTTCCGCCGGGCCGCCCAGCCGGCGCTGCCCGCATCCGGGGCGACGCCGACCGCGGACACCGACACCACGCCCGACGCTTCCCCCGTCACCGAGAAGGACTCCTGATGAGCAGCGCCACCGACCGCGACCTCGACTGGCTGTTGGAAAACCTGCTGGCGGCAACCCCCGGCACCCGGCACGCCCTGGTTCTCTCCGCCGACGGCCTCAAGCTCTGCCACACCGCCGGGCTGAGCGCCGACCAGGCGGACCAGTTGTCCGCGATCGCCTCCGGGCTGCAGAGCCTGGCGCACGGCGCCTCGATCGAGTTCGGCGACGGCAGCGGCGGCGTGCGGCAGTCGATGACCGAGTTCCACGGCGGCATCCTGTGCATCGTGGCGGCCGGCGAGGGCGCGCACCTCGCGGTGGTCACGGACGACGACGCGGACGTGGGCGTGGTCGGCCACAACATGCACGGCCTGATCGAGCAGATCGGCATCCACCTCAGCGCGCCCGCCAGGGGCGGGGAATCCGGCGGGGCCGCCGCGCAAGAGAGCGCCGGGATATGACCGGCGGGCCGGTGTTGCCGGGCCGGGACGACGACCCGGACCGCCTCTACACCATCACCGGGGGCCGCAGCCGTGCCCCGGAGAACGCCTTCGACCTGGTCACCCTGATCGTCACCGAGCGGCAGCCGGCGCCGGGGATGCAGTCGGAGCACGCCCGGATCCTGCGGATGTGCGAGGCCCCGACCGCCGTGGTGGAGGTGGCCGCGGAGCTGTCGCTGCCCGTCTCGGTGGTGAAGATCCTGCTCGGCGACCTGCTGGAGTCCGGGGCGGTCACCGCCCGCCACCCCAGGTTCGCGCCGAACAAGGCCCGGCTGCCCGATCTCGACACGCTGAAGCAGGTGCTGCATGGCCTCCAACGGCTCTGACGTCCCGCCGGTGGGGCGCACCCCGCTGCGGGCGACCGCCGACAACGCGCTGAAGATCGTCGTGGTCGGCGGCTTCGGGGTGGGCAAGACCACCCTGGTCGGCTCGGTCAGCGAGATCCGCCCGCTGAACACCGAGGAAGTGATGACCCGGGCGGGGGAGGGCATCGACCCGGCCGGCAGCTGGGGCAAGCGCTCCACCACGGTCGCCTTCGACTTCGGCCGGATCACCCTGTCCGAGCGGCAGGTGCTCTACCTGTTCGGCGCGCCCGGGCAGGAACGTTTCTGGTTCCTCTGGGACCGGCTGTTCAGCGGCGCCCTGGGCGCGGTCGTCCTGGTGGACACCCGGCGGCTGGAGGACTCCTGGTACGCGATCGACCGGCTGGAGCACCACGGCACCCCGTTCATCGTCGCCCGCAACAACTTCGGCGAGCCCGGCCACACCCTGGAGCAGGTCCGCGAGGCCCTGGACCTGCCGCCCGAGGTCCCGCTGGTGGACTGTGACGCCCGAGACCGCGAGTCCGGCAAGCGGGTGCTGATCTCACTGGTCCACCACCTGGCCGCCCTGGCGGGGGCCGACGCCGACGCCCTGGCGGGGGCCGACGCCGCCGCCCCGGCCGACGCCGAGGCCCTCGCGCCCGTCCCCGCCGCTGCCGAGCCGCCCGCCCTCGCCGGAGCACCCGACGCGATCTACGAGGAGAGCACCCCGTGACCGAGCCCGCCGTCACCCCGCCCCCGGGCTGCCCGGCGCACGCCGGCGCCACGCCGCTGTACGGGCCGCGCTTCCAGACCGACCCGGCCCAGCTCTACCGCGAGCTGCGCGCCGCCCACGGCCCGGTCGCCCCGGTCGAGCTGGCCGGCGGCGTGCCCGCCTGGCTGGTCATCGGCTACCGGGAGCTGCAGCAGGTCACCGGCCAGTCGCAGCTGTTCGGCCGGGACTCCAGCCGCTGGCACGCCTGGGACACCCTGCCCGCCGACTGGCCGCTGAAGCCGATGATGGCCCCGGTGCCGTCGATGCTGTACACGGAGGGCGAGGAACACGTCCGCCGCTCCCGGGCGGTCACCGACGCACTGGCCGGGATCGACCCGTACGAGCTGCGCAAGCACTCCGAGGAGATCGCCGACCGGCTGATCGACGGGTTCGCCGGGCGCGGCGAGGCCGATCTGGTCGCCGAGTACGCCCACCTGATGCCGTTGCTGGTGCTCTGCCGGGTGTTCGGCCTGGATGAGGAGCGGGCGCCGGAGCTGGTCGACGCGGTGCTCACCATGCTGGACGGCGGTCCGGGCGCGCCGGCCTCCGCCCAGCGGCTGCTGGAGCTGATGCTCGAAGTGGTCCGGACGAAGGCCGAGTACCCGGGCGCGGACGTGGCCTCGCGGATGCTGGCCCACCCCGCGGGCCTGGACCACGACGAGATCATGCGCGACCTGAGGGTGCTGTTGATCTCCGGTCACCAGCCGAGCTCGTACTGGATCTCCAACGCCTTGCGGCTGATGCTCACCGACGAGCGGTTCTCCGCGTCGCTGGCGGGCGGGCGGCGCAGCATCAGCCAGGCGCTCAACGAGGCGCTCTGGGAGGACACGCCCGTCCAGATCTTCGCCGGCCGCTGGGCGGTGCGGGACACCCAGCTCGGCGGCCAGCGGATCGGCGAGGGGGACATGCTGCTGCTCGGCTTCGCCGGGGCCAACGCGGATCCGTCGGTGCGCCGGCCCGACGGCCGCCCGGCCGAGGGGAACCGGGCGCACATGAGCTACTCGTACGGCGAGCACGGCTGCCCGTTCCCGGCGCAGGAGGCGGCCGAGGTGATCGCCACCACCGCGATCGAGGTACTGCTGGACCGGTTGCCGGACCTGCGGCTGGCGGTGGCCGAGCACGCCCTGGTGTGGCGGCCCTCGGCCTGGGTGCGCGGGCTGGTCGCGCTGCCGGTCGCGTTCACCCCGGGTCACTGACGCCCGTCGTCACCGCACGAGTCGACCTCGTGTCCCCGTGCTCCGTTTCCCCGTACGAGAAGGAGAGTTGCCGCCGATGACCGTTGCCCCGGCCCCGATCGCCCTCGACCCGCTGGCCCGCGACAACGCCGCCGAGGGTGCCCTGCTGCGGGCCGCCGGTCCGGCGGTTCCGGTGGTGCTGCCCGGCGGGGTCGCCGCCTGGGCGGTGACGCAGCACGCGGCCGCGCGCGACCTGCTCACCGACGCCCGGCTGGTGAAGGACGCCCGGCACTGGGCGGCCTACCAGCGCGGCGAGGTGCCGAGGACCTGGCCGCTGATCGGCCTGGCGGTGCCAGGTCCGAGCATGGTGACCACGGACGGTGCGGAGCACCGCCGGCTGCGGGCGCTGGTCGCCCAGGCCTTCACCCCGCGCCGGGTCGAGCTGATGCGCCCGCGGGTGGAGGAGACCACCCACGCGCTGCTGGACGCCCTGGCTGCCGGGGACCCGGAGGTCGACCTCAAGTCCGCCTTCGCCTTCCCTTTGCCGATGACGGTGATCTGCTCGCTGCTGGGCGTCCCGGAGTCGGACCACGGCCTGCTGCGCGACCTGTACGAGCGGTTCTTCGGCACCAAGCCCGACCCGGAGGGCATCCAGGCGACCGTCGCCGGTCTGAACGCCTTCGTCAACGGCCTGGTGGCGCAGCGCCGTTCGGCACCGGGCGAGGACCTGGCGAGCGTGCTGCTGGCGGCGGACACCGAGGGCGGGGCGCTCACCGACGAGGAGGCGGCGGCCACCCTGCGGGTGATCATCGCGGCCGGCCACGAGACCACGGTGAACCTGATCGGCAACGCGGTGCGGGCGCTGCTGGCGCACCCGGACCAGCTGGAGCTGGCGCGTTCGGGCCGGGTCTCCTGGGACGCGGTGGTCGAGGAGTCGCTCCGTTGGACACCGCCGACCAGCAACTTCCTGTTCCGCTTCACCGCCGCTGACATCGAGGTCGGCGAGCTGGTGATCCCGGCGGGCGAGCCGGTGCTGGTCTCGTACAACGCGATCGGCCGGGACCCTCTGCAGCACGGCGTGACGGCGGAGCTGTTCGACATCACCCGGGACCCGACCCGGCACCTGTCCTTCGGGCACGGTCCGCACGTCTGCCCGGGCTCGCCGCTGGCCCGGCTGGAGGCGGGGGTCGCGCTGCCCGCGCTGTTCGAGCGCTTCCCCGGGCTGTCACTGGCGGTGCCGGACGGCGAGCTGCGGCCGAGCCCGTCGATGGTGGTGAACAGTCTGCTGGAGCTGCCCGTGCGGCTCTGGTGACGGCCGGACGAGGATGGTGAGGCCCTGTCCGGGTTCCGGGCGGGGCCCGGCGTCCGGTGCCCGGCGCCCGGTGCCCGGTGCCCGGTGCCCGGTGCCCGGTGCCCGGTGCCCGGTGTCCGGTGTCCGGTGTCCCCGGGCGTCGCTGTGGTCGTCGCTGCGGTCGTCGGGTTTCCGAGGTCACGGTCGGGGCACCGGTGTGTGAAGGTCGACCATGGACCTTGGCGGCGGCCGACGGCTGCGTTAACGTCGTCCAATCGGTTCGGCCGCCCGCTCCCCCAACGATCCCTGCCCGCCCATCTCCGGTACAGCGCAATGTCGTTCAGCCCACCCCAGGCAGCACGCCCTGGCGAGGAGGACCGCATTGACCCTCAACCCGACCGCGCCGTCCCCGAGTTCCCGCCGCCGACTGGTCGCCGTACCCGCCCTCCTGGCGGCACTGGCCCTGACCGCGGCCTGCTCGAACAGCTCCGGCGGTTCGGGTGACGGCGGTGGAGCCGCCCGGACGCTGACCGGCGACTGCGCCAAGTACCAGCCGTACGCGGGGCATTCGGGCACCACGGTGACGATGTTCGCCTCCATCCTCAGCCCGGAGTCGGACAACCTGGAGAAGTCCTGGGCCGAGTTCAGCAAGTGCACCGGGATCAAGATCAGCTACGAGGGCTCCAACGACTTCGAGTCGCAGCTGCCGGTCCGGGTGGCCGGCGGCAACGCCCCGGACTTCGCGATCATCCCGCAGCCCGGCCTGCTGGCGCAGATGGTCAAGAGCGGCAAGGCGGTCAAGCCACCGGCCCAGACCGTCGCCAACCAGGACAAGTGGAGCCCGGTCTGGAAGACCTACGGCTCGGTCGACGGCACCTTCTACGCGGCTCCGATGAGCGCCAACATGAAGTCCCTGGTCTGGTACTCGCCGAAGGCCTTCGCGGCGGCCGGCTACGAGGTGCCCAAGACCTGGGCGGACCTGATGGCGCTCAGCGACCGGATCGCCAAGGCGGGCGGCCCCAAGCCCTGGTGCGGCGGCATCGCCTCCGGCACGGCCACCGGCTGGCCGGCCACCGACTGGCTGGAGGAGGTGGTGCTCGGCACGTACGGCGGCGACGTCTACGACCAGTGGGTCGGCCACCAGGTGAAGTTCTCCGACCAGAAGATCACCGCGGCGATGCAGACCGTCGCCGGTTGGATGCTCAACCCGGCGTGGGTGAACGGCGGTTACGGCGACGTCAAGTCGATCGCCACCACCACCTTCCAGGACGCGGGCGCGCCGGTTCTCACCGGCAAGTGCGCGATGCTCCAGCAGGCCTCGTTCTACGAGGCGCAGTGGCCCAAGGGCACCAAGGTCGCCCCGGACGGTGACGTCTTCGCCTTCCACCTGCCCGCGGTCAACCCGGCGATCGCCAACCCGGTCGAGGGCGGCGGCGAGTTCCTGGCCGCGTTCTCCAGCAAGCCCGAGGTGCAGGCGGTGCAGAACTACCTGTCCAGCTCGGACTGGGCGAGCAGCCGGGTGAAGACCGCGAGCGGCTGGGTCTCGGCCAACCAGGGCGTGGACAAGAGCCTGTACACCGACCCGATCGACAAGCTCTCGGCGGAGGCACTGACCGACCCGAGCGCGACCTTCCGCTTCGACGCCTCCGACATGATGCCGGCGGCCGTCGGCTCCGGGCAGGAGTGGAAGTCGCTGACCGCCTGGTTCGCGGAGGGACAGTCGGTCCAGAAGGTCGCGGGCGACATCGACGCCGCCTGGCCGAAGTAGACCGGTCCGCACCGGGCCCGATGAGGCCCGTCGTCCGGGCGTGCACCTCGGGACCACCTGTCGCGGGGGGGGGGGGGGGGGGCGCCCCCCCCCCCCCCCCCCCCCCCCCCCCCCCCCGCCCGGCGCGGGGGGCGGGGGGCGTAGGGGGCGGGCCCCGGGGCGCGGGCCGCCG
>NZ_JBIRJC010000046.1:0-51075 GCF_044329365.1 Kitasatospora sp. NPDC017646 | reverse complement strand
CGTGGTCGTTCTGGCAGACCCACCACTGGTACTGAGCCGACCAATCGTCTCCTCCCCCCGTGCCTCGGGGTCGGACAGGGGCCACCGAGGTGACCCACGAGGGCCCGTGCCCGCGCGATCCGCGTGGCACGGGCCCTCGCGCCGTTCCCCGGCCGGTCCGCCCGAGTCCCCGGCACGTTCCCATGAGTCCGCCGGATGACCGGGCTCTCCCGTTCGGACACCGCACGGCTATCGTGTCGGGCATGACGTACCGCGTGCAGTACACGGTCGAGGCGAGGGCGACCATCGACGCGCTGCCTGCTGAGCGGCGTGCCCTTCTGGAGCGGGCGCTGGGTGTTCTCGCGCGCGACCCGTACCACAAGACCGCGACGGCACCGATCGGTCCCGACGAGCACCTGCGGAAGGCCTACGCCGCGCCCGGCGTCGTGGTGGAGTTCATGGTCGCCGACCACGTCCTGGTCGTCGTCGTGCTCCAGGTCTTCGACGAGCTCCAGTACCTGATCGACGAGGCCGACGCCCGCTAGGCGGTCGGGAGCGCCGGCCGCGCGCGCCCGAACGCACCGTCGGACCGCGGATCGCCCGGTCCGCGGGCGGGTGTCACCGGACAGCCGTTTCGTACCCGTGCTCCCGGGCAGGCGCCGGGCGTGGCCTGCAAGGCCTGTTCGACATCGACCTCGTCCTCGACATCGACCTCGTCCTCGACATCGACATCGACCTCGTCCACGGCCGGCAGCAGACTGAAGGGCGACGCGGCAATGACCAGAACCCACCCCGGCACGGCGACGGGCCACCCCGCGCGCACGCTCGACCCGGACCTGCTGGGCATTTACCTCAACGACCATCTGGCCGGAGCGACGACCGGCACGGAACGCGTGCGCCACCTGGCAAAGGCGACAGCCGGATCGCCGCTCGGCCGCGAGCTCGGCCCGCTCGCGGCCGACATCGCCCAGGACCGCAGGACGCTGCTCGCCATCATGCGGAACCTGGGCGTACCGGTGCGCCGCTACAAGGTCGGCGCGGCGTGGATCGCCGAGCGCGCCGGACGACTGAAGACCAACGGCCGCCTGGTGCGGCGTTCCCCGCTGACCACCTTCTTCGAACTGGAGATGCTCCGCATGGCGGTGGAGGGCAAGGCCGCCGGGTGGCAGACCCTGCGCCGGCTGGCCTCCGACCACGCCCGGCTGGACGCCCGGCTCCTCGACGACCTGCTGGAGCGGGCCCGGAGCCAGCAGCGGACCCTGGAGCAGTGGCGGGACCGGCGGATCGAGGCGACCTTCGAAAGGCCCGGCTCGGCGACCGCCACCTCCCCGTAGCTCCGGAGGTGGTCCCCGGGGCGACGGCCCCGGCGGGGCGGGCCGGGGCTCCGCGGCGGACGTTCACCCGCGCGTAACCGGCGCCACGACGCGGTGTCGGCAGGGATTCGCGCGCTCATGACAACCTTGCGCGGTCCCGAGCCGCCTGACGTCAGCTCCCACCGACCCGAAGGGCCGTCGTGAAGCGCACCGCCTCCCTGTCCGCCGCCATGGCCGTCTGCCTCGCCGCAGGCGCGCTGTTCACCGCGGGAACCGCCGCCGCAGGGGAAAGGACCGCTGCCCCGCGTGCCGGGCGTGACCTCTACGGAACCAAGGCCCCGTACGTCCCGCAGGGGAGGCCGGGCCACTACCAGGAGGCACCCAGGGGTTTCGTGCCGGTCTTCACCGAGAACGTCGCCCGCCACGGCTCCCGCGCCATGACGGACAGCGGCGACGGTGACGCCGTGCTCGCCGCCCTCCACGAGGCGCAGCAGCAGGGCGCGCTCACCGACCTCGGCGCGGGGCTGGGCCCGCAGGTGCGGTCCCTGCTGGACGCGGCCTCCACGCTCGGCTACGGCAACCTGTCCGCCCGCGGCGCCGAGGAGCAGCGGCGGACCGCGCTGCGCATGGAGCAGCGGCTGCCGGGCCTGTTCGCGAGCATCGCCGCCCGGCGCGAGCCGATCGTGGTGGAGACGTCGGGTGTCCCGCGGACGGTGGCGAGCGCCGATGCGTTCACGGGCGGTCTGGCCTCCGGGGACCCGGCGCTGGCGAGCCTGATCGAGGCGCCGGTCACCGACAAGAACCTGCTGTACTTCCACAAGCAGCCTCAGAACGCCGACTACCAGGCGTACCTGAAGAGCGATCCGGACCTGGCAGGGGTCCTCGCGGACATCGACGCTGACCCGCGCACCGCCGAAACGGCGCACCGCGTCGTCGCGCGCCTGTTCCGGGCGGACTTCGCGGCAGCGCTGTCCACCGAGGAGCAGGTCTCCTTCGCGCGTTCGCTGTACCAGCTCTACAGCGCGGCCCCCGACCTGGCCGTGGAGGCGCCGGACGTCGACCTCACCCCGTTCCTGGCCCGTCGCGACGCCCAGTGGCTCGCCTACCTCGACGACGCCGAGGAGTTCTACCAGAAGGGGCCCGCCTTCAGCGGACGCACGATCACCTACAAGATGGCCGGCGTCCTCCTCGACGACCTCCTCGCCCAAGCCGACGCCAAGGCCGCCGCCGAGGCGGACGGCACCGGCGGCAACGGCGCGGTGCTGCGCTTCACCCACGCCGAGGAGATCGAGCCGCTCGCCGCGCTGCTGGGGCTGCCCGGCAGCACCGAGCCCGCCGGTCCCGGGCAGCCGTACGCGTACGGGAACAACCCGTGGCGCGGAGCCGAGGTCTCGCCGATGGCCGCGAACATCCAGTGGGACCTGTTCGCGAACACGCCCTCCGGGGGACGGCCGGCCGACTACCTGGTGCGCATGCTCTACAACGAGAAGGAGACGGCGTTCGAGCCGTCCTGCGAGCCCGTCGCCGAGGGCAGCTACTTCTACGAGCTCGATGAGCTCAAGCACTGCCTCGCGCACGGCTGACCCCTACCCGGGCCCGGGCTGTCAGGGGACGAGCCGCCCCCTCCGCCCGCCGCCGGAGTCGTGGCGCCCGTGACGCAAGGACGAGGGCGGGGCGCACACCGCGGTGTGTGCCCCGCCCTCGTCCCGGGATCGCCCCGCATGCACCGTCAGGTCGCCTACCAGCGGTACCAACGGCCACGGCTGCCGGAGGCGCCGGTGCCGCGGAGCAGGAATCCGAGCAGCCACACCACCAGGACCACGACCGCGACCCACCACAGGGCCTTCAGCGCGAAGCCGGCGCCGAACAGGACCAGAGCCAGCAGAAGAACAAGAAGAAGGGGAACCATCTCTACCTCCGTAGTCGGCGTCGGCCATCCGCCTGCCCCGACCCGCGGAACGTATTCGGGGGAATCTTCCGGCGGGTCGGGGGCAGGCGGTGGGTCAGCACGACCCCGACGGACAGGAGACCGGCATGAGTGCGAACGACAAGATCAAGAACGCCGCCGACAAGGCCAAGGGCGCCGTCAAGGAAGGCGTCGGCAAGGTGACCGGCAACGAGCGTCTGGAAGCCGAAGGCAGGGCCGACAAGGCGAAGGGCGACGTCAAGCAGGCGGGCGAGCACATCAAGGACGCCTTCAGGGACTGAACCGCCCTCGACCCGGCCGCCGTGACGCGTGCCCCGTCGCTCCGTCCGGAGCGACGGGGCGCCGTGTCGTCCGTCAGCTCAGGGTGCGGAGCGCGGCGGCGTCGTAGGGGCGGAGGTCGACGAAGCGGCCGGAGAGGACCTTGGCGGCCCACTCCGGGTCCTGGAGGAGGGCGCGGCCGACGGCGACCAGGTCGAACTCCTCGCGCTCCAGTCGGTCGAGCAGGTCGTCGATGCCCTGGACCGCGGAGCCCTCGCCCCGGAAGGCGGCGATGAAGTCGCCGTCGAGGCCGACCGAGCCGACGGTGATGGTGGGGAGCCCCGTGAGCTTCCTGGTCCAGCCGGCCAGGTTGAGGTCGGAGCCCTCGAACTCGGGCACCCAGTAGCGGCGGGTCGAGGCGTGGAAGGCGTCGACGCCGGCCTCGGCGAGCGGGGCGAGGACCGCCTCCAGCTCCTGGGGCGTCTCGGCGAGGCGGGCGTCGTAGTTGTCCGACTTCCACTGCGAGTAGCGGAAGATCACCGGGAACTCCGGGGAGACGGCCGCGCGCACCGCGGCGACCAGCTCGGCGGTGAACCTGGTCCGGGCGACCGGGTCGCCGCCGTAGGCGTCGGTGCGGCGGTTGGTGCCCGCCCACAGGAACTGGTCGAGCAGGTAGCCGTGGGCGCCGTGCAGCTCGACGCCGTCGAAGCCGATCCGCTCGGCTGCCGCGGCGGCCTCGGCGAACGCGCCGATGACGGCGTCCAGGTCGGCCCGGGTCATCGCCCGCCCGGTTCCCTCGGTGCCGTCCAGCCGGATGCCGGACGGGCCGATCGCGGGGGCGTCGGCGAACGGCGGGTCACCCTGCTTGCGCACCATGCCGATGTGCCAGAGCTGCGGCACGATGGTGCCGCCCGCGGCGTGGACGGCCTCGGCGACGCGGGCCCACCCGGCCAACTGCTCCTCGCCGTGGAAGCGCGGGATGCTGTCGCTCTGGCCCGCGGACTCGTGGCCGACGTACGTCCCCTCGGTGACGATCAGGCCGACACCCGCGGCGGCGCGCCGGGCGTAGTACGAGCGGACGTCCTCGCCGGGCACGCCGCCCGGGGAGAACTGGCGGGTCATCGGCGCCATCGCGATGCGGTTGGGCACGGTCAGCCCGTTGATCGTGACGGGCCGGGACAGGATCCCGGCCGCGCGGGAGGCCGGGTTCTCGATGACGGTCATGGCAGGTCCTCGCGGTTGGCGGTTATGTGCGCCGAGTCGGAAACGGTTGCCCAGGCCAACCACCTCGGCCGTCCCCGCATTTCGCCCTCCGGGCCCCACCCCCTGTGATCCGCGCCACTCGCGCCGTGGCGGAGCACCGAGCACCGGGCGCGGCAGCCGGGTTCCGGTTGACCGCCGTCGACCACGCTGCCCGCGGAGGCCGTGCGGGCGTGCCCCCGCGGCTCGGCGCGTGTCCTGGGCCGCTGGTCGCCCGCGTCGGTGTCTGCGGACCGGGTGAATACGCCCCGGGCCGCGCAAGGTCCGCAGCCGCGGCGTCGATGGTTGAAGAGCAGGCCCGGACCGCCGATGGTTCGGCCGACGACACGGAGGCGGTTTCTGATGGCTCGGTTGCTTCATGCTCGTCCTGCGGCGACTGGCGCGTACCGGCGCACGGCGCTGGCGGCGACCCTGCTCGGGTGCGCGGTTCTGGTGGCTGCCGGCTGCTCCTCCTCCCCGTCCGGGTCTTCGGCGACGACGAGTCCACGACAGCCGGAGGTGAGCTCCTTCTCGGGGCAGCTTCCCTCGGCGCTCGCCTCGGCGAAGGCGTCGGTGCTGGAGTCCGTGTCGGCCGCCGCGGCCTCGGCATCGGCCTCGGCGTCGGCGGCGGCGTCCTCGTTCGAGGCCTCCGTCTCGGCACAGATCGCCGCCGGGCGCTCCGAGGCCAAGGCCGTACTGGAGAAGACCCAGGGGGCGGGGAACGCGATGTCGGACGTCACGATCACGGGGCTGCCGAAGGCGCAGGCGGCGGGCTTCAACGCGGCACTGGTGACGGTGGTCAACAGCACCCGTGCCACGGCCTCGTACGCGATCAAGGTGGAGTTCTCGGACGAGAGCGGGAAGGTCGTCGACACGACCTTCCTGAACGTCAAGGACCTCGCGGCCGGTGCGACGGCCACACCCACGGCTTTCAGCCCGCTCGACCGCGACCAGGCCCTCCTCTCGCGCGTCGTCCAGACCCAGCGGTACTGAGCCGGTCGCCCACGGGCAGGGGACCGGTGAGTTCGACCGCCCGGTCCGTTCCTCCACAGCGCCGTCGCGGTGAGGACGTGGACGGACGCGCACGTACAGGCCGCGCCGGCCGGAGCCGGCGCGGCCGTCGGTTCTACCCGTTCGTCGTGCGCCTCAGTTCATCGCGCAGAGCGCGCACGGACCGGATCGCCTTCACGAGCTTCTGCGTCAGGGGCGGAACCTGATCGAAGAGATAGCCGAGGACAGTGATGCCCCCGGCGATCCCCGCCACGATGGTGGTCGCCCATCCGGCAGTTTCCATCTCTGGCCTTCCAGGAAGGAGTGGTTGGGGTGCGGTGTCAGCTCCCGGAGTCGGGGGGCGTCGCCAGGAGCCCACGCAGTTCCCCTGCGGATACCTCCGCAGTCACTTCTCCCTGGCGCGCAGGCTGGAAGGCCGGCCCTCGCGCGCTCCGATTTTGGCGGCCCTCTCGAGTCCAGCCCGGCCAAGTCCGTACCTCCCACTCAGTGCGCGCCCCGCGTTCCCGTGTGCCACTGGCGGCGGCGCTTCCCGGACAGTACGCGTGATCGTACGGTGCACATCGCAGGCCCGTCCCCGCCAGGAGCGAACGGGACACGATGGACGCGCACGGTTGTGTCCGTCGATCGGTGCATGAGGTGGGCTCGTGGGGGTAGCCGGAGGTTGCGGGCAGGGTCGGCGGCGCGCGGGTTACCCCCCGGACTCCGCGCGCCGCCACTTCCCGGTGCCGGCGGCTTGCGCGACACCGGCCGGAACGGTTCGGGCTCCGCGGGAGTCACTGCCTGTCATCACCAAGTCGGGCAAGGAGCCCGCCGCTCACGGGCCGAGGTCAGTGGAGTCTCCGGCGGCGGTTCAGGCGCGTCCGTGCGAACCGTCGCCGGGGTGCGAGAGCTGCGCGCTGCGGACGAGGAGCGACAGATTCCCGAGGGGGAGGGAGCGCCGGGACCGCGGGTCGCCCTCACCACCTCCGGTGCCGCCGCGCCGAGTTGGTCCCCCAACAGGACGATGGACAGGGCGGTCGGGCCCCCTCGCTGCGCGACGTCCTCGCTCAGCCGGCGAGCCGGGCCGTCGGCGTCAGCCCCGGCCGCGGCCGGCGAGCCGTACGGCGACCTCGACCGCGACCGTACCCGCGCCCTGATCGACGTCCTGCTGCTGAGCCGAGCGAGGCCCTCCAGCGCTGCGTCGAGGCGACGCTTCGCACGTCGAGCGTGCATGTCGGTCATCGGTGTTCGCCTTCGAGGACTCCACCGGCCAGCGCCTGGCGAAGATCGTCACGTTGCCGGTCCACTGCCGTGACGGCCAGCCGACCGAGCGGTCCTTTCCCCGGCGGGTTCGGCGGACGCGGTCGGAGGACCCTGTTCCACCGTCCGACCAGTCACATGACGAAGCCTGCCGGAGACCGCTGACGACTCCCGGCGGCGGGACGGGGCGACGGTCCGGGGAGCGCCCGGTCGGGAGCGTGTTCCGGCCGGGCCGTGCGCCGTCAGGTCGCCGACGGTTGTCCTTCGGTGGCGGCGTCACGTGGCACGTCGGGGGATGCGGGCGTCGAGGCGGACGTGGGTGTCGAGGCGGACGTGGGTGTCGAGGCGGAAACGGGCGTTGTGGGGGAGGCCGTGGCTACGGTCCGGACCGACACCAGCGCCTGGACCCGGGCCTCCTGGGCGGTTCTGGCCGCGAGCGGGTTGACGTCGGCCCGACGCGCCTGCTGCATGGCGGTCAGCTTGCTGACCACCACCATCGCCGCGATCGCGGCCACCACCCGCAGCACCGCCCCGGCGGCCTCCACCCGGATGCCGTCGCGCACGTTCTCGAGGTCACCGGGGACGAACAAGCCCACAGGCCTCACCATGGAGCCGGCGATCCTGCCGACGACCAGGGAGCCCAACCAGGTGGACCACCACAGGACGAGAATCTTCTCCGACAGCGTGCGCCGCCTGCCCTCCGCGTCCAGCGGTGCGCTCGCCCGCCAGCAGTCCACCATCAGCTGCCAGGGGAACCAGAGCAGGACGATCGGAGTGAACCAGGCGCCGATGGTCCAGCCACGTCCCCGGCGGTGGCCGTTCGGCGCCAGCAGGTCGGCGTTCCCGCGGATCCGGTAGAACCAGACGATGAACACCACGGCGGTGGTCAGCGCCAGCGGGATGAACACCCCGTTCAGCGCCTTCGCCAAGGAGTGCACGGCATCGAGCTCGCCGACGCTGACATCGCGCGACTCGTCCACCACCCGCCCCAGGAGCACGTCCGTCCGGAGGTCGGCCACCACCACCCCCACGGCCTCGACAGCGTTCAACCCCAGCAGGACGTAGAGCGCCACGGCAAGGCCGTTCGCCGGGCGCAGCGCCGCCGCCCAGCCGGGAGCCGCCTCCGCGCAGCCGAAGCACCGGCCGCTGTCCGTCCCCACCGGGCGCGTCCCGCACGCCACACACACCATCGGATCGTCAACTCCTGGAATCGCCGCGTGCTCGACCGCGCACGCCGGTACGCCATCACCCCGACCGGGACGGGCGCGCCGACTCTAGGGGATCCACGGCCTCGGCTGCCAGCGGGAATTCGCAGCTCAGCGCCGGTATCGCCAAATGTCCGACAGATCACTCCGGCGCCCGGGGCGCAGGAGCCGGATCCGTTTCGGCTCGCGCTTCCAGCACCGGGCCGGTGCGGTCGGCGTGTGGGGATGATGAGCGTCCTGCGGGCGGAACGCATGAGGACCGTGAATTCGACCACCACCCGACACCCGCTCGCCGCGCAACGTCAGATGCTGGGCGACTCTCGGGCCGTCGCTACTGACCCACCCGCCACGCCCCGTCGAACCACCTTCGCCCTCGGCGGCCGCCACCGGCCGCGCATGCCGATGCCGGCCAGGCCCGGAGGGGGGTGGCCGGCATCGGCGTGCGCGGTGAGCGGATGGGGGCCGTATCACCCGATCTGGATGGCGGCGACCCTCGGCGGGTGGTTCGGGAAGGTGATGTCGGTCCAGCGCGTGATCCTCACCGAGTCACCGTTCACGTCGAAGTAGGTCAGGTCGTTGTTGCCCGTGGAGATCCGGTCGACCCACCACCCTCCGAAGTCGGTCCTCCCCCCGTTCGCGTAGCAGTCGACGCTGTCACGGCCGTCGAGGTGCGACCAGATCTTCAGGAAGTCGTTGCGGCCCCCGTCGCACTGGACGTGGTCGATGGCGAAGGCGTCGCCGCTCGGCAGGCCGATGGTGAACGTCGCGGCTGCGGCGAGCGTCACGGCCATGGAGCGGATGGCCTTCTTGGTCTTCGAGATCACGGATTCTCCCTCGTACGAGGGCCGGGTCGCGGCCCGGCATTGTCGGTGACGTCACGTCATGACGGGAACGGTGTTCGGCCGATTCGGCGAACGGCCGACCGTGCACCGGTCCGGCTCCTCACGGCCGTGCCTGTCGGGGGCACGGCCGCCGGACCCGAGGTCCCAACGTAGTGACCCCCGTCCCCCATTCGGCCGCAACACTCCGGATGCGAACCGAAGGGGCCGAGACATCACCCGGTTGTGGCGCTCACGTGCGCGGCGGGCGGCGAGTCCGTCGCACGACCGCCGGCTCGCGCCGCAGGCCGCGGTAGCGAACTCCGCGAGCGGTCCACCGTCGCGGTGGCCGGCGCCGGGCCGGGCAGTGACGTTCGGACAAGCCCCTCGCGAGGGCTGCGCCCGGTCATCGAGGTGTTGCCGTCGGGGCCGGCGGTGGAACCCGGAGGAAGGCCGTGGCCAGTTTGTAGCCGGCTTGGTAGGAGCAGGGTTCATGGGGCTTCTGGGAAGACTGCCCTGAGGGAGGCTTTCGGGTCGTCTGGCCTCGGGTGGGGGAGGGTGACGCCGTCGGGCCGTTCAGTTCGCAGATCTGGGCTCGCACGTCGATGAACTGGTAGCGGTTGGCGGTGACCGGAAGTTCGACCGTTCCGCTGACTTCTCCCGTGCTGCTGGGTTCGAACTCTTGACTGGCCAGCACGTCGCAGTGGCTCGCTTTGATGGTGTTGCACACCCCGGCTTTCAGGCACATGTCAAGACGCTGGGACGAGGGACACTCCTGCACCAGGTTGAATGTGCCGTTGTCCTGCGGGATTCCCTGGATGATGACGCCGATCTTGTCGCCGTTGGCGAGCTTCGATCCGGAGACGGCCACCGACAGGTCCTCGGTCGCGCCGTTGTGCTTCATCGTGGCCGACAGCTGCGGATACGAGGAGGTGAGCTGACTTTCGGCCTCCAGTCGGCCGGCCGAGAACGTCGCAACGGACGTGAGGATCACCGCGCAGACCACGAGGACCGAGACGAGGTCCCAGTCAGGCCTTTCCCGCTCGTCCTTCCGGTGCCACCGGATCCCCCAGAAGACGCCGACGACCACCGCGACGAGGAACAGGACGACGGACGCCACCACAGCGGTCGAGCAGTCGGCGGTCAGCGCACCCGGCTGTGTCAACGGGCTGTTGATGAAGCAGATCACCACCGAGGCCATCCCGATGCACGCGGCGAAGACCGGTGGCGCGTAGTAGGGGCGCATCGGCGTGTGATCCGGTACGACCACGGCCGTCACGGCGGCCCCCACGGCGAGCAGCATCAACCCGCCCGTCAGCGCCGCCCTGTCGGGGGAGTTGCGGAGGACGGAGGACACCTCGGCATCGCGCAAGCCCAGGAAGTTCAAGGCGGCGATGAAGGCGACCAGGAAGACCCCGATGCCGTTCTTGAGGCGATCGGCGGTGGTGGTGGGTTCGTCGGTCATGGCCGTATCCCCTGCTGCCGGGCGTGAAATGCACACGAACTGTAGCCAGGGTGCGAGGCGCCGCCATGTGACTGCCTCGGTCCTTCATGCGAACGGCTCTGGCCATGGCGGACCTGAGCGCTGACCGCTGGGCGTGGCCGCGACGTGCACCGCCGTCCGTGAGGCCCTTGGCCGGTAACGGGCAGCAACTCGGCCGGGTCCAGGCCGCCGCGGAAGAGCGCCCGGGCGGCGGGCGGCCGGGTCCGCTCCTCGGGGTCGGCCGGCGGCTCGCGCAGCACCGGCCCGGCCGCCCCGGGCTCGGAGCCGAGGCCAGAACCTGAAAGGCCTTCGGCGACCTTCTAGGCGGCATAGGCCGCATCGAGGACGGTCTGCGTGGTGACCACCTTGGCGAAACGCATCGCGTGCAGGGTGGTCGCGGTGGCGCGGGCCAGATCGGCGGCGGGGACGGTCGTGCCGTCGGGGCCGGTCATGTCGAAGGAGTGCATGGCGTCGGTCGGGAAGATCGCGTCGTAGCCGAGGTTGCCGGCCATCCGGGCGGTGGTCTCGTTGCACACGTTGGTGATGACCCCGGTGATCACCAGCTGCCGGCTGCCGCGCTCCTGGAGCCAGGCGTGCAGGTCGGGGGTGCCGTAGAAGGCGCTGTTGACGGTCTTGGTGATGTGCAGCTCGGGGCTGATCCCGGCGACGAAGTCCTTGAGCGCGTGACCGGGCGTGCCCTCGACCAGCGGCCCGACCCGGGAGGCGTGCTGGACGGTGACGATCGGGCGGCCGGTCGCCTGCCAGGCGGCGATCAGCTCGGCCATCCGCTGTTCGGCCTGCGGGTTGTCGCGCGGGCCCCAGAAGTCCTGGTCCTCGAAGCCCTGTTGGACGTCGATGAGGAGCAGGACGGCGTCGGGGTCGAGGGTGAGCGGGGTGTCGAAGGCGTCGGTGTTCGTCATGGGTCCATCGTGCTGGCCGCCGGTGGGGGAGGGTGATGGGCAGGAACGCCGCGTATCGATAGGTTCCTGCCATGAGAACTGTGGGCTGCCTGGTCTTCGACGGCGTACGGGCCTTCGACTACGCGGTGATCGGCGAGGTGTGGGCGGACCGGGCCACCCGGCCCGGCGTGCCCGCCTTCGACCTGCGGGTTTGCGGCCCGGCCGGGGCCCGGGTGCGGCTGGGCGGCGGCCTGGAACGGGTCCCCGACCTGGGACTGGAGGCACTGGCGAGTTGCGACCTGGTGGTGGTCCCGGGCGTCGAGGATCCGGCCGCCCGGCGGCCCCCGGAAGTCCTGGACGCCCTGCGGACCGTCGCCTCCGCCGGCGTCCCCATCGCCTCCCTCTGCGCGGGCGCCTTCGTCCTCGCCGAAGCCGGACTGCTCGACGGCCGCGAGGCCACCACCCACTGGGCCCTCGCCGCCGAACTCGCCCGCCGCCACCCGGCGGTGACCGTCCGCCCCGAGGTGCTGTTCACCGGCGGCGACGGCCTGTGGACCTCGGCCGGTGTGGCGGCGGGCATCGACCTCTGCCTCCACCTCGTCCGCACCGCCCACGGCCAGCAGACGGCCGCGGCCATCGCCCGCGCCATGGTCACGGCTCCCTTCCGGGCCGGCGGCCAGGCCCAGTTCATCCCCAGTCCGGTGCCTCCCGTCGACGATGACGACCCGCTCGCCCGCGTCCGCGCCGAGATCCTCGCCTCGCTCGACACCCCCTGGACCGTGCGCCGGATGGCCACCGCGGCCCTGATGTCCGAACGGACCTTCGCCCGCCACTTCACCACCACCACCGGCACCACCCCGCTGCGCTGGCTCATCGACCAGCGCATCCTCACCGCCCAACGCCTCCTGGAGGAGACGGACCTGCCGGTCGACACCGTCGCGACGAACTGCGGCTTCGCCTCGGCGGTGTCACTGCGGCCGGTGTTCGTCTCGCGGGTGGGCGTGGCGCCGAGGGAGTACCGCCGGGCCTTCCGGGGGCGGGAGGAGGGCTGAGGCCTCGGGCTTGGCGATTGTCTTGATCCCGGTCCGCAGCGGTCGTTGCGTGTCGTCGTCATCGATCTCCCGCCTCCGCACACGTTCCCGAGCCCCGACCCGCCTGGAGCGCAATGCCGTGCGGCTGGACCGGGGCGGACCGGCCACCACCGCCGAGCTCCTGCGCGGCTCCCATTCACGCGGTGACCACGGCGGCGGAGATGCTTCCACGAAGCTCACCCGACGAACGCGGTGCGGGAACTGTCGGGCGATCGGGGCCGGTGTCGCCGCACGATGGGGGCATGGATGACACGACCTTGGTTTCCCGGTTCCTCCGCGACGGCTTCGTGAAGTTGGAGGGCGCCGTCGCGCCGCGGGTGGCCGCGGACTGCGAGCGGCTGCTGTGGCGGGAGACGGGCTGCGCCCCGGACGACCCGTCGACGTGGACGCAGCCCGTGCAGTGGGTGGGCGGCATGGCGCAGGGACCGTTCGCCGCCGCACCCAACTCCCCGTCCCTGCACCGCGCGTACGACCTGCTCGTCGGCGCGGGGCGCTGGGAGCCGCGCTACTCGCTGGGCACGTTCCCGCTGCGCTTCCCGCACGAGGAGGAGCCGGACGACGCGGGCTGGCACATCGAGGGGAGCTACCTGCCGGAGGGTGAGAGCTGGTACTTCACGAACCTGCGCTCCCGGGGCCGGGCGCTGCTGATGCTGTTCCTGTTCAGCGAGGTCGGTGAGGAGGACGCCCCGACCCGGATCCGGGTGGGTTCACACCTCGACGTGCCGAAGGTGCTGGAGAAGTACGGTGAGGACGGGGCGAGCGGGCTGACCCTCGCGCCCGATCTGGTGGCGGCGTCCGACCACCGGCCGACCGCTCTCGCGACCGGTTCGCCGGGTGACGTCTTCCTGTGTCATCCGTTCCTGGTGCACGCGGCGCAGCCGCACCACGGGGTGCGGCCGCGCTTCATGGCCCAGCCGCCGCTGATGCCGGCCGCGCCGTTCGAGCTGGAACGTGCCGACGGCGCGTACTCACCCGTGGAGATCGCGATCCGCCGCGGCTTGGGACTGGACACCCCGGGCACGGCCACCTGACGGGCCGGAAGCGGGCCCCGCCAGGCTTCCGGCCGGTCGCACCGGAGCCGCTGCGCGGACGGTCCGAAGGCGTACGGCGAGGCGTCCGGTGCCGGCCGGGGCGCCGTCGCATCGGGGCGGGCACCGGGGCGCGAAGTGGTCACGGTTGGTCGGCAGCCAGCAGCCAGCGGTCAGCGGTCAGCGGTCAGCGGTCAGCACTCAGCGGTGAGAGCGGCCGTTCGAAGAAGGTCTCCAGGACCACCGTCGCCTGCGTTCCGCTGACCCCCTCGATGGCGTAGATCCGGCGCAGCACGTCCTGGAGCTGCTCGGTGGTCGCGGTCCTGACCTTCACCAGCACCGAGGCGCTGCCGGCGATGACGTGTGCCTCCAGGATTTCGGGGATCGCCGCGAAGTCCGGCGCCGAATCGCCCATCCAGGACGTCGAGTCGACCATCACGTAGGCCAGGACGGCGCTGCCCACGGCGGCCGGGTCCACCTCGACGGAGGTACGCCGGATGACGCCGCGCTCCCGCAGCTTGCGTACGCGCTCATGGGCGGCGCCGGCGGACAGGCCGACGGCCTGGCCGAGCGCGGCGTAGGGCTGGGTGGCGTCCTGCTGGAGCTGAACCAGCAGCGCGCGGTCTATGTGATCCACGGCTCTCCATTCGGAATCGGCTAGCCAAAGCAGTATGTCATCTTGCAACATGCACTCCAGACCGATGCAGATTCGGCACTTGATGGTCTTCGTGAGGAGTGGACTCCATGAGCGACGAGCGCCCGGGGCTGTACGAGATGCTTGACGACCGCTTCCGTACCGGGCGGTGCATGAACGGCGACAGCGCACTGGAAGTCCTGTTCACCGGCTGCCGTTGGGCCGAGGGGCCGGTCTACGTGCCCGCCTGGCGCCAGGTGGTGTGGAGCGACATCCCCAACGACCGGATGCTGCGATGGGACGAGGAGACCGGCTCGGTCAGCGTCTTTCGCCGCTCTGCCGGGCACACCAACGGCAACACCCTCGACCGTGAGGGCCGGCTGGTCACCTGCGAGCAGGGGAACCGCCGGGTGACCCGGACCGAACACGACGGCACCGTCACCGTGCTGGCCGACCGGTGGCAGGGCAGGCGCCTGAACAGCCCGAACGACGCGGCCGTGAAGTCCGACGGCTCGATCTGGTTCTCCGACCCGGACTTCGGCATCACCAGCGACTACGAGGGATATCGCGCGGAGAGCGAGATCGGCGCCAACAACGTGTACCGGATCGATCCGGTCACGGGCGAAGTGCGGCTGGTCGCGGACGGCTTCGGCGCGCCGAACGGCCTGGTCTTCTCGTCCGACGAGCGGCAGCTGTTCGTCTCCGACACCCGCGCGGGCTTCATCCGGGTCTTCGACGTACGCGACGACGGCACCCTGTCCGAGGGCGAGGTCTTCGCCGAGGCCGGGGCCCGCGACAAGGCCCGCTTCGACAACCTCCGCTTCGACGACGGCGGCCGGCTCTGGGCCGCCGCGATGGACGACGGCGTGCACTGCTACGACCCCGACGGCACCCTGATCGGCCGCCTCGACGTCCCCGAGACGGTCGCCAACATCTCCTGGGGCGGCGCCAAGCGCAACCGCCTCTTCATCGCTGCGGAGACCACCCTGTATTCGGTGGTGATGGGTGTCACCGGCACCCACCCGACCGGGCCGGGACGCCGGCCCTGGCCGCAGCCGGCGCCCCGGTGAACCTGCCGGCGGTCCCTCACCGGCCGACCGGCGTCGCGGTCGATCGCGCGCGCCCGCCCGCTGCCGCGGACGGGCGCGCGCTCTGCCGGGTGCGCGCTCTGCCGGGTGCGCGCGGGTTCCCTGCCGCGCGCTCAGCCGGCCGCGCGGTAGGCCGTACCCACCCGGTTGGGCGTGGACCGGTTGTACAGACCTGTGCCGCCACGGTCCGCGGAGAGGGTGAACCACGCGTAGCGTTCGACGAAGGGAAGTCCCTGGAGCACGGCGGTCGACTTCGTCACGAACGCGGCCTGCTGCTCCGGGGTCGGATACCTCGGGGCGCCGTGCGAGAAGTCGATCAGGGCGTACTCGGTGAGCCAGATCGGCTTCCTGTAGCGGTTGTGGACCGCCTGGAGGTAGCTCCGCAGCTGACCGGTCGCGGCATCGGCGCGGAAGTCCGAGCCGTACCAGTGCAGGGGGATGAAGTCGACCTTGTAGTGGCGGGAGGCGGCGCCCGCCATGAACCGGTTGAGCCAGCCGCCCGCGACGTCGCCGCCGCCCGCCACCGCCGGTGCCCCCAGGCGCATCCCGGTCGACTGGAGCCGGGGCCACAGGTCGAGGGCCCGGGACACGCTCATGTCGGCCTGCGCCGGCAGATCGGGTTCGTTGAATCCGAGCAGGGTCGTGCCCTCCTTCCTGGCCGTCGCGAGTTGCGCGTCGGTCACCGAGGCCGCACCCCAGATCATGGGGACGAACTCGACGCCGGCGGGCGGCCTGATCTGCTGCCGGTCCGAGGCCCAGGTGAAGAACCAGCTGACCCTGGCGTCAGCCAGTGCCTTGGTGACGTCGGTGAAGTTCCAGGCGCTCACGCCCTTCTTCTTCACCGGGGCGGCGGACGCGTCGGCGGCACTGCCGACCGTGAGCCAGGTCAGCACCGCGAGCAGAACGGTGAACAGACGTATTCGACGCGGCAAGGCGTTCCCCTCCTTCGATCACGTGGTCATGACGAGGCCGCTGTTGCTCGGACCGGGAACCGGGACGGGCGGCTCACGCGGGCCCGAACGTGACGGTGAAGCCGCTGCAGTGGCTGCACTGCTGCATCACCTTGTTGCCCGGCACCTGGTCCTGCTTGGACCACGTGTAGGCCTTGGGGCACTTCGCGCTGAGCGCGCGGCTGTAGTCGCTGGGGGTGTCCCGGCTGGGATTGGTGCACAGCACGGGCTTGCCGTCCGGCCCGCGCGTCACGTCGGCGGGCGGGCAGTAGGGCAGCAGGCTCGTCGCGCAGCCCCGCGTCTCGCAGCCTCCACCGGCCGGGACCGTGGCGTTCACCGGTGTGATCGTGACCGGCAGCGAGAACGCGTTCACGTAGCTCACGTCGTACCAGGGAGCGGCGCCGTCCTTGGCGTCGAAGTTGAACTCCGCGAGACTGGCGGGCTGTTCGCCCGTCGTACAGTGGTCGGCCGACGGGCCGCAGTCGCCCACCCGGCAGTGGAAGGTGCTGCCGGAGGCCCCGCCGCAGCCTTGCCGTGCGAAGAACTTTCCACGCCAGTGGAACGGGGCGGCCGTCTCGGGAATCGTCACCGTCGCCGACTGTCCGGGAGCCAGGACCGGTAGCCGGGTGAACTGCTTCGACCCGTCGGCGTTGACGCCGCTTCCGATCCAGAGCTTCTGGGACGAGTGATTCACGAACGTCACCGTGTGGTTGACCGCCGCAGCCGCGGCCGGCGCGGTACGGGGCAGCACTGCCGCGCCCGTCGCGGTCGCACCCGTCGCCGCGCCCGCGCTCGGCAGTACCACCGTCAGGGCGGCAGCGGCCACCGCGACGAACAGCCTGATCAGGAACTTGTGCATGACTTCTCCGTTCCGCTCAGCAGGTCAGGTTGGTGCCGGGGGAGGTGCCGAGGATCTGTGCGAACCTCTGGTACAGGTTGACCCTGTCCTGCATCTCGGCGGTGTTCCTGCCGTTGCACTCCACGGCGCCGTTGATGCTGCGGATCGTCTGGCCGAAGCCGGCACCGGTGACGATCGCCTGGTGGGCCGTCATGGAGCCGGGCCCGGACTGGGTGTTCCAGTACCAGAGCGCGGTCTTCCACGCGACCTGCGGATTGGTCTGGACCAGGCTGGGGTTGTGGAGCAGGTCGATGTGCAGGGCGTCCCCCGCCGCCTTGTAGTTGAAGTTCCAGCTGAGCTGGAGCGGCCCCCGTCCGTAGTAGGCCGCCCGTCCCGCCGGACACCCGTAGGGCCGGCCGGTGTCGCAGTACGTCGGGTAGTTGGCGGTGTTCTGCTCCACGACGTAGCGCAGGCCGCCGGTCTCGTGGCTGACGTTCGCCAGGAAGGCCGCCGCTTCCCGCCGCTTGACCGGATCGCTTCCGGTGTGCGCGAAGCCGGGGTAGGCGCTCATCGCGCCGACCAGTGCGTCGTACGTGTAGAACTGGTTCCTGTTCGGGAACATCCGGTCGAACTGGGCCTTGCTCACGACGAAGCCGCCGGCCTGGTCCGCCGCCGTCGCGTGCGCCGGTCCGGCCTTCGACTCGGCGGAGGTGGAGGCGGTGGCGGAGGTGGAGGCGGTGGTGGCGGAGGCGGTGGTGGGCAGGGCGATCGCCGATACGGCTGCCGCTGCCGCGGCGATCCTCACGGCTGAGCGTCGAAGGGACATGCGGGACCTTCCTCGCGTGGTGACCGGTGTGCCGGATGGCCGTGCCGGGGTTGCCGGACGATCGTCCGGCGGCGGATCCGGGGAGACATCCGTGAGCCTCACTGAGATTCCGTAGCGCCGTACGGTGTCGGGCCCCCGTCCCTGGACGGTCCGGGCGTGACGTGCGCGACGTTTGGCACCCCGCCCGAGCCGGTTAAGGTCATGTACATGCGAATTCGGCAGATGGTCGGCGTGACCGGACGGGAAGCCGAACGAGCCGTGCTGGATGACCTGGTCGCCGATGTCGTGGCCGGTCGCGGGGGCAGCGTGCTGGTCGAGGGCGAACCCGGCATCGGGAAGTCCGCGTTGCTCGCCGCACCGCTCGCCGCGGCCCGGGCCGCCGGCTGCGAGGTGCTGTCCGGGCACTGCGACGAGCTGGGGCAACGGCTTCCGCTGTCGGCCATGACACGACTCCTCGGCGTGCCCCCGCGCTCGCCCGGTCCCCGGCACGCGGAGGCCGCACCGTCGCGTCAACGGCCGCGGACCCGCGCGGACCGGGACACGCACCTCCTCGCCGCCGATCCGGTGGCGGTCGCCACCGAACGACTGCTGGCCCGTGTCGACCACCTGTGCGCGTCCGGACCGGTGGTCCTGGCACTGGAGGACCTGCAATGGGCCGACGAGACGACCCTGCTGATGTGGCGCCGCCTCTGCCGGACCGCGGTCCAGCGGCCACTGCTGGCCATCGGGACCTGCCGGCCGGTGCCACGCCGGCCGGCCCTGGCGCGGCTGCGCCGAGAGCTCCGCCCCCAGGGCGGGCGGGTGCTCTCACTCGACCGCCTGAGCGAGGCGAGCGTGTCGGAGCTGGTGGGTGCGCTGGCCGGAGGAACCCCCGGGCCACGGCTCGCCGCACGTCTCGGCTCGGCGGCCGGAAATCCCCTGTACATCAGGGAGTTGCTGGACGCCCTCGCCCGCGGCGGATCCCTGCACCGCGCCGACGGCACGGTGGAACTGCCCGCGGACCGCCGGGACACGGGTGACCTCCGAACGCTGACGGACGTCATCGCGGACCGGCTGGCCTGTCTCTCGGCCGAGGCCCAACAGGTGCTGCGCGTCGCCTCCCTGCTCGGACCCGAGTTCTCGTCGGCGGACCTGGCGGCAGTGGCGGGAAGAGGTGACCTCCTGACGGTGGTGGAGGAGGCGCTGAGCGCAGGCGTGCTGGAGTCGGCCGCGTCCCGGCTGCGGTTCCGCCACGCCCTGCTGAAGGAGGTGCTCTACGAGACCACCCCGTCCGCCCTGCGCGCGGGGCTCCTGCGGCACGCGGTGCAGGAGCTGACCGCCGCCGGGGCGCCGGTCGAGCGCGTGGCCGAGCTGATCCTGCCGGCCGTGCGGGAAGCCGACGGCTGGGAGTGGGAGTGGCTCGCCGACCACGCGGCGCAACTGGCCGACCAGGCCCCGGCGCTCGCCGCCGACCTGCTCGAACACGCCCTGCGGCAGACGGACGCGGACTGTCCGAGGCACCACGCGCTGGCCGACCGACTGGCGGCGCTCTACTTCCGCACGGGACCGGTCGAGCGCGCCGAGGAACTCGCCCGCAGCATCCTGCTGGCGACCTCCGACCGCGAACTCGTCGGCCGGGCCAGGTGGTTGCTCGCCAGCATCGCGCTGCGGGCCGGCCGCTACCAGGACGTGGAGGCGAACTGGCACGCGGCCCTCGGCGACCCGCGGCTCGCGCCGCGCTGGCGCGCGGGGCTGCTCGCCCTGCTCGCGCTCGCCCGGGGCTTCCAGGGCCGGCTCGGCGCGGGCCGCGCGGCCATGGCCGAGGCACTCGCCGAAGGGGTGCGGCTCGACAACACCACCGCCGTCGGCTACGCCCTGAACGCGGGTGCCCTGATCCGCAGCCGGGAGGGCGACCAGCCCGGTGCGCTGGTCCTGGCCGACCGCGGGCTGGCGCAGATCGGCGACGATCGCGAACTCGTGGACCTGAGGCTCATGCTGCTCGGCCACCGGGCCGTGGCACTGGACAGCCTCGGCCGTCCCCAGGAGGCGGAGCAGACCCTGGCGCACGCCCGCGCCCTCGCCGGGCGGACCGGAGCGACGCTGCTCTCCATGAACCTGGTCAAGATCGCCGAGAGGTACTACGAACACGGTCGGTGGGACGACGCACAGGCGGTCCTGGACGAGGTCACCGACCTTCCGCAGGGCCGCTGGCAACTCGCCCGCCACAGCCTGCGGGCGCTGATCAGTGCCCGGCGGGATGCCCGGCAGGAGGCAGCCGGCCATCCGGAGACCCTGGACGCCGAGACGGTGCCGCCGACCTGGCCCGTGGCGGCCTCCTACCGGATCGTGGCCCGCAGCCTCGCCCTCGAACGTACGGGCAGGCCCCGCGAGGCCCTCCAGGTGCTCGCCGGGCTGCTGGCCCCCGCGTACGAGTACGACACCAGGAGGCATCCGGAGTGGCTGGCCGGCCTGGTCCGCCTGGCGCTGGCCGTGGACGACCGGCGCACGGCGCGGACCGCGGCGCTCGAGAGCCGACGGAACGCCCACATCGAACCCCTGCCCGCCACGCGGGCAGCCGCCCAGTGGTGCCGCGGACTGCTGCACGACGACCCGGCCCGGCTGCTCGCCGCGGTCGACCACCACCGCACCGCCGACCGTCCCCCGGACCTCGGGAACGCCCTCGAAGACCTCGCCGTGCTCCAGGCCGCGTCCGGGGAACGCGACGCGGCCCGTGCCGCGTTCGGCGAGGCCCTCGCGGTCTACGCCGAGCTGGGCGCGGTCTGGGACGCGCGGCGCGCCGCCGCCCGCATGCGCCCTTGGGGAGTGCGTGCCGGGATCCGGGGACCGCGCTCCCGGCCGGTCTCCGGCCGGGGCGCGCTGACCGTGACGGAGCAGCGCGTGGCCGAACTGGTCGCGCAGGGGCTGTCCAACCCCGACATCGCCGCGATGCTGCTGCTCTCGCGCCGCACCGTGGAGACCCACGTCTCCCACATCCTCGGCAAGCTCGGCGTCCGCTCACGCCGTGAGGTCGCCGCGGCAACGGGGGCGCAGCCACCGGGCCACGGCCCGGTGGTCACCCGCACCGCACGGCCCGGCCCCCACCTGCCCGCGCCGCCGGGGAGACCGGCCGGCTCCGCGGGGGTGTCTGCGCCGTGCGACAGATGCTGAGGGCCACCACGGACATGGCACGCATACGATCCGATTACTCCGCGTAGCCAGGACGGTTACTCTATGGTGTCCGCATGCGCGGATCGAAACTCCTGTACGCGGCGGCCGTCGTGCTCCTGGGAGCCGCATCGGTCGCGCTCGCCCGTGCGCAGGAGGACACCGGCGACACCCGCATGACGCCGACCGTCCTGCTGAGCCGCGAGTACCACGAGGGGCACCTCCAGCCGATCGCCGACGAGATCCACCGGTTGATCGACAACCGGCAGGTGGACGGCAGCGGTTTCGCCTCGATCGTGTTCCACGGCGATGAGCACTACGTCGACCTGTTCTGGCAGGGGCCCGTCCCCGCGGGGATCACCGAGGCGGTCAACGCCTGGCGCGCCGGCACCCGCGAGGCGGAGCAGCACGAGCCCGCCGGCCCGGTGAACCCCGACTATGACGTCCGCTACCGCGCGGCCGCGTACTCGCAGGCCGAGATGGACCGGGCCGTCGCCAGGTTCATCTCCGTGGTCGGCAATGACGCCCGGGAGTGGTCGTCGATCTCGCCGGCCGTCGACGGAAGCGGCCTGCTGCTCTCCTACCTTCCGAAGACGACCCGGCGCGTGGTACCGCCCGGGTCACCGGTGCGCGACTACGCGGCCCGGGCCGAGGAGATCGCCGGGATGCCCGTCCACCCGCAGGTCGGGTCCCCGGAGACGCCCACGCAGGGCGGCCGCGGCGGCGACTCGCCACCGTGGTACGCCGGGGCGGACATCACCACGGGCGACAGCAGCCACTGCTCAAGCGGCATCCCGGGCTGGATCGACCGGAAGAAGGTGCTCCTCACCGCCGCCCACTGCCGGACCAGCGGTCACGTGTACAGCGGACAGCGCGTCGTCGGCGAGGTCACCGCGTACGACACCGCTCTGGACGTCGCCGTCATCACGACGGACAAGGACGCCAACGCGCGCTTCTACTCCGGCCCGTGGAACAGCGGTGACAGCCGGCCGCTGTACGGGCCCGCGCGGATGGACCCGGGCCGCACCGTCTGTTTCTCAGGAGCGACGTCGGGCTTCCACTGCGAGCTGGAGGTCACCCGCGTCGGCGTCCACACGCCGTCCGGGCGCACGGACGCCACCGAGGTGAGGTCGCGCGGCGGCGGCATCGCCGTCGCGCAGGGCGACAGCGGAGGGCCGGCGATCGCCAACCCCCAGGGCGACGCGATGGCCTCGGTCGGCGTGATCATCGCGGGCAACACGGACACGAAGGTCGCCTGCTCGAACACCTCGACGGCCACGACCTGCTACTCGACTGGCTACTTCACCCCGCTGGGCCCTGTGGTGTCGAAGTTCGGCTTCTCGGCGCTGTAGGCCCCTGTCGCTGGTGGCGACTCCGGCGGTCCGCCGCCGGTGGGTGCGTGCTCGGCCGGACGCCGAGCCGGACGTCGAGCGGACCGCCGTACCGCCGTGACCGGTTCAGCGTCGTCAGTGGGGTACCCGGTTGTCGGTGGCCAGCACGTCGCCCGGCACCGTCGAGCCCGTCTGGCGCCGCAGCGCGCCGATCGCCGGATCGGAGATGGAGACCGTGAGCCGGTAGGGCGGCTGGCCGGTGATGGTGTTGTGGGAGTCGGTCGGTGCCGTCAGGCCTTGCTGGACGGCGAAGCCGTCGTAGCCCGGGCACAGGGCCTCGACCGGGAGGGTCACCTGTACGGAGGCGCCGCTCTCGGGTCCGACGTGGACGGGGCCGCCCGCGCCGGACGGTGCGTCGTCGTCGTGTGCGAGCGGGAGGCCGTGGGCCCCGCCGACCAGGCCGTCCGGGCCTTCGATCTCCACCGCCACGCCCTGCGGACCGAGTGGCGCGGACAGGTCCAGCGCGCGGTCGCCGGCAACCGGAGCGAGCCGCAGACCGATGGTGAAGTGCCCGGGGTCTTTCGCCGAGGTCCGTGAGAACCCGTAGGCGCCGAGGACGAGTTGCGGTCCCGGCGGTGGGGCGTCCTGCTGTGGTCCGGCGGCGAAGGTGAAGGACGCGGGCGTCGGTTCGAAGTGGTGGAAGCCCTTGGTGCCGCACCTGGTCGCGTCGGAGACCCCGCCGCCGGGCAGCGCGACGTCCACGGCCGGCCGGGGCGATGCGGGGACGGCCCGCCGGTCGCGCGCCGCCGGGCCGTCCCCGTGCAGCAGACCGGCCGGGTCCACCCCGACCGCGACGGCCAGCAGCGCCGCGAAAGCGGTGACCGCGATCAGCACGGTGCGCCGGCGTCCGGGCCGGGTCCACCTTGAGCGGGCCGTGCCGGAGGCCGCCCCAGGTGTCCAGAGGCGGCCTCCCGGATCCACCGGCGGCGCTTCGCGCCACTGCGCGGCGAGCATCCGGGTCCGGGCGGTCGGCTCCTTGACGGTGGCGTTCCTGATGAAACGCTCGTCCAGGACGAGTCCCTCGAACGGGTCGGGTGTCGCCCGGCCCGGCGTCGGCTCCGGTTCACCGGAAGGGGGCTGGTGGGGTTCTTCGGCGGTCGGCACGGCGCCAGTATGCCCGCCCGGTCGGACACACCGGCGGGCGAGGTGGCCCGGAACGTCCTGCGGCCTGGACACCGACGGCCACTCAGCCCGTGGGCGTTCCCCGTCACCGGCACCGGCCGCAACACCGCAGTGCGCGTGGGCGTCCGTGACGACGTCCCGGCCCGTGGTCACGCGATCAGAACATCCGCGCCGGGGTGACCCGGTTCAGGTGGATGAGGACGTCGTAGGCCCGGCCGATCGCGAGCCTCGGCATCGGGTCGCTGACGTAGACCGAGCCCGCGTCGTAGGTGGGGCGGGTGACGTCCAGCCAGTCGCGGGCCACCGGCGGCGCGGTGCGCAGGTCGACGTAGTAGTCCCGGTAGTGGACCCGGTCAAGGGTGTACTCGTTCATGTCGGGGGTGGCCGCCGGGACGGTGACGGCCTTCCAGTTGTCGGTCAGGACGGCGTCGTTGGTGAGGAAGGAGCCGCTGCCGAAGGTGAAACCGATCGCCACGTATTCACGGCCGTAGGCGTCGCGCAGCTGGGAGCCCTGCGGCTCGGGGTAGAGGAAGGTGTCGGTGGCCAGGTAGCCGGCGTGCCCGTTGTGCGCCGACAGCATCACCTTGCCGCCGGTGCGGCGCTGCCACCACGTGACGTTGTCCGCCATCGCCCGGTCGCGCAGCTGCTCCGAGGCGGAGACGGAGGCCGGGTCGGTGACGTCCAGGGTGGCGAAGGCGAAGGTGCCGGCGATGTTGCGGGCGTGCTGCACGGCCCAGGCGTGGGCGTCGTCGGCGGGGGCACCGGCACGGCTCGCGGTGACCAGGTCGAGCGCCTGCTGCGCCTTGGCGGCGTTGTCCCGGCGCTCGGCGAGCGGCTTCCGCAGGTAGGCGAAGACGTCGTCCAACGGCCGCAGGCCCGCGTAGAGCCCCTCCAGCTGGGGGAGGACCTCGGGCCGGGCCTCGCGCACGTAGGAGGTGACCTGGTCGAAGATCCGGTCGCCGAGCCGCGGGAGGCCGAGGTCGTCGCCCACGAAGTGGACCGGGTTGTGCGGGTGGCCCTGGTTGTGGGCCCGCATCCAGGCGATCAGGTCGGCGAACTCCTCACGGTCCCACGGGCTGCCGCCCAGGGCGTCCTTGACCACCTGCCGCGCGTCGCCCGGGCCGCCCTGGAGGTACTCGTCGATCTGCAGGCCGCTGGTCCAACTGGTCTCCAGGGCGAAGGTGGTGAAGCCCTTCTCCTCGACGAGGTGGCGGAACAGCCGCTGCTTCATCGCGAAGAACTCGTGTGAGCCGTGGGTGGCCTCGCCGAGGCCGACGATCTTGGCATCGCCGATCATCGGATCCAGGGCGCGCAGGTCGGCGGTGCGACCGCCGGGTTCCGTCGTCCGCAGCGGCTGGGCGACGCCCTCCAGCGCGCGCACCACGGCGGAGCGCTGCGTCGTCGCCGGATCCACAGCGGCCGCCGGATCCACAGCGGCCGCCGCGTCGGCGGCCCCCTGAGCCGCCGGCGCGGCGACCGCCGTCCCCGGGACCAGCACGGCCACGACGGCCGCCGCCAGCAGGGCGCGTCGCCCGATCCTCTTGTTTCCCGCCATCGTTACGACCACCTCGACTCGACGGAACGCCGATGACCTCGGCATTCGGTGAGTTGATCCTCGCGGGGGCCGGACTCGCCGCGCGCTGGGGAGAGCCGCCGTCTTCCCGGGGGGCTGACCCCCCGGCCGACGACGGGCCGCCGTCCGTTACGGCGGCTGCCCGGGCGCGAAGTCGTACCCCGCTCCGACGAGTGGGGTGTTCATGGCCTCGTACTCGTGGCCGTGGCCGGCTGCGCGCCCGGCCACGGGGGTAACCGGCGCGCGGGTCCGGCACGGGCGAGCCGCACCGTCGGCGAAGCCGACCCGGCGTTCCGGCGTGGGCCGGGACGACTCGGACCACCATCTCCGGGCCCTGGCCGACGGCATGGGCCGAGCCACCCCGCCCGGTCATCCGATCCGTCGTCACGGCGCACGGACGGCAGCTCCCCGGCCACGAGGATGTTCCCGGCGCCGCCCAGCAGGCGGCAGGGCGGCCGTGGGTTCCCGGTTTCCGGGGCAGCGGGAAGACGGCAGCCAGTCGTGCTCAGCCGCGCACCCTTGCGGCACCCCATCGGTTCGCAAAGCCGACGGCAGGCGGGCCGGCCCCGCGCGGCCTCCACTGATGTGGTGTCAGGATCCCTCGGAGGAAGGTCAGTCGGGCCCGTGGCGCCGGTCCGGCCGGGCGCACCCGCCGGGGGAGCACCGCCACGGGGGTGTGCGGTCAGCCCGCGATGACGATCAAGTCGACGTATCTTGAACACATGGTCCCCATAGGTGGCGTGGTGGAACATGCGGCACACCCGCCCCTCGTCCCGGCCCTCACCCAGCCCCGGCGGCGGGTCGTCCGCTCCGACTGTCGTTACCGAGGGTTCAACCTGCGTCTCTGTGTGTTCATGCCGCCTGCCCCTGGGGGCGGGCGCACCGGCCGGATCGACCGGACGCCGGCCGGTGGCTCAAAGTGCCCATCCCTCGGCCGGATCTGTGTTCAAGAAGATAACGAATAGGTCTGGCAAGGTCTCGTCTTGGATTTACTTCTTGACTCAATCTGGCGAGTGAGGGTTGACTCCAGCCACTCCGCCGCACCGTCGCGGCGACGTCAGGGAGGCACCCCCACATGAACGCACCGATGCGTCGCGCCGTCATCGCCACCGCAGCCGTCTCGATGGCCCTGTCCTTGGCCGCGTGTGGCAAGGCCGGCGGCGACAAGAAGGACGCCGCCGCCTCCGGCGACACCAAGTCCATCGGCCTGCTGCTGCCCGAGAACGCGTCCTCGACCCGTTACGAGTCCTTCGACCGTCCGTTCATCGAGGCCAAGGTCAAGGCCCTGTGTGCGGACTGCAAGGTCCTCTACAACAACGCCGAGGGCAGCGCCGCCAAGCAGAAGCAGCAGTTCGACACCCTGATCGCCCAGGGCGTGAAGGTGATCGTGCTGGACGCCTTCGACGCCACCTCTACCCAGGGCTGGGTCAAGGAGGCCGCCGACAAGGGCGTCAAGGTCGTCGCCTACGACCGCCTGGCCACCGGTCCCGTGGCCGCCTACGCCTCCTTCGACAACGAGAAGGTCGGCGAACTCCAGGGCCAGGCCCTGCTGGACGCGCTCGGGCCGCAGGCCTCCGACGACAACATCGTCATGATCAACGGCGACGACGCGGACCCGAACGCCGGCCAGTTCAAGGCCGGCGCCCACAAGGTCCTCGACGGCAAGGTCAAGAAGGTCGTCTACGAGCAGTCGGGCGAGTGGAAGCCCACCGTCGCCGGCCAGAAGATCGGCGCCGCGATCACCCAGCTCGGCAAGGACGGCTTCCAGGGCGTCTACTCCGCCAACGACGGCATGGCCGGAGCCATCATCACCCAGCTCCAGGGCGCCGGCATCAAGGTCCCCGTGGGCGGGCAGGACGCCGGCCTCGACGCCGTCCAGCGCATCGTCAACGGCGACCAGGCCTACACCATCTACAAGGCCTACAAGCCGCTCGCCGACAGCGCCGCCGAACTGGCCGTCGACCTGCTGCAGGGCAAGGACGTCAAGACCGTCGCCACCGCCAGCGTCGACAGCGCCACCGACAAGGGCATCCCGGCCAAGCTGCTCGACCCCAAGGTCGTCACCAAGGCCAACATCCAGGACACCGTGATCGCCGACGGCCTCTACAAGGTCTCCGACATCTGCACCGCGGACTACGCCGCCGCCTGTGCCGCGGCCGGTCTGAAGTAGTTCCGCCCGGGCGGAGCTCCCCACCTCCCCGGGGAGCACCGCCCGTGCCGCGCGGCGGGCCCCGTCCCGCTCCGGCACCCTTTTCCACGCTCACCCGCCCGCGCCGCACGGTGCGCGGGCCAGCCCGGCCGCCGCCGCGCCATCGCGGCGTGCCCGGGAAGAAGGAGATGGTTCACGTGACAGGCGCACCCGTACTGGCGTTGCGCGGGGTCTCCAAGCGCTTCGGCGCCGTCCAGGCACTGACCGACGTGCACCTGGAGGTGCACGCCGGCGAGGTGGTGGCCCTGGTGGGCGACAACGGCGCCGGAAAGTCCACGCTGGTGAAGACCATCGCCGGTGTGCACCCCATCGACGAGGGAACGATCGAATGGGAGGGCGAGGCGGTCTCCATCGCCCGTCCGCACGACGCCCAGGCCCTCGGCGTCGCCACCGTCTACCAGGACCTCGCGCTCTGCGACAACCTCGACGTGGTCGGCAACCTCTTCCTCGGCCGCGAGCTCAAGCGGCTCGGCACGCTCGACGAAGTCGCCATGGAGAAGCGGGCGCGCGAACTGCTCGACACCCTGTCCATCCGCATCCCGAGCGTGCGCATCCCCATCGCCGCCCTCTCGGGCGGCCAGCGCCAGGTGGTCGCCATCGCCCGTGCCCTCGTCGGCGACCCCAAGATCGTCATCCTGGACGAGCCCACCGCCGCCCTCGGCGTCGAGCAGACCGCCCAGGTCCTCGACCTCGTCGAGCGCCTGAGCGACCGGGGCCTCGGCGTCATCCTGATCAGCCACAACATGGCTGACGTCAAGGCCGTCGCCGACACCGTCGCCGTCCTGCGCCTGGGCCGCAACAACGGCGTCTTCGAGGTGGCCGGCACCTCGCACGAGGAGATCATCTCCGCCATCACCGGCGCCACCGAGAACGCCGTCACCCGGCGCCAGGCCCGACTCGCGGAGGAAGCGAAGTGACCACCGAACAGCCCATCCCGGCCAAGCCCACCCCGGCCGAGCCCACCCCGGCCGAGCCCGCCGCGGCCAAGCCCACCCCGGCCAAGCCCACCCCGGCCGAGCCCGCCGCGGCCATCCCCGCGGTCGACCCCCGTCTGCTCGTCCGCGAGGCCGGTATCGCCGGCTACCTCGCCGAGTTCAAGCAGAAGATGAAGAACGGCGACCTCGGCTCCGTGCCCGTCGTCCTCGGCCTGATCCTCATCGCCGCCATCTTCCAGGGCTTCACCGGCGACTTCCTCAACGCCGACAACATCACCCACATCACCCAGTGGATCGCCGGCCCCGGACTGATCGCCGTCGGCATCGTCTTCGTGCTCCTGCTCGGCGAGATCGACCTCTCCCTCGGCTCGGTCGCCGGCGCCTCCGCCGCGATCGCCGCCGTGCTGTCCGCACGCTCCGGCTACAACGAGTGGCTCTCCTGCCTCGTCGCCGTCGCCGTCGCCGTCGCCATCGGCGCCCTGCACGGCTTCTTCTTCGCCAAGATCGGCGTCCCGGCCTTCGTCGTCACCCTCGCCGGCCTGCTCGCCTGGAGCGGCCTGCAGGAGTACGTCCTCGGTGACAAGGGCACCGTCAACGTCGTCCACGACGGCGTCCTGGCCAACCTGGACAACTACTTCCTCGGCGACGGCGACATCGCCTACGCCTGGGGCCTCGCCGTCCTCGGCATCGCGCTCTTCGCCGTCGGACAGGTCCTCGACGCCCGCCGCCGCACCGCCGCCGGCCTCGCCGCGCGGCCCGTCAGCGAGATCGCGCTGCGCACCGGCGTCCTCGCCGTCGTCGCGCTGACCGCCGCCTACATGCTCAACCAGGACCGCGGTCTGCCGCTGCCCGTGCTGGTCTTCCTGTCCGTCGTGGTCGTCACCGACTTCGTCCTGCGCCGCACGAGCTACGGCCGGCAGATCTTCGCCGTCGGCGGCGGCGTGGAGGCCGCCCGGCGTGCGGGCATCAACGTCGCCTGGGTCCGGATCTCGGTCTTCATGATCTCCGCCGGCATGGCGGCGCTCGGCGGCCTCTTCTACGCCTCCCAGCAGGGCTCCGCCGACAAGATCCTCGGCGGCGGCAACGTCCTGATGAACTCCATCGCGGCGGCCGTCATCGGCGGTACCAGCCTTTTCGGTGGACGCGGCAAGACCTGGTCCGCCCTGCTGGGCATCCTGGTCATCCAGAGCATCACCACCGGCCTCGACATGGTCCACGTCGACCAGGCCATCCAGTACATGATCACCGGCGCGGTCCTGCTCGCCGCCGTCGTCCTGGACTCCGTCTCGCGCCGCACCCGCAAGACCGCGGCACGCTGACCCCACCGTCACGACCGGCCCGGCATCCACCCCTCGGATGCCGGGCCGGTCGCTTTCCCGCGCCGCGCTCACACCGCTTCCCGCGCCGCGCTCACACCGCTTCCCGCGCCGCGCTCACACCGCTTCCCGCGCCGCGCTCACACCGCGTCGACGCCGGGGAGCTCTGCCGCGTGCTCGCCGGTGCCGTCGTCGACGACACCGGCCTCCTCGACGCCGAACTCCGGGGACGCGAGGACCAGGACGACTTCCACCGCCCACACGGCGCTCTTCGGGGCCGGACACCCTACGAGCGCCTCAGGCAGAAGACCGGACCCGGTGGTGACCGGGTTCCGGCAGGTGCGCACCTAGCGCACGACTCCGGCGGCGCGTACCTCGGCGAGCGCTTGCCGTGCCAGCGGGCCGAAGTCCTCGCTGTTGTCGGTGTCGATCCACTGGTCGTAGGCGATCTCCCAGACGAGCGTGCCCAGTTCCGCGGCCACGCGCGCGGTCAGCCTCGGGACTCCGCGGCGGTCGAGGGCCTCATTCATCGAGGCGGTGAGGTCGAGCCTCTTCAGGGCCTCGCGTTCACGCAGTTCCCTGTTGGCGTTCAGCACGGCCTGCCGCCGGCCGCTGAACTCGCGGCGGTTGGCGGTGAAGAACGTCCGGCCGAGCGCGTCCAGGGCGTGCGCCACCGCGTCGAGCGGCCCGGCCGCCGGCGGCGCCGAGGCGATCCCTTCGACGAGCACGCCGGTCACCGTGCCCCCGTCGAAGAGCACCTCGCGCTTGTCCGGGAAGTACCGGAAGAACGTGCTCTTGGTGAGCCCCGCGCGTTCCGCGATCTCGGCCACGGTCGTGTTCTCGTAGCCGTGCTCCTCGAAGAGGTCGAGGGCGGCGGCGGCGAGTCGTCCTGGTGCGTCGGGTTGCCAGCGAGCCATGGGAGCAGTGTACGGGACTTCGTCCCATCACTGGTGTAGGGTCGATAAGACCAAGTCCCATCACTGGTCGGGAGAGGTCACCGATGAGCAGAGCTGTCCGTTACCGGCGTTTCGGCGGTCCCGAAGTACTCGAACTGGAGGAGATACCCGAGCCGCACGTCGCACCGGACGAGGTTCGCGTCCGGGTCACGGCCGCCGGCCTGAATCCGATGGACTGGCAGATCACCACACAGCCCGACATGGCGGCGCGGTTCGGCATCACCTTGCCGGCCGGGTTCGGCAGCGACTTCGCCGGAGTGGTGGACGAGGTGGGTGCCGAAGCCACGGGATTCGCGACCGGCGACCGGGTGTACGGGGCTGCGATCGGCCGGTCCGTCGCCGATTTCGTGCTGGTCAAGACACCCGCGGCAACGCTGTGGCCCACCCCGCAGGGCGTCGGCGACGAGGTGGCGAGCGTGCTCCCGGTGTCCGGTCTGACGGCCTTCGCCGCGCTCGACGCGCTCGGGCTCCGCGCCGGGGACACCGTCCTGATCGGTGGGGCGGCGGGCGGCGTGGGCATCTTCGCCGTGCAGCTGGCGAAGCTTGCGGGTGCTCGGGTGCTCGGCACCGCCTCCGAGGGCACGTTCGGGTTCCTTCGCGGGCTCGGCGCGGAACCCGTGGCGTACGGCCCAGGTCTGGCGGACCGGGTGCGGGCCCTGGCGCCCGAGGGGATCACCGCCGCGACCGATCTGTTCGGAAGGGAGGCGGCCGAGGCCGCGCTCGAGCTCGGCGTGGCACCCGAGCGGATCTCCGTCGTGGCCGACGGCCCCGCCCCCGCGCCCGGTGTGCGCAAGACGGGCGCCCTCGATGCGGACCCGGGCGCTCTGGAGCGGATCGCCGACGCGATCCGTTCCGGCGAGATCACGGTGCCGATCGCGGCGACCTTCCCGGTCGAGCGGATTCGCGAAGCCGTGACGACGCAGGCCGAAAGGCATGTCCACGGCAAAATCGTGATCGCCCTGTAAACCGGGCGCAGGATCATCCGCCGCCTGATCGAGCGCTTCGCCTGCCAGGACGCGGCCGACGAGGCGCTGCACCGCGACCAGTGCGGAGGTGCTCCTCGCGCGGGCCGTCGGCCGCGGGGCTCCCGGAGGTGGATTAACTAGGGTGCGTTGACGAGTCGTTGGACGGTGGTGGCGATCCACTGTTCCAGCGCCGCGCTGTCGCCGAGGTCGTCGCGGAGCACGCGCAGGCGGGCGGAGATGCCGAGGACGAAGGCGTCGATCGCCCGTGCGCGGGCGAGGGCTTCCTCCTCGGTCATCCCGTAGCTGAGCAGTTGTCGCCGCAACGGCTCGAGTGATTCCCGGTCGAGGAACGTCGCCAGCGTCTCGGCGGCCTCGCCGCGTTCGCCGGCGGCGCGCAACAGGACGAGGAGCGGGTCCTCGCCTTCCATGCCGGTCCACCGGTCGACGATGCCGTGGGCCATCCGCTGTCCCAGGGAGTGCCGCGGGCCGTCGAACGTGCGGTCGATGGCGAGGTGGACCTCGGTGGCGGCGACGAAGAGACCGTCCTTGCCGCCGAAGTAGCGGGTGATCAGGTTCGGTGAGACCTGCGCGGCGGTGGCGATGGCGCGGACCGTCGCGCGGGCGAACCCGGCGCGGGCGAACTCGCGCCGGGCGGCGGCGAGGATCCGTTCACGGGTCCGCGAAGCGTCCTTGGGCTGTGGCGTCGCGGTTTCCATCCCGCCAGGATATCGGCCGTCCGCTGTGATGTGTACGGCTGAACACATGATGTGTATGGTTGTACACATGCCTCTTCCGTTCACCCGTGTGACCGGTCTTCGCGGACCGGTCATCCCTGGGTGCTGAGGAGCTCGCCCACCTGGACACCGTGGAGCGTGGCAGCGCGCCGAAGGCGGGTACATCGCCGAGCAGTCCACCAAACCGCACACGCTCGCACGGGCGCTGGCTGATTCGTCGGCGGGGCTGGCGGCCTGGATCATCGAAAAGCTGCACAGCTGGTCCCACATCCCGTTCGAGGAGGAGGACCTGCTCACCTGGACCAGCGTCTACTGGTTCACGAACACCATCGGAACGTCGTTCGCGCCGTACGCCGAACTCGCGCCGCCGGTACCGTACGTGGCGACGCCGACCGTCCTGAGTGCCTTCGCCCACGACACCAAGCCCGCACCCCGCCGCTTCGTCTCCCGATTCGTCGACGTGCACGAGTTCGTCGAACACCAGGACGGCGGCCACTTCGCGGCCTGGGAACAGCCGCTGCGCTACGCGCAGGACCTCCGCCGGGCCGTCGCGCTCGCGGACCGGTAAAGCGGACCGGTAGAGCGGAGCGGTAGAGCGGAGCGGTAGAGCGGCGGCGGACGTTGTCCGGTTTCTTGTGCCGGGTGGACGGGAGGGTGCGGCACCATTCGTCCGGACCCTCCGCACGCCGCCGGGCCCGGCTCGGCCCCAGCCGTCGACCTCAATGCGCGGCGGCCGTGTACAAAGCGCGGATCAGGCGGTCGTTCTCCGGGCCGGCGGCGGCGGGGAAGGGGGTCCGGCGCCGGGTGTAGCCGTAGGCGATGCCGTTGCGGGGGTCGGCGAAGGCCTGTTGGCCGCCTGCGCCACTGTGGCCGAAGGAGCCCTGGCCGAGCTGGGGGTGGTACTCGGAGGTGGCGTGGAAGCCGATGGTGAACGCCTTCCGGACGCCGAGGACCAGGCCGTGGCCGGTGGACTGGATCTGCCCGGCCAGCGCGACGGTCCCCGGATCGAGCAGGGGAGGCGATCCGTCGACCGGTCCGATCGCCGCCGCGTACATCCGGGCCAGGCCGCGCGCCGAGGCCACACCGCCGAACGAGGCCGTCCCCGAGGCGCGGACCACCGGGAGGTTCGGCAGCTCCCACACCGAAGGGTTCCCCGGGTGCTGGCGGTTGAAGGCGATGCCGGACAGGCTGTTCGGGTGGCTCGTCGAGGCTGCGAGCGCGGCCAGCCGCTCGGGGGTCGCCACCACCGGCCGGGCGGCGAGGAACCGGGATTCCTGCTCCGCGGGCAGCCCGAGATGGAAGTCGACGCCGTACGGGTCGCGCACGCGCTCGGCGAACAGCTCCTGGACGCTGCGTCCGGTGGCGCGGCGCACCACCTCGGCGCTGAGCGCCCCCAGGACCAGCGCATGGTAGCCGAACGCGGCGCCGGGAACCTCGACACCCTGACCATGCGGGAGCTTGCCACCCGCCTCGGGGTCACCCACGCCGCGCTCTACCGCTGGGTCGCCAACCGCGACCAACTGCTCGACCTCGTCAACGAGGTCATGGTCGAACGCGTTCTCCCCGCCGAGGGCCCGCAGGACCGTGAGTGGCGGCCCTGGCTCACGGACCTCGCCTGGGGCATGCACGACGCCTTCCTCGCCCTGCCCGGCTACGCGACCCGCATCTCCCGGCCGCACCGCCACACCGACCGGAGCTTCGGGCGACTCCGCGGCAGCGTCATCGCCGCCTTCACCGACGCCGGAGTCCCGCCCCACCTGGCCGAACAGAGCTGGTACGTCTTCATCACGTCCGTCGTCGGCTGGCTCGCCGTCGAGGAACACCCCCTCGACCTCGGCGACAGCACCCCCCGCTTCGACCTCTTCCTCGGCACGCTGCTCCGCGGCCTGCCCGCGCAGGAGCCGGGAGCCGAACGGTGCCGGTGACCCGCCGAATCCGGCGGGGACCACGCGGGTCCGAGGTGGACGAGGTGGACGCCGGCGATGTGCGTCTTGAAGCCGAGCGCTGAAGCCGTCGAGCCGGCCGGTCGAGCGGACCGTGAACGCGCCGGTGGGGGAGAGGTAGGTACCGATCAGGCCGAGGGTGCCCTGGAGCATGGTCACTTCGCCGTGGTGGTGGCCGAAGAAGTCCTCGGCGGCGTCGAAGTCCGCCTCCGACCATCCGGCGGTGGCGCCGCGGCCGCCAGCTCTTGCGTCATGTTCTGGGTCGTCAAAGCCACGGAAGCTCCTTCCTTCACCGAGGGGGAAGCCGCCGGTCGGCACGGGCCGGGAACCGTGGTCGACAGGGCGTCCCGGGCAGTTGGCGCGGAGAGGCGAGCAGCGGCAATGCTCCACTCCGGTGCGACGTCGTATCCCAGCGGAGCGACCAAACGTCTCGCCCCCTCGAACGAGTGAAGGGCAACACGGTGGACCTCCCCGGCCACGGCACTGGACACGGTCGCTCAGCTGCCAGGCACCGTTTCGAGGTGCGATCAGGCGGGCCACCGGGGTGGGCCGCCGGTTTCGGGGCGTCGAGGCCGATCCACCGGCCGGGCGGCGGGTGGACGGTCCGGCGCTGCGAGAGCAGGTGGCCGTGATGGGCGGTCGCCTCGCACTGTCAGCCGGGGCATCACGCTCCGTACCTGGTCCGGCGGCGCTCCTGCGGCCGCACCGTCCACGACACCGGCGCGCGCGGACCCGCGTCCGGCGCTCGTCCGGCGCCCGTGCGGCGGGGAGGTGACGGTCCGTGTCCAACCAGGTGACTCCTGCCCGCCACCCTCGGTAGCCGGCTCGGCCGGTGCTGGTCTCGCCGCGAGGCAGAGCGGGCGAAGCCGAGGTTCGATGGAAGGGGCATCCCGGGTGGCCACCGACCCGCGTTCGGGCGAGCGGCACCCGACGGGGGAGGTCCCGTCCTCAGACGATGAGACGCCGTGGGAAGGAGCCGGGCCATGGAGAGCCCCGAGGAGGTCCTGAACGGTGGGCGATGCCTGCACCCGAGCGCGCGACGGCCGGGTCCACCCGCGGCCTCGTCACCCGCGACCGCACCGACCGCCGGGACGCACCCGGCGCCGGGCAGGCTGCCGCGGAAGAGGCGGGGCCGGTTGGTGGCGACCGTCACCGCCGTCCTGACCGGCGCTGTCATGGTGACCGGCACGCCCTCGGCGGGCGCCGCCACCACCGCTGTCCCGGCCTACCAGCAGCAGCTGGGCAACGACTGCGAGGCGACCTCCCTGCGCATGGTGCTGGCCGCGCGAGGGGTGCAGGTGTCCGACCAGGACGTGCTCGGACACGTCGGCGTCGACCTGGCGCATCCCCGGGCGGGGGTTTCCGGGCCGCTCTCCGGGGACCCGTTCCAGGCCTTCGTGGGAAGCCCCGACGGCTCGGAAGCGGCCGGTACCGGCTTCGGCGTGTACTATCCGCCGATCGCCCGGGCCGCCCAGTCCTACGGTCTGTCCGTGGCGGCCGCCGGACAGGGGGTCTCTCCCGCCCAGGTGCGCAGCGCAGTCGCCGCGGGGCACCTGGCGATCGTGTGGGTCGACTACAACTGGCGTGACGTCGCGGCGGGCTCGTACACCGCGTACGACGGCCGTGTCGTGCCCTACGCCGGCCCGTCGGAGCACACCGTCGTCGTGGCCGCGGTCAGCAACGGGCAGTATCTGATCAACGATCCGTCCCGTGGGCAGCTGCAGATCTCCGAGGCGGCCTTCGCGGCCGGGTACGCCAGTTACGGCGACATGGCGGTCATCATCGGGTGACTGCGGGCCGCGCGCCTGGCGGGGCCGGGGCCGGACCGACGGTGCTCCGGGCGGGCGCCGGGTGTTTCGCGGCGGATACGGTCTGAACGCGAAGCGCCGGGCGTCACCAGGAGCAGGTCAGGCCGCGGGGGAACAGGGGAAACCCCCTCTTCAGTACAATGAGGCTGATACTGCAGAGGATACATTGAGGCATCAGTGTGTCAACAGAGGCGTGGGGAGTTGGCTCGCGATGCGTACCGACGCGACAGAGGTGCTGGACTCGGCGATCCCGGTCCTGGCCAAGGATCGGGCGGCGTCCATGCAGGTCATCGCCAAGCGGGCGGGCATCAGCCGGGCGACTCTGGTCCGCCTGTTCCCCACCCGCCAGCACCTGGTGCAGGCCATGGCCGCGAAGATCCTCGACGACTGCGACCGGGCCCTGTCCCGCGCCGAGTCCGGCGCCGATCCCATGCGGCAGGTGCTCGCCACCCTGGTCGGTGAGTACCCGCCGTTCGCCCAGCTGTGGAACCTCGTCTACGTCGAACCCGACGTCCTCGGCGTGCCCGAAGCCAGCACCCGGGCCGACGAGATCTTCGACCGGACCGTCAAGCTCTTCAGGCGCTGCCAGGGTGCCGGACTGCTGCGCAACGACATGCCGGCCACCTGGCTGGCCTCGACCTTCTGCGGCCTCGCCGAGACCGCGTGGGAGCTGACCCTCGAAGGCAACATGGGCCCCCGCCAGGCCCCGGACTTCATCACGGCGATCCTGCTTCAGGGCGCGGCCGCCTGATTCCTCCGAGGTCGTCCGGCGCGGGTGCGCGGCCGTCGAAGCCGTGGCCGCCGGAGGCAGTGAGGTGAGGACGCCGGGCGGGCTGCACGGCCCGACACCTTCGACGCCACCCCCGGCGCGGTGCGGCACGCCCAGCCATCAGCGCCTCTATTGACACACTGATGTGTCAAAGTATTCTTTGTTGCATCGGCCTCACGTTACTGGCGAGGCGGGTTGCCGCTGGTCGGCGTCCCCACGTGGCGTAGGCCGGTGGGCCGGCGAGCCGATGCCCGTCATCTTTTGCCCGAGGCCGTCCCCGGCAAGACGGGGCCACGTCCCGCGCGGCCCGGCGAACGCAACGCGGCGTTCGGCGGCACCCTCGTATCGGCCCGTGTCAGAAAGCAGATCGGTCAACCATCATGACGATGCATCGTCGGCGCTTCTTGCGGAGCGCAGGCCTGGGCCTGCCCAGTCTCGCCCTTCTCGCCTCCCTGTCCGCGTGCGGCGACGACGGGGAGGACGGCGACAGCGGCGGCAGTGGGGGAGGCGTCGGCGGGAACGGGACGCCGGGTGCGCCCGGGGGCAGGAAGGTGATCGTCGTCGGCGCGGGAATCAGCGGCCTGGGGGCCGCCCGGTACCTGGCTGACAAGGGGTACGACGTGTCGGTGCTCGAAGCCCGCGACCGGATCGGCGGGCGCATCTGGACCAGCCAGAAGTGGTCCGGCGTGCCGCTCGACCTGGGGGCGTCGTGGATCCACGGCATCGACGGCAATCCGATCACCGACCTGGCCAAGCAGGCCGGCGCGAAGACGGTGGTGACCGACCTCGAGAGCGTCACCGACTACATCAGCAGCGGCCAGGAGATCGAGGGCGCCCAGGCCCAGGCGCTCGAACGCTGGCGGAAGGCCACGGCCGGCGCGCTGTCGTCCTTCCAGAAGAAGGACGACGACGACGCCTCGATCCGCAGCGTCGTCCAGAACGCCGTGGGCTGGTCCAAGCTGTCGGACGGCGACAAGGCCCTGGTCTCCTACGCGCTGAACGACTACGAGCACGAGTACTCGGGCAGCGTCGACCAGATGTCGGCCCTGTACTTCGACGACGACGCCAGGATCAAGGGCAACGACGTCCTCTTCCCGGGCGGCTACGGCGCCGTCACCGACCATCTGGCCAAGGGGCTGTCGGTGCAGACCGGGCAGGTGGTCAGGCAGGTCGACTGGAACTCCGGCGGCGTGACCGTCACCACCGACAAGGGCGCCTTCCAGGCCGACCACGTCGTGGTCACCCTGCCGCTGGGCGTCCTGCAGAGCGGTGCGGTGAAGTTCGGCCCCGGCCTGCCGCAGGCCAAGACCACCGCCATCGCCAAGCTCGGCACGGGCGTCCTCAACAAGTGCTACCTGCGCTTCCCCAAGGTGTTCTGGGCGGACACCGACTGGCTGGAGTACGTGCCGGACCTGGGCAGGTACGGTCAGTGGGCGCAGTGGATCAACGTCGCCCGACCCACCGGCCAGCCGGTGCTGCTCGGCTTCAACGCCGCCGACTTCGGCCGCACCATCGAGGGCTGGAGCGACGCCCAGATCGTCGACAGCGCCATGGGCACCCTGAAGACGATCTACGGCGGCAACATCCCCCAGCCGACGGACTACCAGATCACCCGCTGGGCCTCCGACCCCTACGCGTGCGGCTCCTACTCCTTCACCAAACTCGGTGCCACGTCCGAGATGCGCAACCAGCTGGCGGCCGCGGTGGACGGGCGGGTGCACTTCGCGGGCGAGGCGACGGACCGCAAGGACTACGCCACCGTCCACGGCGCCTACCGGTCGGGCCTGCGCGCGGCCAAGGAGATCGCCGGCTGACAGCGCCGGCCCCGTGACGAGCGCCGGGACCGTTCCCCCCTCGTGCGGGTGACGGGGACGACCCGGCTGCCGTCCACCAGAACCCCGCCGGGCGACCCGTGGCGCCCGCGGGACGGCAGCCCCCGTCGGCGCGTACCCCCGGACGCGCCGGCGGGGGCATGCGGCGCGGTACCCCGAAGCCGGAACCGCCCGCTCGACCTGCCACGACACCCCGCACGACCAGTCGGACGAGCCCGCCCAGGGCACTGATCGCCACCGCGTGCGGTTCCGGACGCCGACGGGCACCTGGGCGCCGGAACTGCCGCTCGTGCCACCGCGTCCCCATCCCCACTGCACGACCTGCTGGAGCACATTCATGACCGCGCAGCCCTTCGGCGTTCCGTCCTCCTCAACCTTCGAGGCGCTGACTCCGGAGGACCCCGGCGAGGTCGGCGGGTACCGGCTGCGCGCGCGGCTCGGCGCGGGCGGCATGGGCCGTGTGTACCTCGCTTACACCCCCGGCGGGCGCCCGGTCGCGCTCAAGGTGGTCCGGCCCGAGCTCGCGGAGGATCCCGAGTTCCGGCACTGCTTCGCCCAGGAGGTCGCCAGCGCCCGGCGCATCCACAGCCTCTACACCGCCCAGGTCGTCGACGCGGGCACCGACGCCGCCTCCCCGTGGCTGGCGACCACCTTCGTTCCGGGTCCCTCCCTCGACCGCGTCGTACGGCGCCACGGTCCGCTGCCGGAGCGCACCGCCCTGCTGCTGCTCGCCGGCATCGCCGAGGCCCTGCAAGCGATCCACGCCGCGGGCGTGGTACACCGCGACCTCAAGCCCGGCAACGTGCTGGTGGCCGCCGACGGCCCGCGCGTCATCGACTTCGGCATCGCCCGCGCCGCCGACGCCAGCCCGCTCACCGGCACCGGTCTGCGCATCGGCTCGCCCGGCTTCATGGCCCCCGAGCAGGCGCTCGGGCAGCCCGCCACTTCGGCCACCGACGTGTTCGCCCTCGGCGCCCTGATCGCCTTCACCGGGTCCGGCGTCTCCCCCTTCGGGGACGGGCCCGAGCCCACCGCGCTCTATCGGGCGGTCCACGAGGAACCCGACCTCTCCCACCTGCCGTACGGGCTGCACGAGCTGCTCCGGTACTGCCTGGCCAAGAACCCCGGGGATCGGCCCAGCCCCGCCTGGCTGATCGAGGCCGCCCGCAGCCACCCCGCCACCGGGGGCGAACTGCGTTTCTCCGACGGCTGGTTGCCCCCGCGGGTCAGCGGCGAACTGAACCGCCGCACCGGCCCGCCAGTCACCCCCGCCACCCCCGCCATGCCGGTCACCGCCCTCGACCCGGGCCCGGGACCGGCCCCGGACGGGGCTCCGACCGCCCGCGTCCTGCCCGCCCCGGCACCCACCCGACCGCAGCCGGAACCCGCTCGCCCGGAACCGGCCCCCGCGGTCCGACGCGGAGCTGCGGCCACCGCGCGCCGGGGCGCCCGCACCGCGCTGGTCACGACGGCCACCCTCCTTCTCGGCGCTGCGGCTGCCTTCTTCCTGCTCGACTACACCGAATACTTCGACGACTCCGCCGCACCCGCCCCGACGAGCAGTCCCACCGCGTCCGCCGCACCCGCCCCCGCCCCAGCGTCCGCGTCCCCCGGCTACACCGCCGGCTACACGAACCTCGAGCTCACCTCCCCCGACCGCGATCACGAGTTCGACCTCAAGGCCGGGAAGGTCACCCAGGACACCGCCTCCTGGTACCTGGCCCGCCAGGGTGACGCCTTCTACATCCCCGAGGACAGCGACGCCTACATCGCCCCACCCGGCCCCCTCGCGCTGCCCGACTGCCTCAAAGGCGTCGAGACGCAACCCACCTCCACCCTGCCCTTCACCGCCCTGCGCGCAGACCGCACCTTCTGCGTCCGCTCCCACGGCGCCCAGGACCTCGCCATCGTCCGTACCCTCTCCACCGCCACGAGCGACGGGCCGGTCACGGTCTCCATCACCTACTACCACCACGCCACGTGAACGCCTCCGAGCGCGGTTCGTAACGGAACTGACGTCACGTCAGATCGCGCGCGGCGGTTCGCCCGGCGCGGCGAAGCGTGGTCGACGCGGACGCCTACAGCGTGAACCCCCCGCCTCGCGGGACGGGTCGGGCCGCGATTCCCGCCGGGCTACACCGCGGCGCCCGCGAGGAGGCGGCGCCTGGCCATGAGGGGGTAGAGCAGCACGCAGGCGGCGAGGGCGACGAGGCAGTAGGTCACCGCTCTGGTGCCGTTCTCCGCGTACTGCTGCCACGCGGCCCATGCGCAGACGCCGGCCAGACTCACGGTGACGAGGGCCAGGCCGATGGGCCCACCGGGGATGCGGTAGGGACGTTCCAGGTCGGGTTCGTGCACGCGCAGGGCGATGAGCGCGGCGACTTCGAGCAGCAGGGTGATGTTGGTGAGGAAGACGTCGACGATGATCAGGCTGGTGAAGCTGCTCAGGCAGAACAGGGCATAGATCGCGGACGAGCAGAGGAGGGAGACGACCGGGACCCGGCGGCGGGCGGTCGTCCTCGCCACCCAGCTCGGGAAGTAGCCGTCCTGCGCCAGGACGGAGGGCACCCGGGCGCTGGAGGTGAGCAGCGCGCAGAACGTCGCGGCGGCGGCGAGCATGCCGCCGACCGTCACGGCGGTCCGCAGCAACGGTCCGCCCAGGGCTTCGCCCGCGTCCGAGAAGGAACCGCTGTGCCAGCTCCTCCAGCCCGCCGGGCCGTCCGGTTCGAGGGTGAGCGAGACGAGTGCGGGAAGCAGGTAGCCGGCGGTGATGGCCACCAGTGACAGGGCGAGCGCCCGTGGCAGGTTCCTTCTGGAGTTGTCGATCTCGCCGGCGAAGGCCGAGACGTCGTCCCAGCCGCTGTAGTTCCACATGGCGAGGAAGAGCCCGGCCCCGAAGGCGTTCGCCAGGGACTGGTCCGGGCGGCTGGTCAGCTGCGTTGCGGGTCCGGCGCCGTCGCCGAGCGCGTGGGCGAAGCCGGCGACGCTCAGGAGCAGCAGCGGAGCGAGGCAGACGACCGCGAGGACGACGGAGGACGTGCCGACCCCGGCGGTGCCCGTCAGGTTGATCAGGACGCAGGCGGTGATGACGGCGAGGCAGATGAACCAGTGCAGGTCGAGCTGGAGGTGGCCCGCGGTGAACAGCACGTGCTTGCCGGGCGCGGCCCACCCGACCATGGACTGCAGGTAGTTGGTGAACAGGACCGGGTAGACGGCCAGGTCCACGAAGCCGACCAGCCAGCTCAGCATGCCCTGCTGGAATCCCCAGAAGCGCCCGAGCCCGCGTCGCACCCAGTGGTAGTAGCCGCCGTCGACGGGTATCGCGGTGCCGAGTTCGGCGCAGACCATCGCGTGGGGGACGCTGTACACGAGAGGTGTCACCAGGAGCAGTAGCAAGCCCGTGCCGGGTCCCGAGGTGGGGAACAGGCCCTCGATGCCGTAGGCCCCGCCGGAGACGCTGAAGAAGATGAGCGCGACCAGAGGCGCGAGCTTCACTGTCCTGGCGGGGGAGGAGGACTGCGCCGCCGGAGCGGTTGCTGTGGTCACGGAGGTGACGTTCGGTGGCACTTCTCACCTTGATCCGGCAGGCGACGGGCAACGAGCCGGGTGATTATCTCCACGGAACCGAGGGGTGGCACATCTGGTTGGGGTCGCCAACCGCCCTGCGTCGATGGACACGGAGAGTCACGCCGAGAGGCCGTGATCGGCGGGAGCGAGGTCAGCCGGTGATCTCCTTGGCGGCGCCGACGCCGGACAGCCAGGTATGAGCGGGCGGTGTCAGCTGCTGGCGTGCGGGGGCAGTAGGCCGCCGCCGGGGGCGGGGGAGAGCCGGGCGGTGCCGTTGTGGAGTTCGGCGACCCAGCGGACGATGGCGAGGCCGGTGCCGGTACCGGTGCTCGTGGCTCCGGTGACGTGGCGTTCGAAGACCCGTGTACGGTCCTTGGCCGGTACGCCGGGGCCGTGGTCCCGTACCGCGATGCGGCCGGCGGTGACGCTCACGTCGACCGGGCCGCCGCCGCCGTGCCGCAACGCGTTCTCCACCAGGTTGCGGGCCGCTTGGGCGAGCAGTTCCGGGTCGCCGTTGACGATGGTGGCTTCGGTGGCGACGGTGACGCCGGTGCTGTCCGGCAGTTCCTCGATGGTCTGCTCGACCAGCTGGTCGAGTCGCAGCAGGGTGAACTCGATCTCCTGCGTGCCGGCCTCGACGCGGGCCCGTGCCAGGAGTCCGGTGACCAGCCGGCCCAGCCGGCCCAGCCGGTCGGTGAGGCGGACCGCTTCGTCGAGCGCGGCGGGCGCCCGGGTGGGGGAGGTGCTGCCGCCCTCGACCACCAGGCGCAGGGTGGCCAGCGGGGTGCGGAGTTCGTGCGCGGCTTCGGCGAGGAACTGTTCCTGTTGTTCGAGTCCGCGCAGCGCGGGTCGCATGGCCCGTCCGGACAGCAGGTGCCCGACGGCGGCGGCGGCCAGCACCAGGGCCGCGCAGCCCAGGGTGAGCCAGCGGACGAGGCGGTCGTGGGCGGCCTGGCTCTGGGCGGGGTCGGCTCCGACCAGCACGGCGGCGCCGATCCGGTCGCCGTCCCAGACGGGGGCGGCGGCCCATCGGATGTCCCGGCCGTCGGCCTCGGCGGTGACGAGGACGGTCTCCTGGTCGTGCTCGACCTGTTTCCAGATGTCGCCCAGCCCGGCTTGGTCGGGGAGAGCAGCATGAGGACCTCCAGTACCGCGAACTCCTTGGCGGTGAGGGTGAGCAGCACGCCGTCGCGCCGGACCCTGCGGCGTGGCAGGTCGAGTTCCAGGGTGCGCCTCATCGGGCGGTGCCGTGACCACCTCATGATCGCCTCATGGACCCACCGGCAGTCTGTGGGCATGGCAAAGATCCGAATTCGTAAGCGCGTCCTCGGCATGACCGCTGCCGGCGTGGCAGCCACCGTTCTCGCCGTCTACTGCGTCCAGTCGGCGCAGGGGGCGGACTCCCTCGCTGCGGGCGATCCGGGGGCAGTGCTGCGCGTCGACCAGGTCGGCTACACGCCCGGCGAGACCAAGCAGGCCTACCTGATGACCTCCGTGTCCGCGTCCAAGGCGTCCTTCCGGGTCCTCGACGCTTCCGGCAAGGAGATCCTGAAGGGCAAGGTCGGCGCCTCGACCGGAGGCTGGAACAGCAAGTACAAGGCCGTCCACAGCCTCGACCTCTCCGCTCTGAGCGAGCCCGGTGACTACCGGATCGAGGTGTCCGGGCCCGTCACCGCCGTCTCCCCGACCTTTCGCATCGCCGCGGCGGACGACCTCTTCGGCAAACTCATCCAGGACAACGTCCGCTTCTTCCAGGCCCAGCGAGACGGCGCCGACGTGGTTCCCACGGAACTGCGGCGCAAGCCCTCGCACCTGGCGGACCGCCAGGCCACGGTCTACGACACTCCCGAATACGCCGACGACGAGACGGTGCTGACCTCACCCCTCAAGCGCGTCGCCGGTCCGGTCGACGTCTCGGGCGGCTGGAACGACGCCGGCGACTTCCTCAAGTTCACCCACACCGCCTCCTACTCCACCGCGAGTCTCCTGCTCGCACACCGCACCACACCCGTCGGCGGCAAGGAACTGGCCGCCGAGGCGCGCCACGGGTTGGACTGGCTCGACAGGATGTGGGACGACACGTCGCGCACCCTCTACGTCCAGGTCGGACTCGGCAAGGGCGACACCGCCGACGGCAGCGGGAAGATCCGCTCCGACCACGACGTGTGGCGTCTGCCGGAGGCCGACGACGCCGCCGACGTCAAGCCCGGGGACCCCGACTACCTGATCAAGCACCGCCCCGTCTTCCGCGCGGCGCCCCCCGGCAAGCCGATCAGCCCCAACCTCGCCGGGCGCGTCGCCGCCACCTTCGCCCTGGCCGCCCAGCTCGACGCCGCCGAGAACCCCGAGCGGGCCCGCGGGGAACTCGAGAAGGCCGCACACCTCTACGCCCTCGCCGACACCAACCCCGGCGACCAGTTGGTCACCGCCTTCCCACACGGCTTCTACCCCGAGGCGTCCTGGCAGGACGACATGGAATTCGGCGCCGCCGAGCTCGCCCTCGCCGCCAAGGCCCTGGGGGACGAGCGCGCGACCGACTGGATCCGGCAGGCCGGACACTGGGCCGAGCAGTACATCACCTCGGACAGCCTCGGCACCCTCGGACTCGGCGACGTCAGCGCCCTCGCCCACGCCGACCTCGCCCACCTGCTCGACGACGGCGCCGCCCGCACCGAAGTGACGCGCGAGCAGCTCGTCGCCGACCTCAAGCGCCAGCTCGACGACGGCAGCGCCCGCGCGACCAACGACCCCTTCCGGGCCGGCGCCGTCTACACCGACTTCGATTCCGTGCCCCACACCTTCGGCCTGGCGGCCACGGCCCAGCTCTACCACCGGGTGACCGGAGACTCCCGCTACGACGCGTTCGCCACCCAACAGCGCAACTGGGCCCTGGGCGCCAACGCGTGGGGCTCCTCCTTCGTCATCGGAGCCGGAAGCACCTTCCCGCACTGCCCCGAGCACCAGGCCGCCAACCTCGCGGGCGACCTCAACGGCGACGGCGACATCCTCCTCGGCGGCGTCGTCAACGGTCCCAACGCGGCGGAGAAGCTCAAGGACCTCAACTCCTTCCCCACCATGCGCACCTGCCCGACCAGTGAGGGCAACCCCTTCGCTGCCTTCGACGGCCGCGGCGCCGGCTTCATGGATCACGTCGGTGCCTGGCAGACCGTCGAATCCGCCGACGACTTCACCGCCACCGCACTCCTCGCCTTCACCCTCGCCGCCACACCCCAGGACACCGGCACCAAGCCCAACTGACAGCACCGAAGGCCCAGCCTGCCCGACGAGGGGTAGGCCGCCGGTGCCGCGACTCTGGAAGCCGGACCGGGATCCCGCTGTCGAAGGCGCACGGGTTGGCTGTCGGCCGCCACCGTGCCGACCGGTGGCGGTGAGCCCGGGGGCGTCGGCCGCGAGCGCCGTTCGGGTCCGGTCCGGGTTCGCCTCACTGCAGGATGTTGATCGCGCGGGCGATCACCAGGGCGGCCACGATGAGGGAGGCCGCGGCCTCCACCATCATCAGCAGTTTGGCCCACCTCGTGATCGCGGAGACGTCGGTGGGGCTGAACGCGGTGGCGGTCCAGAAGGCCAGCGACAGGTAGTCGGTGAAGTACGGCACCCAGTCGGCCGGTGCGTGGGCCGCGTGCTGCATTTCGGGAAACACGAACGCCGGCTTGGCATGGGGCCGGTGGGCGCGGGCGGCGGCGCCGCCGCGGTCCAGGTCCCAGTACCAGAGCGCGAAGGCGATCACGTTCGTCAGCCAGGTCACGCCGCCGGTCGCCAGCAGGCCGGTGGCGTTGTTGGCGAACAGCTTGTTGTTGGTCAGAATGTCCAGCACCAGGCGGACACCGGTGTACAGGTTCGCCGAGCTGATGAAGGCGATCACGCCCTCGGTCACCAGCCTCAGCCAGGTCTTCCGACGGGTGATCCGGCCCGGGTCACCGATGATCAACACCGCCAGTAGCGTGAACATGACTGCAGGAACCACCCAGACGGGGTTCAGCCGGTACTCCGCGGGCAGGGCGACGTGGAGCATCGCGGCGGTCGCGAGAGCCACTGCCACCGGCCACCAGGGCTCGCCGCGCACGACGGCCCGACCGGATGCGACCGGCGGCGGACCGGCCGGGCCAGGACTTGGTCGCATGCCTCATTGTGACCTCGACGACCCGCTCGCGCCGCACGGCGTGGCGGTCGGCACGAAGCGTGCGGGGACCGCCCGGCTGTCGTCCTCGCCGACCGGGCGGTCCCCGGAGTTCGGCACGCACCGCGATCGCACCGCGATCCCACCGCGCAGGGGTCGAAGCCCGCCGGTGTTCCCGCCGGTGCGCGCCCGCCGTCAGCTGCCCCCGGACGACGGCCGGGGGCCGGTCCCGGCGGCGGGGTCCTCGACGAAGCGTTTGAAGCGGCGCAGGTCGCCGCGCACCTGGAGGCCGAACACACCCAGCTTGTCGGCGGCCCTCTCGGCCAGGCCGGTGGGCCGGAAGGCCATGGTCATCCTCACCCTGGTCCGGGCAGGGCCGAGCGGCTCGAAGTCGACCGTGCCGGTGTGCTTCACGCTCTCGCCGCTGGTGCGCCAGGCGACGCGCTCATCGGGCACCCCCGCACCTCTTCCATGCCGTCCCGCCGGGGAATCCGCGGACGGCGCTCCTGTCAGCCTGAGCCGTCCACCGGGCGGCGGCGACCCGCCGTCCTGCGGCCGTGGCGGTCTCGATGGCGCCCGCGGTGTGGTGACTCGGCGTGGTCGCCGGGGTCTGTGGGGTGAGTGCCCTCACATGCGAATGCGTAGCACGACGGCGGGTAGTGATGTCCGTTTTGCACCGTTTTGAGGCTGCCTGGCTCGTGATCGTGAGGCGTTCGTGCAGGTCCGCGGGGGTTGCCGGGAATCGCGCCTTCGCGGTGGCGCCCCGCCGTCGGATCGGTGCCGGCCTTGTCGGCACGACGGCCGGTGCGGACTGGAAGACCAACCCGGCCACCCAGATCAAGTGGACGCCGGACTACATGAACACCCGCTACGGCAGCCCCAACGCCGCCTGGTCGTTCTGGCAGACCCACCACTGGTACTGAGCCGACCAATCGTCTCCTCCCCCCGTGCCTCGGGGTCGGACAGGGGCCACCGGGGTGACCACGAGGGCCCGGGCCCGCGCAACCACGCGGACCCGGGCCCTCGCGCCGTTCCCCGGCCGGTCCCCCTCCTGATCCCCTTCCGCCCGTCCCCCCTTTCTGGAGGCCGGTCCGTGGCGCGGTTCGGGCGTCGGGGCCGGACGGCAAGGCCTCCGGCCCCGTCCGCAGCGGGCACCCGGTGTGCCCCGCCCGCGCTAGAACGCAACGGCGAGGGGTGTGACCGGTGCGGGTGATCTTCGGGCGGACGGCGTTGCGGTGTGCCTGGTCGGGCGTTGCTCGGGCGGTGTCCCAACAGCCATCGTCAGGAGAGAACGTGAGCCAGCCCCTTGCGCGCCGGTCCGGCGGCGAGTCGAGTGCCGACCCTGAGCCGCCCCGACTGCGGAGGCGTGCCCTGCTCGGGTCGGCCGCGGGAGCCGCAGTCGGCACGGTCGGCCTCGGCATCCGGGCCGCGGCGGCCCCGGTGCCCGCGTACGCGCCGAGCACCGGCCCGGTGGCCGACGAGGCGGTCAGCCGTGCGCTGGCCCGCGAGATGCTCATGGTCGGTGCGGACGAGCGCAGTGACCTGACCCTCGAATACCTGCGCATCCTGATCGACGACCGACTGCCGCCCCGCACCGAGCGGAAGCGGGTGCTGGTGGTGGGCGCGGGCGTCGCCGGGCTGACCGTCGCGACGCTGCTCAAGCAGGCCGGCCACGAGGTGACCGTCATCGAGGCGAACGCCAGCCGGGTCGGCGGGCGGATCAAGACCTTCCGTGGCGTCTTCGCCGATCCCCGGTTGCACGCCGAGGCGGGCGCCATGCGCCTGCCCGACTTCCACCCGCTCGTCCTGGCGCTCGCCGACAAGCTCGGTCTGAAGCGGCGGCTGTTCTACAACGCCGACGTCGCGCCGGGCGCCGGCCCGACCAGCGCCGTTCCGCCGGTGAAGTACCGCTCCTTCACCGGAGAGACCTGGAGCAACGGCCCGGACCGCACGTTCACCCCGCCCGGGGCCCGCTTCCGCAGTCTGATCCACGTCAACGGCACCCGGACCACCCGTGCCGCGTACGCCCAGTCGCCCACCGTGGTCAACCGCTCGTTCGGCGCCAGGTTCGACTCCACTGCCGCCGGTGCCATCGAGAAGGCGTTCGAGCGGCTCTCGGTCCGGGACGGCGGCATCCGCGACCGGCTGGACGCCTGGACCGACATCTTCTCCACCTACGGCCACCACTCCACCCGCCGCTTCCTCCAGGAGGAAGCCGGCTGGGACCGGGCGTCCCTCCAGGCCGCGGGCACTCTGGAGAACCTCACCTCCCGGCTGCACTACTCGTTGTTCCCCACCCTGATCGACCACGCGGTGATCAGTCCCACCAACCGGTACTGGGAGCTGGAGGGCGGCAGCGCCGTGCTCACCGACGCGCTCGCCGCCCCGCTCCGGGCCGAGCTGCGCCTCGGCCACCGGATGACCCGCCTGGTGCAGGACGCCGGCAAGGTCACCGTCGAGACGGTCGCGGAGAGCGGCGACGAGGAGTCCTGCGACGGCGCTCCCGTCGCCCCGACCACGACGTTCGAGGGCGACTACGCGATCGTCACCATCCCGTTCAGCGCGCTGCGGTTCTGCCGGATCGAGCCCCTGATGTCCTACCCGAAGCGCCGGGCCGTCACAGAGCTGCACTACGACTCGGCCACCAAGGTCCTGCTCGAGTTCCACCACCGGTTCTGGGAGGAAGGCCCGGACGGCTTCAGCGGGGGCGGCTGCGTCAGCGACAGCCCCAGCCGCTTCACCTACTTCCCCTCGCACGCCCCGGAGGGCTCATCGGGGGGCGTGGTGCTCGCCTCGTACACCTGGTCGGACGACGCGGCGCGCTGGGACTCCCTCACCCCGGGCGAGCGGTACGCCTTCGCCCTCGGCGACCTGGAGCGACTCCTGGGACCGCGCGTGCGGCGGGAGTTCACCGGAGCGGGCGCCACCCAGTCCTGGGCACGCGCCCGGTACGCCCTCGGTGAGGCGGCCATCGTCACCCCCGGCCAACTGCACGAGCTCCACCCGGCCACCCGGACCCCGGAAGGCCGTGTCCACTTCGCCGGCGAGCACACCAGCCTCAAGCCGGCCTGGATCGAGGGCGCCCTCGAATCGGCGGTCCGCTCCTTCCTGGAGGTCCACAACCGCTGAGCGCGGGCGGGCATCGGCGGCCGCGGCGGCGGCCGCCGAGGGGGGCGGGTGGCGTCCTTGCCCCACCGGCAGCACCGAGGTCCGCTCATCGCTGGCGCTGGCGCTGGCGCTGGCGCTGGCGCTGGTGCTGGTGCTGGTGCCGTGGCAGGTGGTGCGGCTCCTGTCCTGACGTCAGGCGGCCCGGCGGACCCGTCCTGCGGAGCGCTGCCGGGGATGACCGTTCGGGGCTCTGGCGGGATCGCGCTCCGGCTAGGGTGTCGGGTATGCCGCTCGTCGACGTGACCTATGCGCCCACCGTGCCCGAGCCCTGTCTGCGCGAGCTGGGCTCGGTGATCACTTCGGTCTCCACGGCCTGGGCCCGGGCCGTCGCCGGCGTCGCCGTGACCGTTGCGGCCACCGGGTGAAGCCCCCCTCGTTCGCCAGCGTGAACGCGAAAAAGACACCGAAAACGGCGAACCCCGCTGACCAGATCCACTCCAGGACGTCCGCTCCGAGTAGGGCGCCGTGCACCAGCCAGGAGAACGGGAGGGACAGCCAGAGCCATACGAAGTCGGGTGCCGCGAACAGGCGTGCCGGCCGCCCGCTCACCACGGCCCACACCGCCACCCCCAGGACCAGCCAGGCAGCCCTCAACCGCCACATCGTGGAGTCGTCGGCCGGGGGGTCGTACGTGTGGGTGTGCCCGCGCACCGTCAGGCTCACCACCGCGCCGCGCCATGTGCCCAGCTCCGCGCGGTCACCGCGCTGCACGTCGCCGTAAGTGTCCGGGCTGACGACGCGCACCTCCGTGCGGTCCGCGTAGCGCAGCCGCAGCCTGTGGTAAGTCGTGCAGGAGTGGGAGGTGTTGGAGTCCGAGGTACACGACTGTCCGGTCTCCTTGTCGATGACCGTCCCCGTCACCTTCGCGATGCAGCCGTCCTCCGACCCGCTGTGACAGGCGGACGCGTGCCGGAAGGCGACGACATCGCCGTATGCCTCGGACACCCACAGCGAGCATCCGACGAGTCCCGCCACCGCCGCGGCGAGTATCAACACCCTCAGCCACGGCCGCAATTGCTCGTGCCACGTTCCCATCGCCCTTGCCCCCGCCCTCCCGGTGCGACGCGCGCCGACAGACGTCCACAGGGGGAGTGCCTCCCGAGCCCCGAGCGGAAACCCGGCGGGCCGCGTCGCGACAGTGCGATCGCCCGACGGAGGTCGCGGTCGTGGCCACGTCGCATCGCCGCGCATGCCGCGCACGCCGCGCACGCCGGGTGGGTCGGGCCCGGGCGGGACCCGTGGTCACTGGCCCTGGCCGGCGCTTCCCATCGGGCCGATCTTCACCGGGGATCCGTTGGTGTCCGTGGCGGGCAGCGAGCCGGCGCCCGGCCAGGGCAGGGTGACCGACTGGGTCTCGTCCGGCGGGGTCACCACCAGGCCGGTGATCCGGAGGCCGGAGCCGCCGGTGTTGTTGGGCGGGTAGCTGATGCCGAAGTAGGTCGACTTGCCGTTCGGTACGACGGCTGTGACGACCGGCTCGCCGGAGCGGTCCGCGGACAGCGCGCCCGAGGGGGTCTTCAGGTCGACGCCCGCGTATCCGGAGAGCGTGCAGTCCTTGCCGCTGTGGTTCTTCATCTCGACCACGACGGTGTTGTTGGGGTCGCCGGTGATGGTGCGGTCCGTGGCGGTGATGGTCAGGTCAGCGGTCCGGCACTTGGCGGTCTTCCCGGCCGTGCCGG
>NZ_JBIRJC010000045.1:0-51087 GCF_044329365.1 Kitasatospora sp. NPDC017646 | reverse complement strand
CGGCTACCGCAAAGTCTGGGCCGAACTCCAGCGACGCGGCCACACCGTCGCCCAGTGCACGGTCTCCCGCCTCATGAAAGCCGAAGGGCTGTCAGGAGCGGTGCGAGGCAAGAAGATCGTCACCACAGTGTCGGACAAGAGTGTCGACCGGGCGCCCGACCTGCTGAAGCGCGACTTCGTCGCGAGCGCTCCCAACCGGGTGTGGGTCGCGGACTTCACGCACGTGGCGGCCTGGGCGGGCACCGTCTATGTCGCCTTCGTCGTCGACACCTTCTCCCGGCGGATCGTCGGCTGGTCGGTGGCCACCAACAAGCAGACCCCGCTGATCCTGTCCGCGCTCGAGATGGGCCTTTGGCAGCGGGACCGCACCGGATTCCCGGTCCAGCCAAGGGAGTTGATTCACCACTCCGATGCCGGCTCGCAGTACACGTCGTTCCGCCTGGCCACCCACCTGGCGAAAGAGAAGATCGCCGCGAGCATCGGCTCGGTCGGCGATGCCTTGGACAACGCCCTGATGGAATCGACCATCGGTCTCTACAAAACCGAGCTCATCAAGCGCCAAGGGCCCTGGCGGACCCTGACCGACGTCGAGATCGCCACCGCCGAGTACGTCGACTGGTTCAACTCGACCAGGCTCCACAGTGAGCTCGGCCACACTCCACCCGTCGAGTACGAAGCCGCGTACTACAGCCAACAACAACCAAACCTGCAGGTCACAGCCACAACCTAGAGTCTCTACAGAACCCGCAGCGATTCAGGAGTGTTCATCAGGCCGGCAGTTCCTTGTGCTCGATCAGCTCGCCACATTCGTAGCGGCTCCGGCGAGGATCGAGAGGGCGACGAGGGCAGGATTCGAACCTGCGTCCACCCGGGATCAGAGCCGGGCGCTCCTCCGCAGAGCTTCCTCGTCGCCGAGTGATCATTGCGGGAGCCAACGCGTGGGTCAACTGGTTTGTCGCGGAACGCGAAACAGCGGGCACGGGCGGCCGGGCCGGCGCTACAGCCACTCCTGCGCGGCGGCGCGCTTGCCTTTGCCCGAGAAGATCCCAGCCGACCGGAGGGCGCTCGCCATGAGGGGATCGGCGACGGCAACCCCATGCACAAGCTCGGGCGTCCGACGGAAGGCGACGGCCTTGGCTGCTGGCCTGGGGGCGGTCCAGGCACCGGCCACCGGGTCCACGCCGTGTCGCGCGCAGGCCGCCTCGACCAGCGAGCGCGGGCACTCCTTCTCGCCCCGCAGTACTTCCCAGGGCAGCGGCAGCTCTGCCCAAACGTAAGTGTCCGGATGCAGCCCGCCACCGCTCATGCGGTGCCAGTACGCCACATCGGCCGCCATCAGGCGGGGCACCTTGCCGGGGCAGATCCGGTCCAGGACCTCCACCCGACCCAGCTCGGTCAGCAGCGCCAACCAGTGCGCCCGCGCTGTGTTCCACGCCTGCGCGGCCTGGTTCCACGTCGACGAGTCGTTGCCCCGGCGCACGATCATGGTGTCGCGCTCCAGAGGGCAGCGCCCCCAGGCGTCCTCCAGCAGCTCGGCCACCTCCCGTAGAAAGCGGGTCCAGTGTGCCAACAGCTGAGTGAGGTCCTCGTCGGACAATCTCTCGAGTACTTCGGCCGTCGGATGCACATGCGCGATCGCGTACCAACGGGTCTGCTCGGGGTGTGCCTGAAGTCGCCGGAACAGGGCGTCAGCGACTTCGTCGTACACCTGCCTCTGCTTGCCGTTAGTGAAGATGCTCCTCATGTAGCTTCGTGCGGTGACGTACGCGACGAAGGCCGCGGTGTCCGGGTCGGCGGCGAACAGTTCGTACGGCAGCGTGTGGGCGAGTGCGCCCTTACCGGTGATGGTGACCTCGCGACGGCGCTGCTCGTGGATGAGCCGGCTCATTTTGGCCTCCATCCGGCACAACAGCCGGAAGCGCTTGTTGTACTGGCGCTTGGATATCTCGCCCAGTCCGGCCTCCGCGCGCTCGGCTCGGTCGAGACGGTCCCTGCCGAAGTCGTTGTGCCCATAGGCGCGACGGATCTCCTCCCCCGCGCGGCGGATTACCGCCTCGATCTGCTCGGGATCATCCCCAGCGCCGTCCGGGAGGTCCGGCACGCTCGTGAACAGGCGTGCCGCGCGGGCGAGCTGGCGCTGTGCGCCGACAGGTCGGGCGAAGCCCTCCAGCATGGAGGTGTAGCCGTGCCACAGCCTGCGCAGTGAGTGCTCAGTGGCTTTGGTGAGAGCTGCCTCGGTGGCCGGGTCGAGGTGAGTTCCCTGGGCCGCGTACAGGTCTTGGATGAGCTGGGCCACGTCCTCCGGACGCTTGCGCAGCTTCAGAGAGGCGTGCAGCTCACTGAGCAGCTGTTCGACGGCAGGCGACGGCATGCGCCTCACCCTGTCATCACCAACATCGAACCTCCACCCATTATCCGGCCCGAGGCCTGAGGCGGAGGACCGCTGCCCGCGGTGCCGCAGGGTACGGGCCGGGGAGCAATGTCCGCTCCCAAGCGCCGCTGGTGGCGCCGCCCTGAACCCTCAGCGGCATTGCTCCTCGGTGCCGTGCTGGAGGATGGACGGGCCGGCTTGCCGATCGGAGACCCAGTGGGCGCTGACCGGGGCGCCGGCGGCGAGCAGTTCCTCGATCACGACGTAGCGCTCCAGGAAGCCGCGTCCGGCGCCGCCGTACTCGACGGGCAGGGCCATGCCGACCCAGCCGCGCTCCGCTAGGCGGCGGCTGAAGTCGGGGTCCCAGCCGGCCAGCCAGGAGTCGGGGCGGCCGAGTACGGTACCGCGGGCGCGCTCCTCGTCGAGAAAAGCGCGGACCTCGGTACGGAGTCGGCAGGCCGATTCGGGCAGGATGCCGTCGGGGAATGCCATCGGTGAAGGCGTTGAAGGCGACATGGTTCATTCGCTCCTGGGCTGGTGAATGAGCGGTTGGTTTCTTTTCGGTACGGGAATTCGGTCAGCCTGTGGGGTGCAGCAGGGAAGGGTCGAAGCCGGCTTCGCGGAGGACCTCCTCGGTGTGCTGGCCGATGGCCGGGCGGGGCCGTAGTTCCGGCTCCGGGTCGGCCGAGTAGTGGACCGGGAGGCCGATGACCCGGTAGCGGCCCTCGGTGGGGTGGTCGGCCTCGCGCAGCAGGCCGCCCTCGCGGGCGTAGGCGGTGGTGGCAACGGAGGCCAGGTCGAGCACGGGGGCGCTGCGATGCCCGCCCGGTCGCAGAACTCCTGCCACTCGGCGCTAATATGCTGTGGCGTCAGCTCCGCGAGCAGCGGATAGAACGCGTCGGCGTTGCGGGCCCGGTCGGGGCCGGTGGCGAAGCGCGGGTCGGCGGTCAGCTCGGGACGGGCGACGAAGGCGGTGAAGTCCCGCCAGTTGCGGTCGCTCTGCGACAGGATGCACATCCAGCCGTCGGCGGTGCGCAGGGCGCGGCGGTGCGGGCTGAGCGAGCGCGGCGAGCCGAACGCCTTTTCCAGGGCGGCCGCGCCCAGGTGCTCGACCAGGTTGAAGGCGAGCATGGTGTCGGCCATCGGGACCTCGATGTGTTGTCCGGTGCCGCCGTGCTCCCGGTAGTGCAGCGCGGCCAGTACCGACTGGGCGATCTGCATGCCGCAGATCTTGTCGGCCAGCACGGTGGGAACGTAGTGGGGTTGGCCGGAGACCTGGTGGTTGAGCCAGACCAGGCCGCTGGCCGCCTGGATGATGTCGTCGTACGCGGCGTGGGTGCCGTAGCGGCTGTCGCTGCGGAAGCCCTGGGCGTTGGCATAGACCAGGCCGGGGTTGACGGCCGCGATGTCGTGGTAGCCGAGGCGGAGCTTCTCCAGGGCCTGCGGGCGCAGGTTGGTGATGAGGACGTCGGCGGTGCGCAGCAGGGCGAGCAGGGCGTCGCGGCCGGACGGGGCCTTGAGGTCGATGGCGGCGCTGCGCTTGTTGCGGTTCAGGTTGAGTGCCGCGCCGCCCATGCCGGGGTGGCGCTGTGGCGGGTAGTGGCGCGTCATGTCACCGGTGGGCGACTCGACTTTGATCACGTCGGCGCCCAAGTCGCCGAGTTGCTGCGCGGCGTACGGAGCCATGATCACGCTGGCCAGTTCGATGACGCGGACTCCGGCGAGGAGTCCTCGGCCGGACGGGCCGCTCGGCTTCTCGGACGTCTTCCTGTGCCTCCTGGGGTATCGGGTGCGGTGGATGAACGGTGGTGCGGTACGGGCGGCGGCGGACACGTGGTGCCGAAGGGGCAGATGCGGTGGAACTCGCCGCATTGGTCGGCACGGGGCAGCGGTTTCGGTTGCCAGGGCTGGTCGCTGCCGTTGTCGTCGCCAGAGACGACGATGTGCGTGCCGTTGCTCCTGAGCGTCGAATCCCGCCGGCGTCACTTCGGATCGTCACCGTCGGCGGCTCGCCGGCAGTCTGGAAAGGTGCCGTAGAAGTGGCCTAGCTCCACTGGAGCGCAGCAGACCCGAGCGGGGACCGCCAGCCGGGCTGGGGGACCGTGCGCCCGCTGTACGCGAACGGTGTCGCCGGTTCGGTGAGCGGGCCGAAGTCGGTCCCCGTGGTCGACAGCGCGGCGCGCGCCCGGGCCGGGGCAGGCCGAGTACGTCCTCCCGCGCAAGCAGACCGAGTTCCTGCACCCAGTGACACACCCCGGCCAAGGTCACGCGGATCCGCCACGAGCCGCCCTCCGCCGCACGTCGGCGCAGGACCGTTGCGACGGCGGCAGCCCCGAGGTAGGCGGCGAGGTAGTCATTGAGCAGGTACGTCGGCGGCAGCGACGGCCGCTCGGTCCACTCCTCGACGGCGAATCCGGTTGCCGAGCAGGCAAGTTGGTCGAACCCGCCGCGTTCGCCCCAGGGGCCGTCGGCGCCCCAGGCGTGGTATTCGAGGGTGATGAGTCCGGGGCGGCGCCGGACGAGTTCCTCGGTCGACGCCCCGTGCCGGGCAAGTCCCCGGTAGGCGTGGACGAAGACGTCCGCGTCCTGGAGCGCGTCGTGGAAGGCCGCACGGTCGTGATCGTCGCGCAGGTCGCAGTAGGCGTTGCGCTTGCCGCCGCCGGTCATCGCGATCATCGGGATCGGGTCGGGGCGGTCGGGACGCGACACGTGCAGCACGTCGGCGCCGAACTGGGCGAGGAGCCGCGCCGCGACGGGACCTGCGATGACATGGGTGAGATCGAGCACCCGTACGCCCGCAAGCGCCTCGGCCGCACCGATCGGCTCCAGAGGCCGGACCGGTCCGTCACCGACGCGTTCGATCTCGACGACCGGGCGCTGCGCGACATGGCGCCCCGCGGGGTGCGCGAGCCACTCGTCCCGGCTGCGCACCACGCAGGCGACGCCGCCCCGCGCGCAGATGGCCTCCTCCAGCGTGAAGGCATCCCAGTCGGCCGCGGCCAGCGCGATCCCCACCTTGTCGAGCCCGCACCTCAGCACGGAGTGGACCGCGTCCCGCAGATGCGGATAGGTGGTGATGATGAACATCCACCGGCCGTCGCGCGCCCGGTAGAAGTCGTTGTTGCCGAGCAGGGTCGGATCGTCGAGCAGATCACCGAGCGGGCGCCCCGACAGCGTCGTGTGATGCGTCGCCATGAGCTGGTCGATCGCGGCTCCGGCCTGCACCCGAACCCTCTGGTGCGGGTGACCGCGCTGTTCACCGACCGCCGCCGTCTGCCGCCCGAAGACCCCGATCGCGGCAGCCATGGCACCGGCGAGACGGTGCACCGAGGGCACCAGGGGATCGGCCCCGACGACGGTGATGTCCTCGGCCCCCCGAGCCGGATCGGGGGGCCGAGGGTGTGCAGCAGCCGGGAGACCATCTCGCCGGTGGACGACGGAGGCGTCGGCTCGGCCGTGGTCAGCGTGTTCGAAGTCATGCCGGGATGCTCGTTCCCGACACGGCACGAGCGCCCGCATTCACGGATATCCGTGAACCGATGCGGACGTCACGTCCGCCCCTCCTGGATGTGCGCGAGGAGCCGGGCCGCCGCCCGGTCCAGACTCAGCCGCTCCGAGCGGCCACGACGCCGGTGCGTCAGAACCAGGGCACCCGTGACGACGGGGCCATCAGTGACGGGGATCGCGAGCGCGCTGACCTCGGGATCGGCCAGACCCTCGCTGCGACTGATCCGCGACGCGCGGATCCCCGGAAGAGCGCGGCGGAACTCGGCGACCGCCTCGAAGTCGTGGCGGGCGAGCTCGTCGAGCAGCCCACGGCGCTCCGCCTCGTCGGTGAAGGCCAGCAGCAGACGGCCCGCGGCGGTGCGCAGGAGCGGCCGGGCCATGTGCTCGTCGGCGAGCGGCACGAGGCGGGGAATCTCGTCCTCGCCGCCGCGCGCGAGGTGCACGGCGTCGAGCCCGGCCCGCACCGTGAGCAGCACCGGGGTACCCGCGACGCGGCTCAGTTCGTTGAGCTCGGCCTGGCTGATCCGCGGGACGACCCGGCCGGCGATGAGGTTGAGGACGTGCGGGGCGGGCCCGAGCCGGAAGCGCCGGCGCTGTTCCAGCAGAAAACCCGTCGCGACAAGTCCGTTGACCAGATCCTGCACCGAACTCGCCGGCGCCCCGACCGTCCGCGCCAACTCGGCCACGTTCACCCCGCCCGGCGCCCGCGCGGCAACCTCCAGGATCCACACGACCCGGTCCACCGTACGGTGACGCCGCCGTCGGCCGTGCTCGCTCATCCCGCCCGCCTTGTCCTCGTTGTACGTCGCCGGCCGATCTCGCCGACACGGCCCGCCGATCTTCCCCCACCACCCGACGAGCAAGCCGACCCCGGCCCCCTGCAGATGTCACCGGCCCGGCGAAGAGACAAGATCGTGAGGCACGTTGCTGTGGCCCCTGGGTGAGACGCACCGAGTACACGCAGGCCGTCATCACGGAACGGGATTCCAATCGAGGGCCTACAGCCGGCGTGCAGGCTCGCATTGCGGATGTCCCTTTCTCATTGACTGTGGCCATTTCTGACCCAAGGGACAGGGCAGTGGGCCGTCAAGCGGTGGCCTGCTTGTCCGTGCGGCAACGCGGCTATGGAGTCGTTCCTCAGTCTGCTGCAGAAGAACGTCCTCGACCGCCTGGTGTGGGCCACCCGCGAGGAACTGCGGATCGCGATCGTGACCTGGGGGCATGATTCCGCCACGCATAAGATCGCGTTTTCACTCCGCTGCCGGCCCTGGGGCAGCTCAACCGTTCACACCGCCGACGGCAGTACCTGAACCTGCTCCTGATCCACGCCGTCATGTCCAGGATTGTGCGAACGCACGGGGCCGCGCCAAGCTCTACCGTGCCGCGAAGGCTCCGACCTTGAAGTCGGTGCCGCAGACGCTGAAGACGCCGCCCGGCGATCCGTTCGCCTTCATCACGTTCACCGTGGTGCCCACATCCTTGGGCAGCGCGACCTTGACGTGGGACGCCTGCACCGGGCAGGTGTAACGGGCCGACTTGGTGCCCTCGCTGTTCACGTCGTTGTACAGCACGTCCGCCACCACCGCGGCGCCCGCCGGGACGTCGACCGCGTCCGAGCCGTCCTTGGAGTTGTCCCCCGAGACCGGGCTCGCCTTGCCCTGGTCGTCGTCGGCGACCACGGTCGTCGGGCCGACGATGGTGCAGGGGGCACCCGAGCTGTTGGTGATCTTGAGGGTGGCGGCGGCGGCCTGCGCGTCACTGGCGTGGCCCGAGGACTGGAGGAACGTCACCGAGGTGTTCTTGGTCGTGCAGGCCGCGATGACGCCGCCCCCGCCAGTGCCGGAGGACGAGCTGCCACCACCGCTCGTGCTCGTCCTGCCCCCGGACGGCGCCGAGGCCGAGCCCGCGGCCGGCGCCGAGGCCGAGCCCGCGGCCGGCGCCGAGGCCGAGTGCGCGGCCGGCGCCGAGGCCGGGGCCGAGGTGGCACCCGACGGGGCGGCTGATGATGCGCTGGTGCCGACGGCGCTGTCCTGCGTGCCGCTGCCGTCGTTGCAAGCGGTCAGGGACAGGGCGAGCGTCGCGACGGCGCCGACGGCGAGCAGGGCGGGACGGGTGGTGGTGCGCATGGCTGGTTCCCCCGGTTCTCGTTCGTGGGTCGCGATCCTGCACGAGGTCGTTTCCCCTTACACGAACCAGGGTGTTGCGGCGCGCTGGCAGATCACTAACGAGCGCGGCGGCGGCGCTAACGCCCGGCTAACGCTCCCGGATCCTGGAGTGTGCCGCCGCGCGCCGGCGCCGCAGTTCGGGCAGTTCGTCCTGGTCGGCGATGTGCAGCAGGGCGTCGAGCGCGGTGACGGCGCCCACGTCGTAGCCGGTCTGCTCGGCCTCAAGCGCGGCCTGTGCGAGGCAGCGCCGCCCGGCCATGGTGTCACCGAGCCCGGCCAGCGCCTCACCCTGCCAGGTACGCAGGAGCACGCGCCGGGCGACCGCCTCGTGCTCGGGGCCGAGGCCGAGCGCCACCTCGGCCGCCTCGTAAGCCTGTCGGTGGCGGCCCGCGCCGAGGTGGATGCGGGCCAGGTGCTGGAGCGCGAGCATCCGGGTGTGCGCGTCGTCGGCCTCGGTGGCGAGGGCGAGGGCTCGAGTGCAGGCCGTTTCGGCGGCGCCGGCTTCGTCGTCGGGGAGAGCCGCGGCGAGGTTGACCAGGGCGGTGGCCTCACCGAGTACGTCGCCTGCGCGGGCCGCAAGTTCGGGCGCGACGCACAGGTGCCGGACGGCCTCGGCGGTGCGGCCCTCCTCGGCGAGCACCCAGCCGAGCAGGGTCAGGACGCGGGCCTCTCCATAGGGGTCGGCGCAGGCGCGGGCGTCGGCGAGGGCGGCCTCCAGGGTGGGCGCCCAGTCGGCGAGGACCCGCCAGACCACGAGCGGCCACTGGGTCACGGCGATCCGCCAGGCCCGCTCGGGCCGGTCCTCGGCGCGGGCCGCAGCGGCGATCAGAGCGATGTCGTCGCGCTCGGCGGCGAACCAGCCGAGCGCCTCCTCGCGGCTGGTGAAGTCCCGTACTGCGGGCGGCTGTTGAAAGTCATCGGGCTGTCTGAAGGCGGGCTCCCCACCAGGTTCCGCGGCCTCGGACGCGGACAGCGCGGTCGCCACGCAGTGGTCGTACAGGCGCAGCCGGGCCGCGGTGCGGGCGGCCGGGTCATGGCTCTGGCCACGCGCGTAGAGCCGGACCAGATCGTGCAGAACGTAGCAGCCGGGGGCGGTCTCGGTGAGCAGGTGCGCGGCGACCAGGCGGTCGAGGGCGCGGGCCGCATCCGGCGGGGTCGTGCCGGCGAGCGCGGCGGCGCTGAACCGGTCGACGTGTGTGCCCGGGTGATGGCCGAGCGCGGTGAACAGCTGCGCTGCGTCGGCGGGGAGGTGGGCGGTGGTGAGCCGCAGCGCGGAGGCGACGCCGATGTCCTCGACGGCGAGCAGCGCGAGCCGCTGGCGCTCGTCGGCGAGCCGGTCGGCGAGGGAGGCGAGGCCGAGGGCGGGGAGTTCCACGAGCCGAGCGGCGGCGACCCGCAGCGCGAGCGGCAGCCCACCACACAACTCGGCCGTACGGCGGGCCGCTTGGGGCTCGGCGGCGGTGCGGCGCTCGCCGAGGACACGGGTGAGCAGGGCCACGCTGTCGTCGGTGGCGAGGACGTCGAGGGCGAGGATGCGGGCGGCGTCGGAGGCGACGAGACCGGCGAGGCGGGCACGGCTGGTGACGACGGTGACGCAGCCGGGTCCCGTGGGCAGCAGCGGGCGTACCTGGGCGGAGGTACGGGCGTTGTCGAGGACGACGAGCAGGCGCAGTTCGGCGGTGAGCGAGCGGAACAGGGCACCGGCGGCGTCCGCCGACTCGGGCATCCGGCGCGGTGGAACGCCGAGAGCGACGAGGAACTCCCGCAGCAGCTCGCCCGGTTCGGGGTCCGTGGTGTCGCTGAACCCGCGCAGATCGGCGTAGAGCGTCCCATCGGGGAAGTCGGCGCGCCGGCCGGCCGCCCAGTGCACGGCCAGTGCGGTCTTGCCGACCCCGGCGGGCCCGGTGACCACGACGACCGGCCCGTCAGGTCCGGCCACGGCCGCGGTCAGCGCGGCGCTCTCGGCGGTGCGGCCGTGGAATCCGCGCGGGGTACGGGGCAGCAGGTTGGGCCGGAACTGCACTGGTTCCAGGGCTGGTTGGGGCGTATCGACCTGGACCGCGGGGGCACTGTCGGGGCCGAGGGCTAGGGTGAAGGCGGCGGTCAGCTCGGCGCCCGGACCGACGCCGAGCTCGTCGGCGAGGACCTGGCGGGCGCGGTGGTAGGCGTCCAGGGCCTCCGAGGAACGCCCCGCGTGGTGCAGCGCCTCGACCAGCCGGGCGGCCAGCGGCTCGCGAAGCGGATGGGCCCCGGTCTCCGGCCGCAACAGCTGGACGGCGCGCTCGTGTTCACCGCCCACGACGTACGTGTCGGCGAGCAGCTCGACCGCGGCGAGCCGCGCCTCGTCCAAGGTGTGCGCGGCGGAGCGAAGCAGCGGCGACGGGTAGGCGCCGGCCAGCGCGGGGCCCTGCCACAGGGCGAGCGCCTCGGTGAGCAGCGCGGCCCTGTCACCGGGGTCGGTGGCGCGGCGGGCGAGCGCCACAAGACCCTCGAAGCGGTGGGCGTCGAGCAACGTCTCCGGAAGTTCCAGGTGGTACGCGGCGCCGCGCGTGCTCAGCTCGACGCCATACGCCGATGCGTCGACGCCCACCAACAGTGCCCGCAGGCGCGAGACATGGCCCTGGATCACGGTGCGGGCGTGCAGGGGGGGTTCGTCGTCCCATAGCGCCTCGGTGAGTGTGTCGACGGAGACCGCGACATTGGCCCGCAGCAACAGCATCGCGAGCAGGCTGCGCCGCTTGGCGGGCCCGAGCGGCAACGGCCCGTCGTTCCCGCTGACCGACACGGGGCCGAGGACCTGGAACTCCATGGACGGAACCCTATCTTCCGGGGGCTACTGGGGATCGGGGCGTCGAACCGTACGGATACCGCGCTGCTCCGTCACCGACCAGGTCGGACCGGTCGGCGGCGGAGGCGATGGGACGAGGGATCAGGGCTCGGCGGTGAGGGCGGGCCAGAGGGCGGTGGCTTTGACGGACCGGGCCAGGTGGCGCGCCCAGTAGGTTTCGTCGCCGTCTTCGTCGCGCCAGGACCACAGCCGAGTGGCGGCGAGGTGGAGGACGCGGCGCAGGGTGCCGGTGACCAGCAGGGTGTCGTCGTCGCCCAGGCAACCGGCCGAGCCGACGGAGGAGGCAGCCGGACGGGCGTAGCGGATCGTCAGGTCAGGGGCGATGGCGTAGCTGAGCGGGCCGCCGGGGACGGGGAGGCCGACGCGGTGCAGCAACGGGCGGGCGACCAGGGCGGTCTCGGCGAGAGGAATGGGGACGGCCCGTTGCGAGCAGGGTCGGATCGTCGAGCAGATCACCGAGCGGGCGCCCCGACAGCGTCGTGTGATGCGTCGCCATGAGCTGGTCGATCGCGGCTCCGGCCTGCACCCGAACCCTCTGGTGCGGGTGACCGCGCTGTTCACCGACCGCCGCCGTCTGCCGCCCGAAGACCCCGATCGCGGCAGCCATGGCACCGGCGAGACGGTGCACCGAGGGCACCAGGGGATCGGCCCCGACGACGGTGATGTCCTCGGCCCCCCGAGCCGGATCGGGGGGCCGAGGGTGTGCAGCAGCCGGGAGACCATCTCGCCGGTGGACGACGGAGGCGTCGGCTCGGCCGTGGTCAGCGTGTTCGAAGTCATGCCGGGATGCTCGTTCCCGACACGGCACGAGCGCCCGCATTCACGGATATCCGTGAACCGATGCGGACGTCACGTCCGCCCCTCCTGGATGTGCGCGAGGAGCCGGGCCGCCGCCCGGTCCAGACTCAGCCGCTCCGAGCGGCCACGACGCCGGTGCGTCAGAACCAGGGCACCCGTGACGACGGGGCCATCAGTGACGGGGATCGCGAGCGCGCTGACCTCGGGATCGGCCAGATCGCTGCGACTGATCCGCGACGCGCGGATCCCCGGGCCATGACCCGGCATCCGCGGTCCCCTCTTCCTGCTCGCCGGGCTCGGAGCGGCGGCCGGTCGCCGAGTCGGCCTGGTCGCCGCTCCGTACGCTCCGAAGGGCCCGATCTCGCCGGGCCGTCGAGCGCCCAGCAGTGGGCCGGCCCCCCTTGTGTCGGAACTCACCTGCCAGCGCCCTGCGGCATCCGCGCGCTCGTGGTCGTCGGCCGATTCTCCCACTCGCACTGTCGCGGCGATGGTCACCGTGCGTAGATGATCAGGGGGGTCGCAGGCAGGTTCCCGAGCAGGCCTGCGGAGGCGTCCGGGAGGTGCCGCGCGAGCCTCCGCCGCGAGGCCACGAAGTCGGCTGACGTCTTGGCAGATTCGGAGGCGGTTGCCCAACTGCCCCAAAAAATGGCCGGATTGCGCCATGGGGTATCGAAAGATCGATGACTACGATTCGACCTTGGTCACCGTTGGTAGTCAATTTCGAGGCACGAAATGCCCATTGCGGGACCCCTCGGCCCCCAGATGCGACCACTTCGAGAACACTTGGTTCCCAGTCGCCCGCGGAACCGTTTCGTAGCACCGAACCGCGTCAAGCGGATTGACGACCATCAACCCGAATGTGTGAACTGCGCATGCCGCCAGTTGGGTTTGGGCAGGTTTCGCGCAGCCAGGTCGGGTTCGGCCCGGCGGCCTGATTCCCGCGCTCGGTATCGACGTTCCGGGAGTGGATCGGCAGCCGTGTCCACGAGCCGTCGTCGGATCAACGGTCGGCCCCGTTCCTGATCGCCATACCGCTCGGCTCGCGACGAGGGAGGGAGCATGAGTGCGACGTGCCCCTTCCCCTTCGGCCTGGCCTTCGCAGCCGACATCCGCCCGGCGGAGGCCGTGCCGGGTGGCAACGGTCGACTGAGGCACCTGGTGGTCCACCGACTGGTGGCGGTCGCCATGCTGCTCGGCCGCTCGATGCCGTACCCGTACCCTCCGATGCCCTCGACCGCATCACCGGCTGCTGAGCCTGGAGGACGTGGAAGCCCAGCAGGCAAGACGTCGGTTCGTCAGCTCTGCAGTCCCAAACGAGAGGTGGAGCCTTCGTGCAACTGTCAGGCCAGGAGCCGGATGCCATGGTCACACCGGACGCTGCCTCCCTTGCCGGGAGGCGGGTGATGGTCACCGGAGTCGCCGGCTTCATCGGTTCCCATCTGGCCGAGGCCCTGCTCGCCGCCGACGCCACCGTGGTCAGCGGCGACCTGCGCTCTCCCCACCAGGCACACCGGGCCTGGAACAACCTCACCCACTGCCTGGCCCACGACGCCTTCGCCTTCGCCGAGGCGGACCTCGCCGAGACCGCGCTGCTGCCACTACTCACGGGCATCGACACGGTTTTCCACCTGGCGGCCGCCCCTGGCGTGCGCGACTCCTGGGGCGAACGTTTCGCCGACTACGCCCGGAACAACGTCCTCGCCACCCAGCGGCTCGCCGAAGCCTGATGCACGGCCGAGGTACGGCTCATGGTCGTCGCCTCCTCCTCCAGCGTGTACGGCGACGGCGCACGCCCCCCGCACCGCGAGGACCACCCACCGCGGCCGGCCTCGTCGTACGGGGTGACCAAACTGGCGGCCGAGCAGCTGTGCCTCGCCTACGCCGCCCGACCCGGCTCCCCCACGTCCGTGGCCGCCCTGCGCTACTTCACCGTCTACGGCCCCCGCCAACGCCCGGACATGCTGATCTCCAGGGCGCTGCGCGCCGCGCACCGCGGCGACGTACTGCAGGTGTTCGGCGACGGAAGCCAGGCCCGGGACTTCACCTACGTGGCGGACACCGTCGCCGCAACCCTGGCCGCCGCCACCGCCCCCGCACCGGCACGCCCCGTCAACGTCGGCGGCGGCCACAGCACCACGGTCAGCGAGGTACTGGCCTGCGTCGAACAGGTCACCGGACGCCCGGTACGGGTCGAGTACGCCCCGGCCCGGCCCGGCGACGTCACCGTCACCCTCGCCGACACCGATCGCGCCGCCATGGTGCTCAACTGGCGTCCCCGGGTCCCCCTCGCCGAGGGGCTCGCCCGCCACCACGCCTGGCTCGAAGGCGTCGACAAGCTGCCAACCACCTCCGGGAGCAAGCGATGACCGACCCCCGACCCCGTATCGCCCTCGTCCTGCAGGGCCAGGCCCACCAGGGCGGTGGAGTCGCCACCAGCGTGCTGCGCCTGGCCCGCGGCCTGGATCGGGACGGCCGGTTCGCCGTGGACGTCGTCGCCCTGTGCCCCGCCCTCCCCGCCCCGCCCGGCGCCGACCCGGTCCCCACCGAACCCGTCGAGACGGACGGCGGGGTCCGCTTCTACGAACTGCGCCCCAGCGCGGCCCTGCCAGCGGGCGCGGCATGTGAACTGGCCGTCCAGCAGGCCTTGGTGGAGCTGACCCGGCGCCATCGCCATGCCTTGCTGCACGGCTTCTACGTCGGTAAGGCCGGCTACCAGGCGGCGTGGGCCGCGGCCGAATGCGGGGTGCGGCTGGTGGTGGGCATCCGGGGCAACGACATCTACGGCGACGTCTTCGGCAGCAAGGCCCTGCCCCGGCTCCAATGGGCGCTGGACCGCGCCACCCGGATCATCGCGGTGAGCAGCGAGGCGGCCCGCCGGGCCGACATCCTGACCGGCTGCGGGTCGCGCACCACCGTGGTGCTCAACAGCATCACCACCGACCACTACCGGTTGGGCGTCGTCCGGACCCCCGGCGCACCCGTCATCGGCACGCTCGGCAAACTGCGCTCCAAGAAGGGCGTCGACCTGCTGGTCCGGGCCTTCCCCACGGTGCTGGAACAGCACCCGGACGCCCGCCTGCTGCTGGCCGGCGAGATCAACGACGACGACGCCGCGCTGCCGGAGCTGGTTTCCTTCCTCGGCATCGCCGAGCGCACCACCTTCACCGGCCCCGTCCCCCGCGAGGACGCGCTGCGGCACTTGCGCGGCATGGACGTCTTCGTCCTCTCCTCGCTGCACGACGGCTGCCCCAACGCGGTGCTGGAGGCCATGGCGGCCGGAACATGGTTGCCACCGCCGTCGGGGCCGTTCCCGAGATGCTGGAGGACGGCAAGGAGGCCGTCCTCGTCCAGGACGTCGGCTCATGGCGAGCCGTGGCCGCCGGGATCCTCACCATGCTCGCCACCGACCGGAGGTCCATCGCCGAGCGTGCCCGCCAGGCCCTGCACACCCGCTTCGACCTGGCTCGCGAGATCGAGGAGAACACGGCCGTCTACCGCGCTTGCCTCGGCTGAGCCGATGTCGCTCTCAGCCCGGTTCCCGAACTCGCCGTCGAAAAGCAGCTGCTCGGGAGCACCGGGCCGCACGTGCAGTCCAGGGCGTCAAGGTCCACCCGGCGGGGGGCAGCATCCCCATCGCCCGCTCTCGTGGTACGAAGGGTCAGGAGCGGCTGATGGTGACCCGCGCAACCTGGTTGTCGTGATCGACGAACCCGCCCGTGATCTTGGTGACCCGGGTACCCGTGGCGCACTGAAGGTCCGTGCTGGCGGCCTTGCCCCAGGGAGTGAGGAACCCGATCGCCCCGTGCCCCAGGCTGTTGACGATGATGGCGAAGTCGGCGACCTCACCCCGCTCTCCGTCCTGACCGGCATGTCCTCCCCGCCGACGCGAGGGTGCTCCGGCCGCACGCAACCTTGCCTCGTTGCTCCTCGCTGGAACGACGAGCGCGCCAACGTCATGGCAGCCCTATTCGACAACTTCAGTCGCCACTCCAGGCATCGCCTATCCGGCGCGCGGATGCAGTGAACAGGATTCCAGGCCATCACCGTCCGACCCATCGCCCTCATTCTTCGCCGCCCCGAAGCCGACTCTGCACGCCTCCGATAATCACCACCGAATCGACATTCCCCTCCCCTTGTGCGCTTTCCAAGGGGATCGCCGCAGCTCACAGGCCAACGTGATCGCCGGATTCGCCTCCCTGACGCCATGATCCGCCCCCCTGCCGCGCCAGGCCAGCCCGCCGTGAAGCTGGGCGCAGCCCGATCACACAAGGAGTCGATTCCCGTGAACCTGGCCGATCCCGCACGCGGACGCGTCTACCGGCGCTGCGGCTGCCGTGACACCAACGGCCGCCAATACGGAGCCCGCTGCCAGAAACTGAACACCCTGCCCGACCACGGCAGTTGGTCCTACGCCGTGGGCCTGCCCTCACCATCCGGCAAGCGCGAGACCCGCCGCCGCGGTGGCTTCCCCGACCAGAGCGCAGCCCTGGCCGCCCTGCAGAACTTCCTGACGGCCGAGCACACCGGCGTCACAGCGGACGAGACCCTGCCCGTCGCCGACTACCTGAGGGAGTGGCTGCTCTCCAAGCGCGAGATCCTCAAGGCCACCACCTATGCCGGCTACCACCGCCACGTCCACCACGACCTCATACCGGCCTTCTGGCCACTCCCCCTGACCGGCTTGCGCGACCGGCACGTCACCACCTGGTCCCACCGACAGCTGGCCGCCGGCCGCGGCCGACCCTGCCCTTGCCGAGAACCTCATCCGGCCTGGTGGGAGGCAGGGTGCACAAGTGCCGCCCTCGTCAGTCGGATAGGCGCTCTGGCGGAGCCGACGAGCTCCGCGACATGATGATCGACCGTGCTGCTACGACTGGCGTACCTGGGTGTGACGAACGCGTTCGCGTTGCTGCGGCTGCTGCCGATGAGCGACCGTGAGAAGGACGTGGAGATCCTGGCTCTTCGCCATCAGATCAGCGTTCTGGAGCGGCAGCTGAGCGGACAGCGGGTCCGCTTCGCAGCAAGCGACCGGGCATTCCTGGCCGCGCTGCTGCAGGGCCTGCCGACGCAGGTGCTGCGTCGGATGCGGTTGCTGGTGCGGCCCGACACCGTACTGCGCTGGCACCGCGACCTGGTCGCCCGCCGTCACGCCGTCCGGTCCCGGCCGAAGCGCCCAGGCCGACCGCGCACCGTGCGCTCCATCCGCGCCCTGGTACTGCGCCTGGCCGCAGAGAATCCGGAGTGGGGATACCGGCGGCTGCACGGCGAGCTGCTCGTCCTCGGGGTAAAGGTAGCCGCGTCCACGGTGTGGGAAATCCTAAAGGAGGCCGGTATACCCCCGGCACCCGAGCGGACCTCCAGCACTTGGTCCAACTTCCTGCGCTCCCAAGCGGACGCACTCCTCGCCTGCGACTTCTTCGAAACGGTCACCCTGTCCGGAGCCCGCCTGTACGTGCTCGCGGTCATCGGGCACACCAACCGACGAATCCGGATCCTCGGCGCCACCGCACATCCGACCACGTCCAGGGCGACGCAGGCCGCGAAGAACCTCGTCATGGACCTCGAGGACGCCGGCTCTCGGGCGCGCTACATGATCCGGGACCGGGATGGGAAGTTCCCCGAACTGTTCGACGCCGTCCTCGCCGACGCGGGGATCCAGGTCGTGCTCAGCGGCGTCCGGATCCCCCGCATGAACTCCCTCATGGAGCGATGGATACAGACCTGCCGCCGAGAGCTACTGGACCGGACCCTGATCTGGAACGAGCGGCATCTACTCCACGCCCTACGGGAGTTCGAGAAGTTCTACAACTCCCACAGGCCGCACCAGGGGATCGCGAACGCCCGCCCCCTCTGCGCGCTTCCCCGGCCGATCGACAACCCGGAGCAAATCACCCACCTCGACATACGCCGAACCGACCGACTCGGCGGCCTCCTCCATGAGTACCAACATGCAGCCTGAACAGGCCGGATGACATTTTCGGCAAGCGCAACATCGCCCGGATCGCCGCCGCGATCTGCGGATCAGGCTGGGGCCAGGGCTGCGGTTGCACCGACACGACATGCTCCGATCCAAGACGAGGCCCGAGAGATCACCAGCGCTCATGATCCACTGCACCGTGCCCACGCCGCCACCCCTGGCCCAAGGAGCAAGTCCCACACCGCTCCCCAGGCCGCCCCAAAGCATCCCAACTCGGAGTCATCACAAAGAACTTGTAATTAGCCACCAAGATCGCGCAAGGTCAGGGCCCACCTCGTCCGCCACGCGTGACGCCTGATGACGCCTCATGACGCCCCATCAGTGAGAGGCGCGTGAGAGGGGTGAGCAGTGGGGCATTCGAGAGTGACTTGCCCCACACCCTCCATGGTGGCACTGACCGGCCCCCGGAGCGCCTCATCCCCCCGGCGTGGCCAGCGGTCGACTCCGGCAATTTTTCCACGCCATTCCATGCGACCATTGCGGCGATACGCGAGCCGTACACCTCGCGCATCGTCCACACCCTTCCGGTCATCTGCGGTGCGGCAACCGCGGCGAGCCGGTCGGGCCAGGGCCCCACGTCCTGGGCACCGTCGATGTCCGGGCTCAGTCGGGACAGTGCGCTCTCCGCGGCGTGCGCGATCCCGGAGACCCCGGCGAGCTGTTGTCCGCCGAGGCATCGGCGACGTCGAGGGCCCTGCCGCTGTGCTGGGCGATGATGCGATAGCTCCACAGGACCCGAGGAGTTTCCACTGAGCGCCAACGACCTGGGCATCGAGATCGACCGGCGCCTGGACCGCACGGAGCAATTGGACCTTTCGGACGTGATCCACCGACCCGACCAATCACGTGACAAACTGCCCGATATGCAGTCTCGCTACGTGATCACGATCTACAATCGGAGTATTGGATACAATGCGGGCGAACTGAGGCGCACAAGAGACTTTAGCCGGGGCGACGCCGCTGATGGTCAGCCACTCCCCGCTCTGCGCATGCCAAGTCCCCTGAAGCCGGGACACACGTGAATGTCCAAGCGGACCGCCAGCCGGGTTAGCATCGACTGCAGAGCTGATGACCAGGCACGCAGCCACTCCTGCCGCCACCGAATTCGACTCGGCAATGCAATCACAAAAGCAACGGAAAAGCAAGTGCAAACCAGCCGACTTCCGAGAATTAAATCCGTCTTGGAAAATTGGCACATTTGGGGGAATGAAATGATTCGCGCCGGCATTCTTATCAAGTCGCCGATGTACGAGGTCGGACTGATCAAGACGCTCAATGACGCCGGAATACGGATCATTTCTGCAAAGGCGTCACGCGATGACGAATCATGGCAATTCGCTGACGCCGTACTTGTCGACGTCGATGCGCTGAGTCCGGAGGAATGTCTCGCCCGCATCACCGACATGGCCAAACTGACTTCCGTCCTAGTGCTGGACAATGGGACGGCGGCCGAAGGCGCCCGCTTCCTCGGTGCCGGCGCGGCAGGAGTGGTGAACAGGCAGGAGTCCGGCGAACGGATCGTCAACGCGGTCCACACGGTGGCCAATGCCTCCAACCCGACCTCGCGCCCCACCGCTACTGCGCCGACGACCACCGGGGAGGCCGAGCGGCGCTCTTCCTGCGATCTCTCCGAAAGGGAACAGCAGGTGCTGAGCCAGATCGCCCTGGGCCTCACCCATGGTCAGATCGCGACGCGGCTCGGCATCAGCTCCCACACCGTCGACACCTACGTCAAGCGCGTCCGTACCAAGCTGGGTGTCGGCAACAAGGCCGAGCTCACGCGAGCCGCGCTGCTGGGCCGGCTGACCGAGGAGGGGGCCACGCAGCAGACCCTCGGAAAGCGGCAACTGGCCGCCTGATACGAAAATTCCCCTCGTCAAGCCGGCCACCGTGGGCCCGGAAGCCGTAGCCGTGGCTTCCGGGCCCACGGGCTGGACCTACCTCGAACCGGCCCACCGTGCAACGCGGCTGGGCCAACAGCGCACCGAGCCGAGCCGGCCGGGTCACTCGTAGCGGTCGAGGCCGCACCAGGCACAACCACACCCTGAGACACCATCAACCACCCACACCCCCGGTAACGTGACAACGCCGTCGGGATCCTTGCTACGCCACTGCCACGTCGAGGGGCGCCGTCCGAGGCAGGTCCAGCTCGGCGAGGGTGTCGGCCAGGCCGTCGAGGTCGGCGGCGGAGATGGTGTGCACCGAGCCAGGGCGGCGCGGACGGCTCTGTGTGGTCGGAGGCAGGTCGGCGCCGGTGACCAGGGCGACGCACTCCGCATCCGGCGGGACGGTTCCTTCGGCGAGTGCGCGCCGGAGTCCGGCGAGGGATGCGGCTCCGGCCGGCTCGCTGGGGATCCCGGCCGTGTCCCGCAACTCGCGCACGGCGTCCGCGATCTCCTCCTCGGTCACGGTGACGAAGCAGCCGTCGGCGATGCGCACCTCGTCCAGCGCCCAGTCGCCGATGGAGGGGATCGGGACGGCGATCCCGTCGGCCGCCGTGGCGGCCGGGTCCAGCGCGCCCGCCGCCTCGCCGCGCCACCGGGCGGCGAGCGGCGCGCAGACGTCTGCCTGCACGGCGATGATGCGCGGCAGCCGGTCGGTGGCGCCGCAGGCCAGGAGCTCGCGAAAGCCCTTGGCCAGGCCGACGAGTGTGGGCCCGTCACCCACCGGTACGGCCACCGCATCGGGCACCCGCCTGCCGAGTTGCTCCCACACCTCGAAGGCGACGGTCTTCTTCGCCTCGATGGTGAGCGGGTTGGCGCCGGTGTTCCGGTCGATCCAGCCGAACCGCTCGGCCGCCGCGCGGGACAGCTCGAACGCGGCCCGGTAGCCCTCGCGCACCCGGAAGACGTGCGCTCCGCTCGCGACCATCTGCTGCACCTTGCCAGGCAGGCACTCGGTCGACACGAAGATCACCGCGTCGATGCCGGCCGCGGCCGCGCCGACCGCGGTCGCGATGGCCGCGTTCCCGGTCGAGGACGTGGTGACCACGGCTGCGCCGCGGCGCAGACCCGCGTCGATGACGAGTGCGGTGGCGCGATCCTTGTTGGAGGCGCTCGGTCCGGTCGTCTCGTCCTTGATCCACAACCGCGGCTCCCCGGCCGCCGCGGCCGGCCAGGGGTGCAGAGGGGTACCGCCGACGGGCAGCGGGAACCGCGGCTGCTCCGGACAGCCGGGCAGGAGCCGGCGGTACCGCCACATGTCCAGGCGCCCGTGCGGCTCGGGCAGCAGACCCGGCCGGTAGGCGTAGGTGAAGGCCGGGTCCCCCGAGGGGGTGCGCGTCTCGATGGCGTCGTCCACCGCGCTCACGCTCACCACCGGACCGGATCGCCGAAGAAGCCCTCGGCACTCACCGAGCGTCCGGTGCTGCGTGCTTCGTCGAGGACCAGTCGGCCGACGGCGATGTCGAGGACACCGAGGCCGAACGGGGAGAAGACGGTGGGCCGGTTCGCGTCGAGGGCGACGTCCCCGAGGACGACCTGGGCGAGGGTCCCGTTGACGAAGTCGCGGTGACCGACCAGGCCCTCCGCCAGGTGCGGTGACGTCTGCGCCTTGAGGCAGTGCTCCACGTCGTCGACGATGTTGTGGGAGGCCAGCAGGGTCTCGGGGGCGAGGTCGCGCAGCGACAGGTGCAGCGCCAGTTGGTCCGGCCGGAAGCGGTGCGCTACCGGCACGTACGGGGCCAGGGCAGTCGTGGCGAACACCACGAGGTCGGCGTCCAGCGCGTCCTGCAGCGCGCCCGTCGTGGCGGTACCGGGGGAGCGGCCGTTCAGATGGGCGGCCAGCGCGGCCGCGGAGGCCGGGTCCTGGTCATGGCAGACCACTCGGTCGAGCGGGGTGCCGCTCGCCGCGAGGTAGGCGCAGACGGTGCGCGCGATGTAACCGGCCCCGATGACGCCCACGGTCTCCGGTGCCTGCTTGGCCAGGACCCGCGCGGCGAGCGCCGCCGAGGCCGCGGTGCGGGCCGCGCTGATCGCGGCGCTCTCCAGCACGGCGACGGGATGGCCCGTCTCGTAATCGTTGAGCACCAGGATCGCCGACGCGCGCTGCTTGCCCCGGGCGACGTTGGCGGGAAAGCTGGAGATCCACTTGATGCCGGCGGTGGGCCGGTCGTCGTTGACGAAGGCGGGCAGCGCGATGATCCGCGAGTCCGGCTTCTCGGGGAAGCGGAGGAAGTGGCTGTCCGGATTGACCGTCCGCCCGCGCTCGTGCAACAGGTAGGTGTCCCGCACGCACTCGAGTACCGCGGTCTCCCGGCCGTCGAGCGCCGCAGCCACGGCTTCGCTTCCGATGATTTCGAGTTGGTGCATGAGAGCGGGCCTCCTTGGGCCGGTCACGAGCCGGTGGTGAACAGTTGTTCGGGTGCGGAGCCGCCGAACTCCGCCGCAGCGATCCCGGCAGCCCGGAGCAGTTCCGGGCCGAAGTGCAGGGCGACCCAGTCGTCGTCGTAGATCGTGTCCAGGTAGCGCTCGCCGAGGTCGGGCGAGACGACCACGACGCGGCTGCGCGGTGCGATGCGATGCCGCATGGCGGTCAGGGCCGCGAGTGCGGTGCCGGTCGAGCCGCCGAGCAGCAGGCCGTAGCGGCGGGCAACCTCGCGGCAGACCCGGACCGTGTCCGCCTCGGCGACCACGCACTTCTCGAAGTCGCCGGCGTCGCGGAAGATCTCCGGCCGCCGGCTGGCGCCGAGCCCCGGGATCGTGCGCGGTCCCGCCGGCCCTCCGAAGGTCACCGAACCGGCGGCGTCCACGGCGACGATCCGAGTGGCGGCCCCGATCGTCCGGAAGTGGTCCAGGCAACCCATCAGCGTTCCGGAGGAGCCGACGCCGACGAACAGCCAATCGGGGGCGCCGAACTCATCGGTGATCTCCCGCGCGGTGGTCCGCCGGTGGGCCTGCGCGTTGGCCGCGTTCGAGTACTGGTTGAGCCAGACCAGCTCGGGGTCGGCGAGCAGCCGGCGCTTGATGTCATCGATCCGCGTCTGCAGGAACCCGCCGTTGGCGTCGCGTTCGGTCACGATCACCACGTCGGCGCCGAGCGCCCGGATGCACTGGACGCTTCGGCTGTTGGCGTTCGGATCGGTGACGACGGTCAGCCGGATGCCTTCGGCGGCGCAGATCGTCGCCAGTGCCACGCCCAGGTTGCCGGATGTCGACTCGATCAGGTGCCCCCCGGACCGGAGTTCACCGGCGGCCAGCGCAGTGGACACCATCTCCCGGGCCGTCTTGAGCTTGATGGAGCCGGCCGGATTCAGACCTTCGAGCTTGAGGACGGTGTCGGCGTGCTCCAGATAGCCGGGCAGCCGCAGGAACACCTGCCCGCTGCCGACGTCATGGACCTGATCGAGGATCATCTGGCTTGCTCCGCCGCGCGTTCCGGCGTGATCGAAGCGGTGCGCCGCTCCCGGAACCGCTCCAGCACCTGGACCGCCCGGCTGTCGGATCCCGGCATCCGGAGGCTGGGCTCCTGGTCGCCGCCGAACCTCGCACAAACCGTGATGTGCGCATCGTAGGCGCCCGACATGGCGTCGAGCAGCTGCTGGTACGACTCGTGCACGGCCGGGCCGGCCGACTCGACCAGCCGCTTGACCCGGTTGAGCTGCTTGAGCAGGATCCGGTGGTCGCGGAGCTGGAGTCCGCTGAACTTGGGGTTGATGTGCGGCGGCATCATGGCGGGCCGCACCACCTCCGCGTACTGGGTACGCGTGAAGTCACCGGCGTACCGCATCGCGGCACCGGAGCCGGCCATCAGGCGGGTCGCGTCCTCCAGCAGCAGGCCGGCCACCGCTTCCTCCGCCTCGCCGCCCGCCGCCAGGGCCTCCTCCAGGCAGCCGACGGTGGCGATCAGCGCCTGGATGAGTGCGAAGAACGTCTGGTGCCCCAACCGCCAGCGGACCATGGGGTCGACGCTCACCCCGTCGATCCGCACCTGGCTGACCTGATGGAAACGGGCCGTGGACTCGAAAGCGGTACCGGCCACGCCGACCCGCCACAGCACTCCGAAGGCGGCCCAGTAGGCGGCGAGCAGCTGCTCCCAGGCGTCGGCGCCGAGGCCGAGCCCGGCGGACACCGTGTCATTGAGCTGACTGCGCAGGGACTCCAGCATCGTGCGGGTGAGGATCTCCACCGGGTTCCCGGTGACCCGGACCGCACCGAAGAACAGGTCGTGCTCCTCGTACAGGTCCTCGGGCAGCGCCCGCCACTCCGCCTCGGAGTACCGGGCCTGCCCGCCGGGCGCGGGCAGGCAGTTCAGCGCGGCGTCGACGGCGGCCAGTACCTGCCTCGCGCTGCCGTGCGGGGCGATGTCCAGGACGGAGCGCAGGGCGTCGGCCGTGGGCCGGCTCATCGCGCTCCGGATGGCACTCGCGGACGTCGGCAGGTGCTCCGCCTTGAGCAGGTGGAGCGGTGCGATGTCCCCGTGATCGGCCGGCCCGCCACTGGGTGCCGGAGCTTCGACCTCGACTCGCTCCGATATCGGACGGATCGCCAATTCTTCCATTTTTACTCGCAATTCAGCGTTCTGCCGACAGCACGAGCCATCGCTGGACATGGAGGGGGGCGGCTCCAATCGGAAGGACTGGGCCGGGATTTCTCGACGGAGCTGCGATCGCATGCACTCCGATTGACTTCCTGAATTACTGAATCACGCCGGCGAGGGGCCGCACAACAGCGTCAGTGCACACAACTTCCTCTGGCCTGTCCCCAGTTCGCGGCACACGATGCGGATGCGCTCAGGCCCCTGTCCACTGCGGTGGCCGCTTCTCGACGAACGCGCGCGGGCCTTCCTCCGAGTCGCGACTGCGCATGCGCCGCTCCTCCCAGACGTACCGGGTGTCGAATGCCTGCGGCAGCGGCATGGTGGCCGAGACGGCCGCCGCCTCCTTGATGGCGCGCAGGGAGAGCGGGGCGCAGCGCAGGATGTCCTCGAGCCAGCCGTCCAGGCACTCGTCCAGCATGTCCAGCGGGACCACCTCGTTCACCAGCCCGAGTTCGGCGGCGCGGGACGCCGTCATCCTGCGGCCTGTCATCAAGTGGCCCATGGCCACTCGGAACGGCGCCTGCCGAGTCAGCCTGAAGACCCCGCCCGCACCCGCCATCAGGCCCAGCCGCGCTTCGGTCAGCGCGAACTCGGCATGCTCCGCGGCGAGGACGATGTCGCAGGCCAGGGCCAGTTCGAAGCCGCCGCCCAGGGCGTAGCCGTTCACCCTGGCGATGAGCGGCTTCGACAGGGAGAACCGCTCGGTCAGCCGCGGCCAGCCGGGCCGGCCGCGGCTGCCGAAGGTGGAGACGGCCGTCCCGTCCTCGATCCGCCGGACGAGTTCCTTGAGGTCCTGACCGACCGAGAAGGCACGATCGCCGGCTCCGGTCAGCACTCCCACCCAGATGTCGTCGTCGGATTCGAAGTCGTCCCAGATTTCAGCGAGTTCGGAATGCATTCGCGAGTCCATCGCGTTCAGGACTTCCGGCCGGTCGAGCGTCACATAGGCGACGCGTCCCCGTCTCTCGTAGCGGACCCGCTGTGCCGTTCCCACGGTGTCGGAGGCTCCTTCGGAATGCGGCGCGAAGGGGGTCTGCATGTCACACTCCTTCTCGCAGGAATGCGGCGAGGCGCGTCGCGCCCTCGTCGATCCGGGCCGGTTCCAGGTAGCTGCACGACAGCCGGAGCTGCCGGTCGCCGCCACCGTTCGGGTAGAACTGCGCCATCGGTGTCCAGAGCACCCCGTAGTCGGAGGCGGACCGGTGCAGCAGTTCGGCGGTCGCCGGCACGGGGAGGTGGACGCGGACGAAGAAGCCGCCGTCCGGCCGGTTCCACCGGATGCCGGGCAGGGCGTCCCGGCCCACCTCCCGGTCGAGCGCAGCCATCAGCCGGGTCAGGTTCCGCTGATAAAGGGAGGCCTGACGGCGCGCCGGTTCGGCGAGCGAACCGCCGTACTCGAGCAGCATGCCGGCGATCACCGCTTGGGTGAGCGGCGAAGTGTTGACCGTGACCATGCTCTTCAGGCCAGCGAGCTCGTCCGCCAGCAGCCGGCCCGCGCCGGGACCGCCGGAGGCGACCGGCTGGTCGGCGACGACGAAGCCGATCCTGGCGCCCGGGAAGCAGGTCTTGGCGAACGTGCCGATGTGGACGACCCGGCGCTGCCGGTCCAGCGCCTTGAGCGCGGGACGCTCGACGCCGGCCGCGACGGTGAAGCCGTAGGTGTTGTCCTCGATGACCAGGAAGTCGTGGCAGTGGGCGAGTTCGAGGAGCCGGTGCCGGGCGGCCGTGCTCATCCGGCCGCCGCCCGGATTCGCGAAGTCGGGGGCGACGTAGCAGGCCCGGATTCGCCGGCCGTGGCGCCGGGCCTCCAGGCACGCCTCCTCGAGGGCTGACAGATCCGGTCCCTCGTCGGTCTCGTCGATGCCGACCACCGGCATGTCCAGCAGGCGGGCGGCGCCGAGGATGCCGACGAAGGACGGGTTGGCCACCGCCAGTACGTCGTTCGGGGAGCTGCTGAGCGCCCGCAGCGTCAGGAACATCGCTTCCTGGGCGCCGACGGTGACGACCAGCGCCCGCGGCGGCACGGTGATGCCGTGGTCGCGGTCCAGCAGCTGGGCGATGACGTCGTTGATGATGCCGCGGCTGGGGCCGTACTCGTACAGGCGGCGGTCCGCCACCTCGCGGGACAGGCCGAGGTCCTCCTGCAGGTGGGTGCGGAACCGTTCGACGGCGCGGAGCGGGTCCAGGTCGCGGAAGAACTGCGGGTGCGGGGCCCCGGCGGCGAACGAGATGGCGTCCGGGTACCGGCCCGCCACCTCGTTCAGGAAGCCGATCGACTCCAGCAGCGGATCACCGATGGAGCCGTGCAGGCCGGTGAGGGTCGTGACGGTCACGAGGCGGCCCTCCGAGCCTGTGCGGCCTGCCAGCGGCGCTCCACCTTGGCCAGCACGTCCGCGCTGTAGGCGCGGACGGACTGGGCCACCGCGAACTCGGCCAGGTATTCCCGGTAGAGGTCCAGCGGCTCCTCGGCCAGCGCCAGCATCCGCTTGTTGGCGGCGACGGCGGGCGCCGTGAGGGCGACCGCGGCCCGGTCGACGGCGGCGTCCATGTCCTGCGCGGGAACGACCTCGTCGAAGAGCGCGGCGGCCGCGGGGTCGTCGGCGGCGATCCGGCGGCCGCCGAGGATGACCTGCCGGGCGACCCGGGCGCCGACCGCGCGGGTGAGGCGCAGATTGCCGAGGCCCGGGACGATCCCCTCCTCCGCGGCGGGCAGGCTGACGTACGAGCTGGCCTCGGCGATCACGTGGTCGAGCACGAGCAGCAGCTGCATGCCGCCGCCGATCGCGAAGGTGTCGACCGCGCCGATCCACGCCTTCTGGACGGTGCGGTCCGACCAGGCCGCGGCCTCCGGCCGGACGAGCGCGCCCCGCAGCAGCTTGTGGACGTACCCGAGCTCGCGGGTCATCAGGAAGCCGGCGAAGGAGATCCGCCCGTTGCGCAGGTCCTTCAGGTTGATTCCGGCGCTGAACACCCGGCGGCCCGCGTAGCGCGGGTGGTCCACCTGGCCGCCGCGCAGCACGCCGACCCGGCTGCGGTCGTCGAGCAGCACCAGGTCGACGGCGGTCTCGAGGTCCTCGATCAGCTGGTTGTTCTCGGCATTCAGCACGTCACCGTTGCGGAAGGTCAGCCGGGCCACCCCGTCCCGCCGCGCGAGGTCCACCGAGGCCAGCCGAACGTGCCCGGTCTCGCGGTACCCGTCCAGCAGCCGGTACGCCTCGTCGGTCGGGCGCAGCATCGCGTCGATCAGGTGGGTGCCCGCCTGCCGGGAGCGCAGCAGGGCACCGCACAGGATGCCTTGGTCGATCTCCCGGCCCTCGCGGTCCGCCTGGAGGAGCTCCGCCTCCGCCGCCATGGCGGCGCGGTCGGGCACCAGCCCGGGGAACTCGTCGGCCGCCGCGTACAGCAGCTCCGCCAGCCGGAGATGGCGCGACCGGCCGGCGGTGAGGTGGTCGTAGACGGCGTCCGCGTGCCGCTCCACGAAGGCCCGCCGCAAGGAGCGCGCCTGGGTGTGCAGTTCGTCGGCCGCGGCGCGCTGGGCCGGGTCGCGGTCCGGCTTGCGCGGCAGCCGGGCCAGCCGGGCTTCGATGGCGGCGACGGCCGAGCTCAGCTCGGCCGCGGCCCGGTCCAGTCGGCTGTCCGGTGCCGCCCTGTCGACGGCCGAGGCCGCTTGTGTGCTCATGCGCCGGTGGTCTCCGACTCGCCGGCGCTCCGGGCGTTCTCCTGCAGCCGTCGCAACTCCCGGTCACAGGCCGCGAGATGGGTGCCGAGCGCCTCGTCGAAGTCGACCGTCCCGGCCTCCAGCAGCAGCCGGCGCCGAATCGCCGTCTCCTTGTCGGAGACCCGTCCGGCCAGCACGACCTCGGCGGGCAGCAGGCCCTCGAGGTGGTCGGTCACGGCGTCGATCAGGCCGAGCTCGGCCGCCTTGGGGGCGGAGATGTCCGTCCCCCACAGGACGATCTGCCGGGCCCGGGCCATGCCGAGGTGCTGGACCAGCCGGTAGACGGACATCCCCGGCCAGAAGTGGCCGTCGTTGACCGGCAGCACGAGCTGCAGGTCGGCGGCGCCGATCCGGTAGTCGGCCGTGAGCAGCAGGTCCAGGGCTGGGCCTTGGCAGGGGCCGCTCGCCGCGGCGATGACCACCGTGTCGAGCCGCTCCAGTCGGCGCAGCGCGCGCTCCCAGCGGTTGACCAGGCGGACGGTGACGTCGCCCGGCCACTCGCGCCCGTCGGTGGACGCGCCGTGCAGGCGCAGCACCACGACGGCTCCGTCCGTGCGGGCCTCGGCCTGGTCGCAGGCCTCGCCGACCCGGGCGGTGAGCTCGTGCAGCGGCAGCGCGCAGTCGATGTCGACGGTGCTCGTGAGGTCGTCAACCATCGTTTCCAGCTGTGCACTTGTAGTCATGATGAGAAGTTCCCTTCGTTACCAGCGGACCAGGGCCATTTCGATGGTCGACCCGGGGCCCATGGTCATGAGGACGCCGTACTCGCCGGGCCGCACGCACTGCTCCGCGCGCAGCCGCTCGTACGAGAAGAGGAAGGAGCCGCTGGACACGTTGCCGTGGTCCCGCAGCACGCCGGTGGTGTGGCGGACGTCGTGCCGGCTCAGCCCGAGGTTCACCCGGACGGAGTCGATGACCTTCTTGCCGCCCGAGTGCAGGAGCCAGTGCGTGATGTCGCCGCGCTTCAGCCCGGTGCCCGCCAGCAGCCTGTCGAGCGCGGCCTCGGCGTTCGCGCCGACCACGTACGGCACGTCCTGGTCCAGGTAGAAGCTGAACTTCCCTTGGTCGTCGTCCCAGTCGTAGCGCATGGCGCCGACGGCCTCGGGCATGATGCGGCTGGAGAAGCGCAGCAGCTCCGGTCCGGTGTCCCCGCCGGAGTCGCGGGCTTGCACGGTGATGGCCGCGCAGCCGTCCCCGAAGAGGGAGTTGACCACGGAGGTGCGCATCGAGCCGTCCATCACGTAGGCGGCCGAGCACGCCTCGATGCAGACCATCAGGGCCAGCCGGCCGGGGTGGGAGTTGGCCCAGGAAGCCACCGCCGTCAGGGCGTTCAGGCCGGCGTTGCACCCCATGCCCACGACGTCGAGGCGCGAGCTGTGGCAGTCGATGCCGAGGTCCTTGATGAGCAGGGCCGAGAATCCCGGCGTGAGGAGCCCGGTGGTGGTGACGCAGCACAGGTAGCCGACGTCGGCCAGGGTCGCGCCCGCGTCGGCGAGGCAGGCGGCGATCGCCTCCCGGGCCATCGCCAGACCGGTCTCGGTGTGCTTGCGCAGCAGTTCGCCCTGGGTCTCGATCTGGCGGGAGCCGTCGGCGGCCTTGGGCGGGAGCACCAGTGAGCGCCGTTCGATGGCGCTGTTGAGGAAGAGCGACCGGACTCGTTCGTCGATGATCGCGAACTCGTCGAGCAGCTCCTGCTGCGTGTACGAGGTCGGTGACACCGCGGTGCCGACGCCGGTGATTCGGGTGCCGCTCAGAGCGGGCGGCGGGGCGCTCGCGCCCGCCTGTCGGTCCATCACGTGCATGCCGGAATTCCCCCCATGGTGTACTGGCGTCGAAGTCGTCGGTCGGGGACGTCAGTCGAGATGGTCCTCGGGCCCACCGCTGCACACTGCATGAGTCCCGGCTGCCGAGTGGTTTCGCTCTTCCCAAGCGCCTTGAGCGCCTTGCGTGGCCACCATCGAAACACAGCGGGCCGCAGCAGGGGCGTCCCCCGAAATCGCGACAGGACTCCGCTCCGGGGCGCCCGTAGCATCCTGTCCCGCCTGCGTTTCGGATCGGCTTCCCATCGGTTGCTGACCAGGTCAAGCCGATCGGCAGCTCCCCGATCGAAGACAGGAATCCATCATGCCCAACCCCTTCGACAACCCCGACGGCCGCTTCCGGGTGCTGGTCAACGACGAGGGCCAGCACTCGCTCTGGCCGGACTTCGCCGTCGTCCCCGACGGCTGGGCGGTGGGCTTCGGCCCGGCCGAGCGCCCGGCCTGTATCGAGTACGTCAACGAGCACTGGGTGGACATGCGGCCCCGCAGCCTTGCCGCCCAGCTGAACGAAACCGCCTGAACGAGACCGCCTGAGCGAAGCCGGCTGAACGAAGCCGGCTGACCACCGGAGAACGCGCCGCCTCGCGCCGGCCGATCCGCCCCACACCCAGGAGAGACGAGCAATGATCGTGGCTTCCGTCCAGGAGTCCTTCCAGGAGCAGGCCCGACGGGCACCCGGCCGGGTCGCGGTTCGGTCGGCCGACGGCGGCCTCACGTACCGCGAGTTGGACGAGCGCGCCGACCGGCTGGCCCGGCGCCTCGTCGCCGCCGGGGTCGAGCCGGGTGGCCGGGTGCTCGTGCTGACGGCTCCCGGCCTCGACTTCGCCGTGGCGGCGCTCGCGGTGCTCAAGGCGGGCGGTTGCTACGTCCCGCTGCCGCAGTGGTCCACCGCCGCGCGGGTGCGGGAGGTCGCCGCCGGGACCGGGGCGGTGGCGCTGCTGACCGACTCGGCGCTCGCGGCAGGGTCCATGCCGGAGGTCCCGGTGTCGCTCCTGGTCACCCCCGAGCCAACGGAGCAGCCCGGTCCCGTCGGCACGCGGGCGCTACCCGGAGCCCTCGCCGACCGGCGGATCTGCCTCCTCCACGGTGCAGACGCGACCCCGCCGGCCCGCGCCACCGATACCGACGGCGCGATCCTCCGCTTCGCCGCGGACCGGGCGGCCGAGGCGGCGGCGGATGGCCCCGTACGGGTCACGGCCGCCGACCTGTACCGCGCACCCGAGCTCTTCTGGTATCCGCTACTGACCGGGGGTACGGCGGAGTTCGCTGCGGGCGACACCACCGACTCGCCTGCGCTCGACGCCCAACTGGACTTCTGGCGTGGCGCGTTGGCGGGCCTTCCGGCGGAGCTGGACTACCCGACCGACCGGTCGCGCCCGGCGGTGCCCAGCAGCCGGACCGGCGCTTTCACGACCGAGCTCGACGCCGAACCGCACGCCCGCCTGCTGGAGCTGTGCCGCCGCACCGGCGCGACCCTGCCGATGGTCGCGCACGCCGCACTGGCCGTGCTGCTGACCCGCTCGGGGGCCGGCACCGACCTCCCGGTCGGCATGCCCGTGCCCGGCAACACCGTCGTCCTGCGCACGGACACCGGCGGCGACCCGACCTTCCGCGACCTGCTCGCCCGGGTGCAGGCGGCGACCCTGGCCGCCTCCGCCCATCAGGGCGTCCCGTTCGAGCGCGTGGTCGAGGCGGTCGACCCACCCCGCAGCGCCTCCCGCCACCCCCTCTTCCAGATCCTCCTCGACGTTCCGGAGGAGGCCGAGCCGCTCCGGCCGCTCGGGCAGGTCGACTTCGCGCTCACCCTCCAGGTCCCGACGAGCGAGGACCGTCCCGGCTCCCTGCACGTCACGGTGGAGTTCCAGGACGACCTGTTCGACGAGTCGACCATGCGGGACTTCCTCGACCGGCTCCTGCGCACCCTCGACGCCGTCGCCACCGACCCCGACCAGCGCCTCCACGCCATCGACGTCCTCGGGCCCGAGGCCCGCGCCGCCCTGCTCCGGCTGGGCGCGGGCAACGCCCCCGACCGCGCTCAGTTCACCGAGCCCTCGCTGCAGGAGGCCTTCCGCCGGCAGGCGGAGCGGACCCCCGACGCGGTGGCGGTGCGCTGCGCCGACCGCCGCCTCACCTACGCGGAGCTCGACGCCCGCTCCAACCGCCTCGCGCACCGCCTGCTGGCTGCGGGCGCCGGCCCGGAGCGCCCGGTCGCCACCTTGCTCGACCGGTCGGTGGACCTGCTGGTCGCGCTGACCGCCGTCCTCAAGGCGGGCTCCTACTACGTTCCGCTCCACCACGCCTCCCCGCCGGACCGCATGCAGATGGGCGTGGACGAGTGCGGCGCGCGGATCCTGCTGACCGACCTCGTCATGCGCCAGCAGCGCGAACTGCCGGACGCGGAAGCCCTGGTGCTCGTCGAGGAGTCCGAGTACGCCGACCTGCCGACCACCGACCCCCAGGTCCCCGGGCTCCGCGAGCAGCTGGCGTACGTGATGTACACCTCGGGTTCGACCGGCCGCCCCAAGGGCGTGGCCGTCACCCACCAGGACGTCTTCGAACTCGTCAGCGACTCGGTCTTCGCACCGGGCGCCCACGACCGCGTCCTGCTGCTCGCCCCGTACGAGTTCGACCCGTCGACCTATTCCTTCTGGTACCCCCTGCTGCACGGCGGCACCGCGGTCATCGCCCCGCAGGCGGACCTCACGGTGGAGCGCCTGGGCCGGCTCATGCGGGAGGAGCGGATCACCGGCGCCGAGATCACCGCCGGCCTGTTCCGGGTGATGGCCGAGGAGGATCCGGCGTGCTTCGTCGGTCTCCGGGCAGTCGGCACCGGTGGTGACGTGGTCTCGCCGGTCGCCGTCCGTCGAGTGCTCGAAGCCTGCCCGGGCCTGCTGGTGCGCAGCACCTACGGCCCGACCGAGACCACCCTGTACGCGACCTCGGCCCCGTGGCGCGACGCCGCGACCGTCCCCGCCCCGGTGCCGATCGGCCGGCCGCTGGACGGCATGACGGCCTACGTGCTGGACGACGCACTGGAGTTGGCGCCGGCCGGCGTCGTGGGCGACCTCTACGTCGCGGGCGCGGGCCTGGCGCGCGGCTACGTGAACCGGCCGGGCCTGACGGCGGAGCGGTTCGTCGCCGACCCGTACGGCCCGGCGGGCACCCGGATGTACCGCACCGGCGACCGGGCGCGGTGGACGAAGGACGGGCTGCTGGACTTCGCGGGGCGCTCCGACGCCCAGGTGAAGATCCGCGGCTTCCGGATCGAGCTGTCGGAGATCGAGTCCGTGCTGTCCCGGTTCCCCGGGGTGCGCCAGGTGGCGGTCGTCGCCCGGGAGGACGAGCCGGGTGACAAGCGCCTGGTCGCGTACCTGGTGGCCGACGCGGGCCTCGACCTGGAGGCCCTGGACCGGCACCTGCGCAGCCACCTCCCCGACTACATGGCGCCGAGCGCCACCGTGCTCCTGGAGCAGCTCCCGCTCACGGCCAACAGCAAGGTCGACCACAAGGCGCTCCCCGCGCCGGAGACGGTGGCCGGCACCGGGCGGGCCCCGCGCACGCCCTTCGAAGAGAAGCTGTGCGCCCTGTTCGCCGAGTCGCTGCGCGTGGAGGAGGTCGGCGTCGACGACCACTTCTTCGAGTTGGGCGGGCACTCGCTGTTGGCCACCCGCCTGGTCCACCGCATCCGCACCGTCCTCGGCATCCAGATCCCGGTGGAGACGGTCTTCAAGGCCCCGACGGTGGCCGAGCTGGCCGAGCGGATCTCCGCGGACCAGGAGCCCGAACGGCCGACGGTCGCGCTGGTGCGGGCCGAGCGCGACGGGGACACCGCACCGATGTCCTTCGCCCAGCAGCGCCTCTGGTTCCTCAGCCGGCTCGAAGGCGCCAGCACCGCCTACAACGGTTCCTTCGGCTTCCGCATCACCGGCGGCGCCCTCGACCGCGAGGTCCTGGAGCAGGCGCTCGCGGACGTGGTGGCCCGCCACGAGCCGCTGCGTACCGTCCTGCGCGAGGAGGACGGGCGGCCCGTCCAGGTCGTCCGCCCGGCCGGCCCCGTCCCCGTCCACACGGCCGAAGCCACCGAGGCCACCGCCGAGGCGGTCGTGAAGGAACTCACCGGCCGTGTCTTCGACTTGGCCGAGGAAGCCCCGCTGCGGGTCACCCTGATCGAACTCGCCGAGGGCGGACAGATCCTCGTCGCCCTCTTCCACCACGTCGGCACCGACGGCGAGTCGATCGCTCCCTTCCGCCTCGACCTCGCTGCCGCCTACGGCGCCCGACTCGCCGGGCGGGCACCGGAGTTCACGCCCCTGCCCGTCCGCTACTCCGATTACGCGGTCTGGCAGCGCGAACTGCTCGGCTCCGAGGAGGACGCCGACTCCCTGGTCAACACCCAACTCGCCTTCTGGCAGCAGACGCTGGCCGATCTTCCCACCGAGCTGGACTACCCGACCGACCGTCCCCACCCCACCACTCCCAGCGGCAGCGGCCACGCCTTCGTGGTCGATTTCGACGCCGAACTGCACGCCCGGCTCCTGGAGTTGTGCCGACGCACCGGCGCGACCCTGTCGATGGTCGCGCACGCCGCACTCGCCGTCGTCCTCACCCGCCTCGGCGCGGGCACCGACATCCCGATCGGCACCCCCACCGCAGGCCGTGGCGACGAGCAACTCAACGACCTGATCGGGTTCTTCGCCAACACCCTCGTCCTGCGCACCGACACCAGCGGCGACCCCACCTTCCGCGAGCTCCTCGCCCGCGTACGGGCCGCCAGCCTCGCCGCCTACGCCCACCAGGACGTGCCCTTCGAGCGCGTGGTCGAGGCGGTCAACCCGCCCCGCAGCGCCTCCCGCAACCCGCTCTTCCAGCTGATGATCCAGGTCATCAACGACAGCGTCGACGACCTCGCCCTGCCCGGCCTCCGCACCGAGCCGGTCCGCGGGTACCCGCCGATGCAGAAGTTCGACCTCTCCTTCGACCTCTACTCCGTGGTCGGCCGGGACGGGGCCGCCGGGCCGCTGCGCGTCGAGGCCAGCTACCTGACGGACCTCTTCGACGAGTCCACCGTCCGGCGGTTCACCGGCTACCTCGAACGGGCGCTGCAGGCCGCCGCCGACGGGGAGCAGCGGATCAGCGCCTTCAGCCTCGCCGACGGCGCCGAGCTGCGCCGCACCCTCACGGAGTGGAACGCCACGACGGCGCCGCAGGCGCTGAACAGCCCGCTGGTGCCCGAGCTGTTCGCGGCGCGGGTGGAGCGGACGCCGGGCGCCGTCGCCCTGGTGGACGAGGGCCTCGCCGTCAGCTTCGCGGAACTGGACGAGCGGGCGAACCGCCTGGCCCGGCTGCTGGTCTCCCGTGGCGCGGGGCCGGACCGGACCGTCGCGATCTGCGTGCCGCGCGGGCCCGAGCTGATCGCCGCCCTGCTCGCCGTGCTCAAGACCGGAGCGGCCTACCTGCCGCTGGACGCCGACTACCCGGCTGCCCGGACCGCCTTCATGATCGAGGACTGCGCACCGGTCTGCGCGGTCACCGTCCGCGAGGCCGCGAAGGCGCTCACCCCCGGCCTGCCGCTCCTGGTGCTCGACGACCCCGCGACCGCCGAGGACCTGCGCGCCCGCGACGCCCGTCCGGTGACGGACGCCGACCGCCTCGCCCCGCTGCGGCCCGGGCACGCCGCCTACGTGATCTACACCTCGGGCTCCACCGGCCGCCCCAAGGGCACGGTGATCCCGCACTCCGCGATGGTCAACCAGGTCCTCTGGGTGAAGGACTTCTTCGGGCTGGGCCCTGCGGACCGGCTGGTGCAGTTCGCCTCGGTGAGCTGGGACCCGCACGTGGAGGACATCTACCCCGTCCTGCTGGCGGGCGGCTCGCTGCTCGTCCCGCGCGACCCCTCCGGCCGGCTGCCCGAGCTGATGCGCACCCCGGTCGGCGCCGAGCTGACCATGATCGGCGTGCCGACCGGCTACTGGCACGAGCTGGTGGCGGCCGGCGACGCGATCGACTGGCCGGCGAAGCTCCGGGTGGTCAACGTGGGCGGCGACACGATGCGCCGGCACTCGCTGGCCCTGTGGCAGGAGCGGCACGGCGACCGCGTCCGGCTGTCGAACACGTACGGGCCGACCGAGGTCACCGTGAACTCGACCGCGACCTACGTGACCTCCGGCGAGCGGGAGGACCCGCCGATCGGCCGTCCCGTCTGGAACACCCGCGCCTACGTGCTGGACGGGGGCCTGCGCCCCGTTCCCACCGGCGTCGTCGGGGAGCTGTACCTCGCCGGGGCGCAGCTGGCGCGCGGCTACCACGGCCGCCCGGACCTGACGGCGGAGCGGTTCGTCGCCTGCCCGTTCGAGACCGGTGGCCGGCGGATGTACCGGACCGGCGACCTGGCGCGGTGGAACGCCGACGGAACGCTCACCTTCCTCGGCCGGGCCGACCAGCAGGTGAAGATCCGCGGCTTCCGGATCGAACTCGGCGAGGTGCAGGCGGCGGTCGAGTCCCATGACGCGGTCGCCCAGGCCGCGGTGATGGCGCGCGAGGACCAGCCCGGCGACAAGCGGCTGGTGGCGTACGTCGTCGCGGCGGCGGACGGCGCGGGCGATTCGCTCGCGGCCGAGGTGCGGGAACACCTCGTTCGCCGGCTCCCGGCGCACATGGTGCCCGCCACGGTGGTCGTGCTCGACCGGCTGCCGCTGACGGCGAACGGCAAGGTCGACTACCGGGCGCTCCCCGCACCGGACTTCACCGCCTCGGCGGCCACCGGTCGCGGACCGCGCACGGCGACGGAGGAGACCCTCTGCGCGCTCTTCGCCGAACTGCTGGACACCGAGCAGGTCGGGGCCGAGGACGACTTCTTCGCGCTGGGCGGGCACTCCCTGCTCGCCACCCGCCTGGTCCACCGGATCCGGACCGTCTTCGCGCTCGACCTGTCGGTGCGCGCGGTCTTCGAGGCGCCCACGGTGGCGGAGCTGGCACTGCGGCTGGCCGTCGCCGGAGAGTCCGCTCGGCCGGTGGTCCCCTTGGTGGCGGTGGAGCGGGACGGCGACAGCGCGCCGATGTCCTTCGCCCAGCAGCGTCTCTGGTTCCTCGGGCAGTTGGAGGGCCTGAGCACGGCCTACAACGTCTCCTTCGCCTTCCGGGTCACCGACGGAAAGCTGGACCGCGAGGTCCTGGCCGCAGCCCTGGCCGACGTGTCGGCCCGCCACGAACCCCTGCGCACAGTCCTCCGGGAAGTGGACGGACAGCCGATCCAGCTCGTCCAACCGGCCGAACCGGTGACCGTCCACACGATCGAAGCCACCGAGGACACCCTCGACGACGTCCTGAAGGAACTCACCGCCCACGTCTTCGACTTGGCCGAGGAGACCCCGATGCGGGTCACCCTGGTCGAGCTCCCCGACGGCGGACAGGTCCTCCTCGCCCTCTTCCACCACGTCGGCACCGACGGCGAGTCGATCGCTCCCTTCCGTCGCGACCTGGCCACCGCCTACAGCGCCCGACTGGCCGGACAGGCAACGGAGTTCACGCCCCTGCCTGTCCGCTACACCGATTACGCCATCTGGCAGCGCGAACTGCTCGGCACCGTGACCGACGCCGACTCCCTCGCCAACGCCCAACTCGCCTTCTGGCGCGACACCCTGGCCGACCTGCCCACCGAGCTGGACTACCCCACCGACCGCCCCCGCCCCGCCGTGGCCAGCGGCCGTGGCAGCGGCTTCACCGTCGACCTGGACGCCGAACTGCACGCGCAGCTGCTGGAGTTGTGCCGTCGGACCGGGGCGACCCTGTCGATGGTCGCCCACGCCGCACTCGCCGTCGTCCTCACCCGCCTCGGCGCGGGCACCGACATCCCGATCGGCACCCCCACCGCAGGCCGTGGCGACGAGCAACTCCAGGACTTGGTCGGCTTCTTCGTCAACACCCTCGTCCTGCGCACCGACACCGCCGGCGACCCCACCTTCCGCGAACTGCTCGCCCGCGTACGGGCCGCCAGCCTCGCCGCCTACGCCCACCAGGACGTGCCCTTCGAGCGCGTGGTCGAGGCGGTCAACCCGCCCCGCAGCGCCGCCCGCAACCCGCTCTTCCAGATCATGCTCCAGGTCGGCATCAACGACAGCGGCGACGACCTCGCGCTGCCCGGTCTGGGGACCGAGCCGGTCGCCCGCGCCGTCGATCTGTCCAGGTTCGACTTCGCGCTGGACCTGGAAGCCCGACTGTCCGTCGGCGAGCCCGGCCCGATCCGGGCGTTCGTGAGCTTCGCCACGGATCTGCTCGACACGTCCACCGCGCGGACCATGTTCGACCGCTGGACCCGGGTCCTCGCCGCCGGTGCGGCCGACCCCGAGCAGCGGATCGGCACCGTCGACCTCCTCGGCGCCGACGAGCGACGGCAGTTGGAGCTGCTGAGCGCCGGACCGGAGGCCGCGCCGGACCGCTTCGCGGCGGCGCCCTCGCTGCAGGAGGCCTTCCGCCTCCAGGTCGCTCGGACCCCCGACGCGGTGGCGGTGCGCTGCGCGGGCCGCAGCCTCACCTACACCGAGCTGGACGCCCGGGCCAACCGCCTCGCGCACCGCCTGCTGACCGCAGGCGCCGGCGCCGACCGTACGGTCGCGGTGCTCATGGGCCGCAGCGTCGACCTGGTGGTCGCGCTGGTCGCCATCCACAAGGCCGGTTCCTGCTACCTGCCGCTGCAGTCCGCCTTCCCACTCGACCGGATGGCCGGCATCATCGCCGAGTCCGGCACTGCGGTGCTCGTCACCGACGCCGAGATGCGCGAGCGCGGCCTGCCGGACGCACCCGCCATGGTCGCGGCGGACGAGGACGACGGCGCCGCCACCACGGAGCCGGGGATCGCCGGCCGCCGCGACGAGCTGGCCTACGTGATCTACACCTCCGGCTCGACCGGGCGCCCCAAGGGCGTCGCCGTCACCCACCAGAACGTGTTCGACCTGCTGAGCGACTCGCTCTTCGACGTGGGACGGCATGATCGGGTCCTGATGGTGACCCCCTACGAGTTCGACCCCTCCACCTACATGCTCTGGTACCCGTTGCTGCACGGCGGCACCGCGGTCATCGCCCCCAGCACCGACCTGACGGTCACCGAGATCGCCGAGCTGATCACGACCGAGCGGATCACCGCGCTGGACGTCTCCGCCGGGCTGTTCCGCGTCATCGCGGAGGAGAACCCGGAGGTCTTCACCGGTGTGAGCGAGGTCTTCACCGGTGGTGACGTGGCCTCGCCGGTCGCGGTCCGACGGGTGCTCGAAGCCTGCCCCGGAACGCGGGTCCGCACCGCCTACGGCCCGACCGAGACAACCCTGTTCGCCGCCACCGCCCTCTGGGAGGACCCGGAGCAGGTGCCGGTGTCGGTGCCGATCGGCCGGCTGCTGGACGGCATGGCCGCGTACGTGCTGGACGACGCGCTGGGGCTGGTCCCGGGAGGTGTGGTGGGTGACCTGTACCTCGCCGGTACCGGTGTGGCCCGCGGTTACCTGAACCGGCCCGACCTGACGGCGGAGCGGTTCGTCGCCGACCCGTTCGGTCCGGCGGGTACCCGGATGTACCGCACCGGTGACCGAGTGCGGTGGACGAAGGACGGGCTGCTGGACTTCGTCGGGCGCTCCGACACCCAGGTGAAGATCCGCGGCTTCCGCATCGAGCTGCCGGAGGTCGAGTCGGTGCTGGCCCGGTTCCCCGGCGTGCGCCAGGCCGTCGCCCGGGCCCGGGAGGACCGGCCGGGTGACAAGCGCCTGGTGGCCTACGTGGTGGCCGATCAGGGCCTCGAACTCGACGCCCTCGACCGGCACCTGCGCGCGAGCCTGCCCGACTACATGGTGCCGAGCGCCACGCTGCTCCTCGACGCCCTGCCGCTGACGGCGAACGGCAAGGTCGACTACCGGGCGCTCCCCGCGCCGGACCTCGCCGCCGGGGCGGCCGCCGGTCGCGGACCGCGCACGCCCGAGGAGGAGACCCTCTGCGCGCTCCTCGCCGAGCTGCTGCGGGTGGAGAAGGTCGGCATCGACGACCACTTCTTCGACCTGGGCGGGCATTCGCTGCTCGCCACCCGCCTGGTGCACCGGATCCGGACCGTCTTCGCGGTCGAGCTGTCGGTGCGGGCGGTCTTCGAGGCACCGACGGTCGCGGAGCTGGCGGTGCGGTTGGCCGCGGCGGGGAAGTCCGCTCGGACGGTGGCCCCGCTGGTGGCGGTGGAGCGCGACGGTGACAGTGCGCCGATGTCGTTCGCGCAGCAGCGTCTGTGGTTCCTAGGGCAGTTGGAGGGCGCGAGCACGGCCTACAACGTCTCCTTCGCGTTCCGGGTCACCGACGGGACGCTGGACCACGAGGTCCTGGAGCAGGCGCTCGCGGATGTGGTGGCCCGTCACGAGCCGCTGCGCACCGTGCTCCGGGAGGAGGACGGGCGGCCGGTCCAGGTGGTCCGGCCGGCCGGGCCGGTGACGGTCCACGCGGTCGAAGCCACCGAGGAGAGCCTCGACGGCGTCCTGAAGGAGCTCACCGCTCACGTCTTCGACCTGGCCGAGGAGACGCCGCTGCGGGTCTCCCTGATCGACCTCGCCAAGGGCGGGCAGGTCCTGTTGGTGCTCTTCCACCACGTGGGCACGGACGGCGAGTCGATGGCTCCGTTCCGCCGCGACCTGGCGGCCGCCTACGGCGCCCGACTGGCCGGGGAGGCACCGGAGTTCACACCGCTGCCGGTGCGCTACTCCGACTACGCGCTCTGGCAGCACGAGCTGCTGGGCACCGAGGACGACACCGACTCGCTGATCAACACCCAACTCGCCTTCTGGCGCGAGACGCTGGCCGACCTGCCCGCCGAACTCGACTGCCCGACGGACCGTCCCCGCCCCGCCGTGGCCAGCGGCGAGGCCGAGGTCTTCACCGTCGACCTCGGCGCCCGACTGCACCGGGACCTCATGGCACTCGCCCGGGAGACCGGCACCACCCTGTCGATGGTGGCGCACGCGGCGCTGGCCGTGGTGCTGACCCGTCTGGGTGCCGGTACGGACATTCCGATCGGGACCCCGACGGCGGGCCGTGGCGACGAGCAACTGCAGGACCTGGTCGGGTTCTTCGTCAACACCCTGGTGCTGCGTACGGACACCGGCGGCGACCCGACCTTCCGTGAGCTGCTGGCCCGGGTGCGGGCGGCGAGCCTGACGGCCTACGCCCACCAGGACGTGCCGTTCGAACGGGTGGTGGAGGCCGTCAACCCGCCGCGCAGTGCCGCCCGCAACCCGCTCTTCCAGATCATGCTCCAGGCGGGCCTCGACACCGGCGAGGACCGGGCCGCGCTGCCCGGCCTGCGGACCGAGGAGGTCCCGACCGCGCCGCTGATGGAGAAGTTCGATCTGTCCATCACCTTGCAGGCGGCGGTGGACGCCGATCGGGCGCCGGCCGATCTGCGCGCCTTCGTCCGGTTCGCCACGGACCTGTACGACGGGGCGACCGTCCAGCGGCTGGTCGAGCGGTTCGTCCGCGTCCTCACCGCGATGGCGGCCGAGCCGGGCACCCGGCTCGGGTCGGTGGAGGTGCTCGACCCGGCGGAGCGCCGGCAGCTGCTCGCCGACTGGAACGACACCGCCGCGCCGGTCCCGGCCGGGACGCTGGTCGACCGGTTCACCGAGACCGCCCGGACGACCCCGGCGGCCACCGCGCTCGTCGCGGGCGAGGTGCGACTGTCGTATGCCGAACTCGACGCCCTGTCTGACCGGTTGGCGCACCGGATGATCGACCGGGGGGTCGGCGCGGAGTCGGTGGTGGGCATCGGCCTGCCGCGCGGCGCGGACACCGTCGCCGCCATCCTCGCGGTGTGGAAGGCCGGCGCCGCCTACCTGCCGATCGACCCGGCGTTCCCGGCCGACCGGATCTCCTACATGCTCGGCGACAGCGGTGTGACCACGGTCCTCGGTGCGCGCGACCAGCTCGACGCTCCCTGGGCGGACGGGGTGGCGGTGCTCGCCCTCGACGACCCGGACCTCCGCGCCGAACCGGCCGACCGTCAGGAGGGGCGGCCGGAGCGGGAGGTGCCGCCCCAGTCCCTCGCCTACGTGATCTACACCTCGGGCTCGACCGGGCGCCCCAAGGGCGTCGCCGTCACCCACGCCGCGCTGGCGAACTACGTCGGCTCGGCCGCCGAGCGGCTCGCCCTGGGCCGTCCGGGCGGTCGCTACGCGCTGCTGCAGGCGCAGGTGACCGACCTCGGCAACACCACGCTCTTCACCTCCCTCGCCACCGGCGGCGAACTGCACCTGCTCGACGCCGATGCCGCGATGGACCCGGGGGCGGTCGCCGACTGCCTCGCCGAGCAGGGCATCGACTACCTGAAGGCCGTGCCCTCGCACCTGGCGGCGCTCTCGGTGGACGGGGTGGAGCGGGTGCTCCCCGCCCGTTCGCTGGTGCTCGGCGGGGAGGCCGCCACCGCCGGATGGCTGCGCGAGCTGGTCGCGGCCGCCGGAGACCGCCGGGTCTTCAACCACTACGGGCCGACCGAGACCACCGTCGGCGTCCTGACCGCCGAACTGACCGCCGCGTCGGTCGCGACCGGCCCGGCGCCGATCGGCGGCCCGCTGGCGAACACCCGGGTGTACGTCCTGGACGAGCGCCTCCAGCCGGTGCCGATCGGCGCGCCCGGCGAGCTGTACGTGGCGGGCGCCGGTCTGGCGCGCGGCTACGTCGGCCGACCGGACCTGACGGCGGAGCGCTTCACGGCCTGCCCGTTCGAGCCCGGCGCCCGGATGTACCGCACCGGCGACCTGGTCCGCTGGTCGGCGGACGGGCAGCTGCACTACCTGGGCCGCGCCGACGACCAGGTCAAGGTGCGCGGCTTCCGGGTCGAGCTCGACGAGGTCCGCGGCGTCCTGGCGGCCTTCGAGGGCGTACGGCAGGCCGCCGTGACGGCCCGTGAGGAGGGTCCGGGCGACACCCGACTGGTGGCCTACGTGGTGCCGCAGCCGGAGGCCGACGGCGCCGCGCTGCCCGCCGCACTGCGCCGGTTCGCGGCGCAGCGGCTGCCCGCCCACATGGTGCCGGCGGCGGTGCTGGTGCTCGACCGGCTGCCGCTGATGTCCAACGGCAAGCTGGACCAGAATGCCCTGCCGGAACCGGAGTTCGGCCGCTCCACCGCGTCCGCCGGCTCCGCGCAGAACGCCCCGCGCAACGCGCAGGAGCAGCTGCTCTGCGAGCTGTTCGCCCGGGAGCTGGGCGTGGACCGGGTGGGCGTCGAGGACAACTTCTTCGACCTGGGCGGGCACTCGCTGCTCGCCACCCAGCTGGTCCACCGGATCCGGACGGCCTTCGACTGCGAGGTCTCGGTGCGGGCGCTCTTCGAGGCACCGACGCCCGGGTCGATGGCCCGGTACCTGGTCACCGGCGGCATCCGCAACGCCTTCGAGGTGGTGTACCCGATGCGGACCACCGGGTCCGAGGCCCCGCTGTTCTGCCTGCACCCGGGCAGCGGTCTCGCCTGGGTCTACAGCGGTCTGCTCCGCCACCTGCACCCCGAGATCCCGCTCTACGGCATCCAGTCGCTGGGCCTCGCCATGATGTCCCGCCGCCCGGACAGCCTGCGCGGCATGGCCCGCGAGTACGTCGCCCACATCCGCTCGGTCCAGCCGCACGGCCCGTACCGGCTGATGGGCTGGTCCCTCGGCGGTGTCATGGCGCACGAGGCGGCGGTGCAACTGCAGGCCGCGGGCGAGGAGGTGACCCTGGTCGGCATCCTCGACACCGACATGGTGCCGGACTGGAACCGGGTCGGCACGCCGGTGCCCCCGGAGGTCCTGCATTACGCGGCGGGCGACCCGGAGACGGTGGCCGCCGAGATCGCGGAGCTGGCCGCCGGCGGGCCGGACGGCGTGCCGGTGCTCAACGCCCTCGACGGCGACGAGCAGCCGATGGTGGTGAACGCCCTGCGGTACCACCAGCAGGTCAGGCCGCGCCACGTGCCCGAGGTGTACCGCGGCGACCTTCTGTTCGTGCGGGCCACGGCGGACAAGGAGGAGGCCGTGTCGGCGGAGAGCACCTGGGGCCGCTACGTCGACGGCCGGATCGACGAAGTACAGATCGACTGCGGCCACTACCAGTTGCTCGACATGGCACCTCTGGCGGTGATCGGGGAGGCGGCCGCGGCGAAGCCCCTCGCCGTAATCGCCGAGGCGCTCAACGCGCGGCTCGCCCCGAAGCACACCGCTGCGCCGTCCGCCCCGACCCAGCCGTGATCGAGCACGACAAGAACCAGGTGAACCAGGTGAACCAGCCCAGCACCCTCTCCCCCGACGACGACCTCCAGGAGGCCGCCGCCCCGGACCGTCGGTCCTGGCTGGTGCGACGGGGGCTGATCCTCGAATCCGCCCCCCAGCGCCGACTCGCCCTCGGCGGCTTCGTCAACCAGCTCGGCACCGCGGCCTTTCTCGCGACGGCCCCGCTGTACGCGATGAAGGTGATCGGCCTGTCCATCGGACAGGTCGGCCTCGGCCTCGGGGTCGCCGGAGTGGTCGGCCTGCTGGCCGGCCCGCCCGTCGGCCACCTCGCCGACCGCCGGGGCCCGAACGGCGTCTTCCGGACCACCCTACTGATCCAGGCCATGGCCATGGTGTCGCTGCTGTTCGCCCACTCCTTCGTGGCGTTCATGGTGGCGGTGGCGGTGACCGACCTGGCCGGCGCCTCGGGGGGCGCGGCGCGTGGCCCGATGATTCGCCGCTTCGGCGGGGACGAGGTGCCGAAGTTCCGCTCCTACCTGCGCTCGATCGCCTTCCTGGCCAGTACCTTCGGCGCGCTGGCCGCCGGTGTGGTGATCCAGCTCGACTCCGCCTCCGCCTACCGGGCGCTGATCCTGGCCAACGCCCTGACCTTCGTCGTCTGCGTGGCCGTCATGCTCCGGCTGCCCAAGCTGGAGCCGCTGTCGGCAACAGCCGAGTCGGACCGGTGGCTGGCGCTGAAGGACAAGCCGTACATGGCGTTCGTCGTCCTGGACGGCCTCCTGTGGATCCAGGGCGAGGTGGTGACGTACGCCCTGCCGCTCTGGGTGGTCCTGCACACCCATGCACCGCGCTGGTTCACCGGCGTCGCGCTCGCCGTCAACACTGTGATGGTGGTCTTCCTCCAGATCCGCACCAGTCGCGGGATCAAGGGCGGCGAGGTCGCCGGCCGGGCCACCCGGCGCGCCGGACTGGCGTTCCTGGTCGGAATGGCGGTCATCGCGACGGCCTCGGGGCTGCCCGGTTGGGCCGCCACGGCGGTCATGATGGCCGGCGTCGCCGTCCACACGGTCGGTTCGCTGTGGCACGCCGCCGGGTCGATGGAGCTGCGGTTCCGACTGGCCCCCGCGCACGCGCAGGGACAGTACTCCGGCGTGTTCGGCATCGGCATGGGCCTCTGCTACACCGTCGCCCCCGGTCTGCTCGGCCTGCTCTGCCTGACCTGGGGCGCCCCCGGCTGGCTGGTCATGGGCGGCCTCTTCGTCGCCGCCGGCCTGGCCATGCCGCTCGTGGTCCGCTGGGCCGGGCAGTCCCGGGAACTCGGCGCCTGAACCCACCCACCAGGGCCCGGAACGTTCCCCCGGAACGTTCCGGGCCCCCTTCGCTCCACCTTCAACCCCCATCAGAGACAGAGGAGTTGCGCCGATGCGCAGTTTTCAGGGACGCGACATCCTGTCGCTCGAGGACTTCGACCGCCAGGAGATCCAGCGGATCTTCGAGGTGGCGGACCAGCTGGCGCCGCACGCCCGCAACCGCCGCAACACCGACCTGCTGCGGCACAAGACCCTCGTGACGGCCTTCTACCAGCCGAGCACCCGCACCCGGCTCTCGCACGAGGCGGCGATGCACCGGCTCGGCGGCGCGGTCACCGGCTTCAGCAACGCCCGCAGCACCCGGGCCGGCGACTACTACCAGGAGAGCCTGGCCGACACCGTACGGATGCTGGAGAACTACGGCGACGTCATCGTGATGCGCCACTTCCAGGAGGGCGCGCCGCGCGAGGCCGCGCAGTGGTCCAGCGTTCCGGTGATCAACGCCGGCGACGGCTGGGGCGAGCACCCGACCCAGGTGCTCACCGACCTCTACACGGTGCAGCGCGAGCGCGGCCGCCTCGACGGGCTGCGCTGGCTCGCGGTCGGCGACATGCGGATGCGCACCATGCACTCGCTCGGGCACGCGCTCGCGCAGTTCGACTGCCCGCTCACCCTGGTCGCCCCGCCGGCCGGCGCGCTCTTCCCCGACTCGCCCGACATGCGGATGCCGGAGCGCTACAAGGAGGCCTTCGCCCGTGACGGGCTCCTGGTGTCCGAGGCGGAGCACGTGGAGGAGGCGATCGCCGAGGCGGACGTGATCCTCGTCGAGCCGGTCGTGCAGCCCGACTACACCCTCGCCTACCACGAGGTGGACGGGGCCCCGAAGGCCACCACCCCGGCGAACTACCGGATCACCCGCGAGCTGCTAGCGAGCCGCGCGAAGAGCGACGCGATCCTGCTCCACTCGCTGCCGCGCATGGACGAGCTCCCGCCGGACGTCGACCGCACCCGCTGGTCGCGGCTCTGGCAGGAGTCGGCGAACGGGGTCGTCGTCCGGATGGCGCTGCTGGCGCTGGTCCTGGGCGCGATGGAGTAGCGACAACGGCACAACGGCTGAGGGCCGGCCCGGTGGATCACCGGGCCGGCCCTCAGCCGTCATACGGTTCGTGCTCTCAGGTGAGGCTGCCGAGCAGCTGGCTGCCGCCCCCCGCGTGGCGCTCCAGCAGCCGCAGCACCGGGTTCGCCAGACCCGTCGTCACCAGCGCCATCACCACCATCAGCGAGTAGATGGGCACGTCGATCACGCCCAACTGGAGCCCCGCCGTGAGGAAGACCAGCTCGGTGAGACCGCGCGTGTTCATCAGCGCCGCCAGCGCCGTCGACTGCAGCGGCGGCACCGCGCTGGAGCGGGCGCCCGCGTAGGCCCCGATGAACTTCCCGGTCACGGCGGTGAGCAGGATCAGCACGAGCTCGCCTAGGCCGGACAGGCCCATCGAGGAGAGGTCGACCTTCGTCCCCGCGAGCACGAAGTACGCGGGGAGCAGCAGCAGCCTGCCGAAGGTCTGGACCTGGCCGCTGATCTCGGCGCCGAGATCCCGCCGGGTGCCGCGGGGCGCCACGGCGCCCAGCAGGAACGCACCGAAGATGAAGTGGATCCCCATCCACTCGGTGGCCCAGCAGGACAGCAGCAGGCAGCACAGCAGCACACAGACCTGGGTGGCGGAGGCGCCCTTGGCGTCGGCGCTCGCGAAGAGCCGGCCCAGCAGCGGACGGACGACGAAGAACACGGCCCCCAGGTAGACCGGCACGAACAGCAGCCGCTGGGGTCCGGCGCCGCCGGCGGCGAAGGCGGCCAGAGCGAGCAGCCCCCAGGCCGCGAGGTCGCAGATGGCCGCGCTGGCCAGCGCGACGGTGCCGAGCCGGGTCCGGTCCATGCCGCGGTCGCTGAGGATCCTGGCCAGGACCGGGAACGCGGTCACCGACATGGCCGCGGCCATGAAGATCACGAAGCCCGTCCGGCTCTTGGACGGGTGGTCCCCGGCGAGCTGGAGCGCGAGCACCGCGCCCAGCACGAACGGGAGCACCATCGAGGAGACCGAGACCCGGACGGCCACCCTGGTGGACTCCCGCAGCATCGTGTACCGGAGCTCGTACCCGATCACGAACATGAACAGCGCGAGGCCCAGGTTGGCCAGCCCGGACAGCATCGGGCGGATGTCCGTCGGCAGCAGCACCTTCGACAGGGCCCCACCGAACAGGGTGGGGCCGATCAGGATGCCGGCGACGATCTCGCCGACGACCTCGGGCTGCCCCAGCCGCCGGGCCGCGGTTCCGAAGAGCCTGCCGAGCGCGAGCACCGCGCCGAGCCCGAGGAACATCCACTCCACCTGGTGCTCAGTCACGGCGGCCCCTTCAGACGGCCGACGGATCGAACACGGCCCAGTGCATGCCGTCCGGCGACTCGACCAGGCTGCCCTCGCGCAGCGGCTGGTCGCCGATGCTCTCGCCGAACATTGCCTGCGTCTGAATCCGCGAGCCCTCCCGGTGCACCTCCGGCAGCCGGCCCAGCAGGTCCGCCTTCCGGCTTTCGGACACCATGGCGCCGGCCGCCAGCAGACCCTTCTCGTCCGAGGCGCCGCCGCCGACCAGGGTGACGAAGGACTTCTCCTCGGTGCTGGAGTCCTTGGTGATCTGCTTGGCCTGCTCGAAGTAGGCCCGCTCGTCCCGCTCCACGTCGTAGAACTCCAGCAGGAAGTCGTGGAACAGGCCGTACTCGCGGCGGTAGCGCTCCTCGTACTCCCGGAGGCAGGTCTCCTCCGAAATCTCCCCCAGCATCGCGGTGTTGATGGACCGGGCCGCCAGCAGACCGCTGTAGGTGGCGAGGTGCACGCCCGAGGAGAACAGCGGGTCGATGAAGCAGGCCGCGTCGCCGACCAGGATCATGCCCGGCCGCCAGAACGCCTCCTGGATGTACGAGTAGTCCTTGCGGACCCGGATCTCCCCGTACGGACCGTCGGTCACCCGGCTGGCGCCGTCGAGGTAGTCCTCGATCAGCGGGCACTCGGCGATCAGGCTGGTCAGCGCCTCCTCGCGGTCGCCCTGGATCAGCCCGGCGGCCTCCTCGCGGCGCAACACCGCGCCCACGCTGGTCAGTTCGTCCGAGAGCGGGATGTGCCAGAACCACCCGCGGCCGAAGGAGGCGCAGGTGATGTTCCCGCGCTTCGGCTCGGGCTGGCGCTTGCCGCCCTTGTAGTAGCCGAACAGCGCGATGTTCTGGAAGTGCTCCGAGTAGATCCGCTCCCCGCCGACCCGGGTGTGGATCCGGCTGAGGTTACCCGAGGCGTCGACGACGAACTTGGCCCGGACCTTTTTGCGGACGCCCTCGGGGTCGGTGTACCGCACCCCGCAGACCCGCCCCTCCTCCTCCAGGACGTCGACGACGGTGTGGCGCTCGCGGACGTCGACCCCCTTGCGGCGGGCGTTGTCCAGCAGGATCTTGTCGAACTTCATCCGCTCGACCTGATACGCGTACGAAGTAGGACCGGAGAACTTCTCGGAAATCGCGAAATCGAAGGTCCACGGCTCCGGGTTGAGACCCCAACGGAAGATTCCGCCGTGCTTCTTCTGGAAGCCGGCTGCCGCGATTTCCTCGCCCACGCCGAGCAGCTCGCAGATCCCGTGCACGGTCGAGGGGAGCAGCGACTCGCCGATCTGATGCCGCGGGAACTGGTCCTTCTCCAACAGAAGCACCCGGTGTCCCTGCATGGCCACCAGGGTGGAAACGGTGGAGCCGCCGGGGCCGCCACCCACGACCACGACATCGTATTCCTGGTCGATCGTATCGGTCATCGCTGAGCAACCTCTTCTTCCTGGAAGGCATCGGCCTGACGCCGGCACGCCCCAGCTCCGGGTTCGATTCCCCGGCACAAGGCATGCGGTGAACCGATTATTCGATGCTTCCAAGAGGTATCGACAGGTCTCCGACGACCCTAGAAAGTGGGACGCCCCTGGGGCCGCGCGATGTGGTGGAATCTCCGCGACACGTGTGCCACCGCCGCAGTACCGGCTGGTGGGGAACGCATGGGGAACCGGGTCGACCCTCGTGTGTCGTGTGCGAAGTCGCCGGAGTGCGGGCCGCCGATATCGGCACCGCCCACTGGACCCTGACCTGCCACCAGCAGACCACCCCCGGCCCGGGCGGCCTCATCGACAACCACACCAAGGGCACTACCGCACGGCCCATCCCCGTCATCGAGCCACTGCGGCCACTGATCGCCGGCCAACTCCGGGCCACTCGCGGCGACCCCGGCGCCCGCCCCTACCGAGACCCACGCCGCGGCCGGATCAGCACAGCCGTCCTGCGCGACGCCACCCGCTGGGACGACGTGGCATCAGCGACGGCTTGAACCGCTGCGCGCGCCGCTCCAGAGATACCTGCGGCCACCATGCGACCACCAACTGGCCAAGCAACAGAAAGGCCGCTCCCGCCAGAAGCGGAAACGGCCTACGACCTGCGATTATGCAAGTTGGGACGACAGGATTTGAACCTGCGAAGACCCCCAGCGGTCGAAAGGTCGTGACGACCTATCCATTCAGTCCAGAACCCGCAGGTCAGGGCCTGTCACATCCAGGCCGCATGACGCCTGATGGCATTTCGGGACGCCCAATCCGTGAGAGGCGCGTGAGAGGCACCCGGCAACGGGGCTTCGAGAGTGACTTGCCTCACAGTCGCATCCCCGGAGCAGATCGCTCGCCTCGACATACGCCGAACCGACCGACTCGGCGGCTCCCCCACGTGTACCAACGTGCCGCCTGAACAGAGCGTCTGAGGTGCTCGGAAAGCTCTGCTTCGCCGTCAGCGGTCGGTGTCCTGCGCACCGCGGTGGCGCAACAGGCGGCGCTCGATCGGAGCCATGAAGGCTAGTTCGATGGCAATACCAACCACGAGAACGAGGAGGATACCGAGCAGGACGCCGGGCATGTCGGCGGCCTCGCGTCGGCTCTGCAGGTAGCGGCCGAGACCCAGCTCCGGGGAAGACGCGATGAGTTCGGCCGCCATCAGGGAGCGCCAGGAGAACGCCCAGCCCTGCTTGAGTCCGGCCAGGTAGCCGGGCAGCGCGGCGGGGCTGAGCACGTGCCGGGTACCGGCCAGGCCGGTGGCACCCATGGTGCGCCCGGCCCGCAGGAACAGCGGCGGCACCTGATCGATGCCCGCGACCAGTCCGTTGGCGACGGATGGGACCGAGCCGAGGAGGATCACGGCATAGATCGCCGCGTTGTCGGTGCCGAGCCAGATGACGGCCGCGGGCACCCACGCGACCGAGGGCAGCGATTGCAGGCCCTGCAGCACCGGGCCGATCGCGGTGCGCATCGGCTTGACCCGGGCGATCACCAGCCCGATCGGGGTGCCGATGAGGACGGCGAGCAGGAAGCCGGACAGGCCGCGCCACACACTGGTCCAGATGATCGGCAACAGCGTTCCCTGGCGGCAGAGTTCGGCCAGTGAGTGCCAAACCATGGCGGGACCGGGCAGCTTGTCGGCGGTGGTTAGCCCGAGGACGAAGACAAGCTGCCACAGGCCGAGCACCAGACCGACGACGATCAACGGGGGAAGCGCCCGCTCCCGCACGATCCGGGCGATCGGGACGCGCCGGGCGGCGACCCTGTCCAGCACATCCAGGCCGGCGCCGACGTCGGCACTGTCGCTGTCGGGGCGGTGCAGCGTGGTGTCAGTGCTGGACATGGCGACGGATCTCCCCACGCAGTTCTTCGGTGATCTCGATGGACAGGTCGGCGACGCCGGAGGACTCGATGCGGCGC
>NZ_JBIRJC010000044.1:15965-51816 GCF_044329365.1 Kitasatospora sp. NPDC017646 | reverse complement strand
CAGTCGCTGCCGGTGCGGATCGCCGGTGCGGCGGGCGGTCAGCTGCCCGCCTCGGGCATCACGGCGGTGGCGCTGAACGTCACCGTGACCAACCCGGGTTCCGCCGGACACCTGACGGTGTACCCGGGTGGCCAGCAGGCGCCGAACGCGTCGAACCTGAACTTCACGGCGGGGCAGACGGTCGCCAACTCGGTGGTGGTTCCGGTCGGTCCGGACGGTACGGTCCGGGTGCTGAACGCGGCCCCGGGTTCGTCGGACGTGCTCGTGGACGTGGTGGGCTACTACGGCCAGGGCGGCAGGAGCGCCTATCTGCCGGTCGCGCCGACGCGCCTGCTGGACACCCGTGACACCACCACGTGGCAGTACGGCCCGGTCGACCCCTGGAACTACGTCTACATGCCGGTGTCGGGCCAGCCCGGCATCACCGCGTTCGCGCTGAACGCGACGATGACCGACACCACGTCGGACGGTCACCTGAGCGTCGCCCCCGACCCGTACAACCTGACCCAGTACGCGCAGCACACGGCCGCACCGCTGTCGCCGCCGTCGGTGTCCTCGCTGAACTGGACGGCCGGCGGGACGGTTCCCAACCTGGTCCAGGCGCCGACGGGCGCCAACGGCATCATCGATTTCTGGAACGGGGCCGGTGGCACCAGCGACTTGATCGTCGACATGTTCGGCTTCTACCAGAACGGCTGACAGCCCACCGGCCGAGGCCCCGCCTGCGTAGGCGGGGCCTCGGCCGGTCGCGTGAGGCACCGGTCCTGAGCCGGGTGCGACGCCGCCCACCACGGCGACGTCAAGGCGACCTCCGGCAGCGTCGAGGTCATGGACGAAAGCTGACCTGGACCGGCGACCTGCCGGTGGGCGCCAGTGCGACGATCAGCGGGCCGGTGTGGCTATCCCAGGCCGGGGAGGCTATCCCAGGCCGGGGAGGCTATCCCAGGCCGGGGACGAACTGGATCAGCAGGTCGATCGCCTTGATGCCGAGGAAGGGCAGGATCAGCCCGCCGAGCCCGTAGACGCGCAGGTTGCGGCGGAGCAGGTCGGTGGCGGAGGCGGGCTGGTAGCGGACGCCGCGCAGGGCGAGCGGGATGAGCGCGATGATGATCAGCGCGTTGAAGATGATCGCGGAGGCGATCGCCGAGGTGGGGCTGTGCAGTTCCATGATGTTGAGGTGGTGCAGCCCGGGGTAGGCGTTCGCGAACATCGCGGGGATGATCGCGAAGAACTTGGCCACGTCGTTGGTGATCGAGAAGGTGGTCAACGCGCCCCGGGTGATGAGGAGTTGCTTGCCGACCCGGATGATGTCGATCAGCTTGGCCGGGTTGGAGTCGAGGTCGACCATGTTGCCGGCCTCCTTGGCGGCCGGGGTGCCGGAGTTCATCGCGACGCCGACGTCCGCCTGGGCGAGGGCGGGTGCGTCGTTGGTGCCGTCGCCGGTCATCGCGACCATGTTCCCGGCGGCCTGCTCGCGTTTGAGGTGGATGAGCTTGTCCTCGGGGGTGGCCTCGGCGAGGAAGTCGTCGACCCCGGCCTCCTCGGCGATGGCCTTGGCGGTGAGCGGGTTGTCGCCGGTGACCATGACGGTGCGGATGCCCATCCGGCGCAGCTCGGCGAAGCGTTCGGCGATGCCCTCCTTGACCACGTCCTTGAGCTCGACGACGCCCAGCGCCCGGGCGCCGTGCCGGTCGTGGACGGCGACCAGCAGCGGGGTGCCGCCGGCTTCGGCGATCCGCTCGACCAGGGGCCTGGCCTCCATGGGCAGGTGCCCGCCGGAGTCGATCACCCAGCGGGCGACGGCGGCGGCCGCGCCCTTGCGGATGAGGCAGCCGTTGCCGTCGGGCCAGGTGAGGTCGACGCCGCTCATCCGGCTGTGCGCGGTGAACGGGACGGGCTGCTGCTCGCCGAGTTCGCCGGGGGAGCGTGGTGGCACCCAGTAGTGGCGATCGGTCAGCTCGATGAGGGAGCGCCCCTCCGGGGTCTCGTCCGCGACGGAGGCCAACTGGGCCGCCTCGGCGAGCTGTTCCATCGTCGCGCCGGGCAGCGGGTGCAGGGCGACGGCGAGGCGGTTGCCGTGGGTGATGGTGCCGGTCTTGTCGAGGAGCAGCACGTCGACGTCGCCGGCGGCCTCGACGGCCCGGCCGGAGACGGCGACGACGTTGCGCTGGACGAGGCGGTCCATGCCGGCGATGCCGATCGCGGACAGCAGCGCGCCGATGGTGGTCGGGATCAGGGCGACCATCAGCGCCACCAGCACGATGGTGGTCTGCGGGGCGTGGGCGTAGATCGCCATCGGCTGGAGCGAGACGACGGAGAGCAGGAAGACGATGGTCAGCGAGGCGAGCAGGATGTTGAGCGCGATCTCGTTCGGGGTCTTCTGCCGGTTCGCGCCTTCGACCAGGTTGATCATGCGGTCGATGAAGCTCTGCCCGGGGCGGGAGGTGACGCGGATGATCAGGTGGTCGGAGAGTACCTTGGTGCCGCCGGTGACGCCGGTGCGGTCGCCGCCGGACTCGCGGATCACCGGCGCGGACTCCCCGGTGATCGCCGACTCGTCGACGCTGGCGACGCCCTCGACCACCTCGCCGTCCTGCGGGACGGCCTCACCGGCCGGCACCAGCACGATGTCGTGCAGCATCAACTGTTCGGCCGGGATGACCTCGTGGCGCAGGTCACGGGTGCCGACCCGCCAGTGGAGAAGTCGTCGGGCCGTCGTCCCGGCCTGGGCGGCGCGCAGGGAGTCGGCCTGGGCCTTGCCGCGTGCTTCGGCGACGGCCTCGGCGAGGTTGGCGAAGAGTACGGTCAGCCAGAGCCAGAAGGAGATCATCCAGGCGAAGACGCCGGGGTGGATGACGGCGCTGATCGTGGTGAGGGCGGAGCCGGTCTCGACCACGAGCATCACCGGGTTGCGCATCATCGTGCGTGGGTGGAGCTTGCGGACGGCGGCGGGCAGTGCCTCGGCCAGTTGCCGGCGGGTGATCAGCCGGCGGCGGCCCTCGGGTGTGGACGGCCGGTGGCTCGGCGGCGGCTCGGGGGCCGGCTCCGGGCGGCGGAACCAGTTCTGCCGCTGGTCGCTGGTGGTGTCCGGTGTGGTGAGAGCCGAACGGCGCATCGTCTCGGGGACCTTCCAGGCCGCCCCCGAGAAGGGGCGGCGGTTCGGGGAGCGGCGGGGGAACGCCGCACAGCGAAGCACCGGTCCTTCGCCAGCCGTACGGGTATTGACGGCAGCTTGGCGTGCGGTGCGGCTTCCTTGACAGCTCCCTGACGCCTCGTCGGACGTGTGTTCGTCGGCGAGGAGGTGCGGCCCGAGGAACGCTCCCCGGGTGAAGCCGCGTCGGCGGCACGTCAGGGGTGTTCGTCAGGGAGGGGATCGGAGGAAGGTCGACGAAGGCCATGAGGCTCCCCGGGCGGCCACGCTGCGACAGGGGGTGGGAGGCCCGGCCGGGGCTGCGTTCCGGGCGACGCGGTCTGGTCACGGGGGCGCGGGCCTGACAAGCTCTCAGGCGCCAACAGGCCGGAGTGACCAGGAGGTCGAAGGATGCGTATACCGGGACTGAGACGGTTCCTGTCCCGCCGACTGGCGGTGGCCGCGCTGCTGCTGGGCGGTCTGACCCTGGCAGGTGCGCCGGTCGCGCAGGCCGCTGCGCAGACGGCCGGTTCGCCGGTCGCGCAGGCGGCCGGGCCGGTGCGGGCCGTGCGGACCGCGCCGCAGGCCGGCGCGACGACGACGATCTGTGGCTACACGCCGGTGCCGACCGGCTGGGTGATCGTCAGCGAGCAGTGGTCCGGCTGCAGCGGCTACGGGCTCTTCACCATCGCCGACGCCTCGGCCCTGACCTCGGTCCAGGCCTGCTCGAACGGGCCGGTACCCGACGGCTGGGTGATCACCGCGATGCAGAGTGGCGCCGGCACGTGCGGGAGCTACCCGCTGTACTCACTGCTGAAGGTCACCGACCAGACCGTCCTCCAGGACTGCGGGCAGTCCCCGATCCCGCCGGGCTGGGTGATCACGGCGATCCAGACCGTGTCCCCCGCCTGCGGCACCTACAGCACCTACACGCTCGTGCCGCTGGGCGACCGGACCTCCGTCCAGGCCTGCGCCAACTGGCCTGTTCCGGCCGGCTGGGTGATCACGGCGATGCAGAACGGCGCGGGCTGCGGCAACTACCCGCTGTACTCGCTGTTGAAGGTCACCACCCAGACCACCCTCCAGGACTGCGGACAGTCCGCCGTTCCCGGCGGCTGGGTGATCACCGCCATCCAGACCACCTCCGCCGCCTGCGGCACCTACGGGACGTACACCCTCGTCCAGCTGTCGGACCAGGCGAGCATCCAGGCCTGCGGCAACTCCCCGGTTCCGGCCGGCTGGGTGATCACGGCGATGCAGAACGGCGCGGGCTGCGGCAACTACCCGCTGTACTCGCTGTTGAAGGTCACCACCCAGACCACCCTCCAGGACTGCGCGCAGTCCGCCGTCCCCAGCGGCTGGGTCATCACCGCGATCCAGAGCAACTCCTCGCTCTGCGGCACCTACGGGACGTACACCCTCGTCAAGGTCACCGACCAGACCAGCATGCAGGTCTGCGGGCCGTCCACGATTCCAGCCGGCTGGGTCGTCACCCGGCAGGGCTCGGGCGCCCAGTGCGGCGTCTACGTCGTCTACACCATCACCAGGTCGTCCTGATCCCGGGGGCGTTCGGTCGCACCCGCCCCCGGTCGCCCGGGGGCGGGTGTTCACGACCGGATGCCGGCCGCCACCCGGTCGTCCGTGCCGAAGGTGCGGCGGTAGGCGGCGGATGAGACGCCGAGCGCCGCCCGCATGTGGGCGCGCAGGGAGTTCGCGGTGCCGAAGCCGGCCCGGTGGGCGACCAGGTCGATGGAGAGGTCCGTGGTCTCCAGGAGCTGTTTGGCCAGTTCGAGCCGCTGGGCGGTGAGCCACTGGACCGGGGTCAGGCCGACCTCGTCGCGGAAGCGCCGGGTGAAGGAGCGCAGGCTCATCCGGGCGTGTTCGGCGAGCCGGCCGAGGGGCAGCGGTTCGCCGAGGTGGTCGAGGGCCCAGGCCCGGGTGGCGCTGGTGTCGGCGATGGTGGGGTCGGGGACCGGACGGTCGATGTACTGGGCCTGCCCGCCGTCCCGCCACGGCGGTACGACGCACATCCGGGCGGTCCGGTTGGCGACGGCCGCGCCGTGGTCGCGGCGGATGATGTGCAGGCAGAGGTCGACGCCCGCGGCCACGCCCGCGGAGGTGAGCACGTCACCGTCGTCGACGAAGAGCACCTCCTCGTCGACCTTGACCGCCGGGTAGGCCCGGCGGAACTCGGGGGCGAGGTTCCAGTGGGTGGTCGCCGGCCGGCCGTCGAGCAGTCCGGCCGCGGCGAGCACGTAGGAGCCGGAGCAGATGGACACCAGCCGGGTGCCGGGGCGGATGCGGGCGACGGCCGCGGTGACCTCGGGCGGCAGCGGACCGCCGCGCCCCAGCTCCGGCATCGCGTGGGTGGGCGGGACGACCACGGTGTCGGCCGCGGCCAGGGCGGGGCCGGCGGGGTCGGCCACCTGGCCGTCCAGATCGCCAAGGCCCGCGGCGCCCACGTCATCGGTACGGCCAGCGCGGGCAAGCACGGGTTGCTGCGCGACCTGGGTGCGGACGAGGTCATCGACTCACCCAGCCGGACGCCTGAGCGCCCAGGACCACCGGCCTGCCGCCGGCCCGGTCAGTCAGCGCCGCGTGCGGTAGTAGTCGCGCCAGACGAGGCGGTAGACCCTGGTCCAACGGGGAACGGACCGGATGCCGGGGATGAACGGCACCAGGATCAGGGCGAGGCTGAGCACGGCCATGATGGCCCAGATCTCGGCATCGGCGTTCTTCGAGGTCTTGAACGGGTCGATCTGGTACCAGAAGGTGTAGAGCCACAGCCACGCCTGCCCGGGGTAGTTCCCGGTCTCGTTCATCATCCCCCACTGGGTGGCGGTCAGGTGCTGTTCGGTGGCCCGGTCCGACAGGTACGAGCCGTCGGTGAGGAAGAGCATCGGCTTGGTGTAGACGGTCTGGTAGAAGCGGCCCGATGACAGCAACTGCCCGTCGAGTGAGCCCGCCCGGGCGAGCGTCAGCAGGCGGGCGGTCAGCACCGGCACGGGGCCGTAGTCGCCGGGGGCTGCCTTGGCCGGATCGCCGTCCGGTGCCTTGTCCAGGGCGTCCGCGTAGGCCGAGCTCCAGGACTGCTGCTGGTCGGCGGACGCGGCGTTCCACTGGGCGAGCGCGGCCGTGACCTCCGGCTGCTCCGGGGCCTGTCGCAGGGGTCGCAGCACGAAGTCCTCGGCCGGGTCGACGGGGATGCGGACGCCGGCGGCCCGCTGCAGGCTGAGCGGGCCGATCTTCTGGCCGGCCCCCGGGGTGTGGTTGTAGGGCGGGCCGTACTGCGCGGAGGTGCTGGTGCCGGCGAGTTCGGCCACAGCCGTCGCGGTGAAGTCGTTCGGGGCAGCGGTGGACCAGGACGCCAGGGTGGTCGGTGGCACGTTCGGGGAGGAGAACAGGCCGGCCAGTCCCGCGCTGAGCAGGGCGGTGACCGCCAACGCGATCGTGAACTCCTTGACGAGGTCGTAGCGGCGGGTGGGGAAGGCGTCCGACTCGGGCACCTGGGGCGGCTTCACCGCCCGTCCTCGGGTGCGGTGGCGCCGATCGGCGGCACGATGCCGCGCATGCGGACCAGCAGGATGTGCCAGACGGACAGCAGCCCGATCACGAGCGGGAGCAGGAGGATGTGCCACATCAGCATCTGGCCGAAGTCGAAGACGTTGAACCAGGCGCCGACGCCGCTCGCGTTGAGCGCGTCCTTGGCCTGCCCGGAGATCCACTGGGAGTCGAAGTTCTGCTGGACCAGGTAGCCGGTGAAAGCGGTGGCGAGCGAGACCAGGTAGGTCACGGCGCCGGTCATCCAGGTCAGGGCCCGACGGCCGCGCCAGGCGGCCATGAAGAACTTGCCCCACAGGTGGACCACCATGACGGCCATGAACAGTTCCACGCTCCACAAGTGGACGCTGTTGACGTACCTACCGACACCCGAGGTGTGCCACCAGCCGGGGCCCATCAGCGCGAGCACACCGCCGGAGACCAGGACCACCACCAGCGCCGACACGGTGAGCACCCCGAAGACGTAGATCCACGACGCCATGTAGGCCGGCTGGGTCTCCGGGATGAGCTTCTCGGACGGCAGCCTCCGCAGGGCGTACCGCCGCACCGCCCCGGTCCAGCTACTCACCATCACGCGGCCCCCGCGGGAAGGGCAGCAGCAGTGCGGCGACGAAGAGCGTCACCATCAGGCACATGACCACCAGGTTCGCCACGGAGATCTGGAGCACGCCCCAGTGCAGGTAGTGACCCGGGTGGTTGAGGTCGACGGGCGCCGCGAGGGCGTCCGTCGTCGGCGCTGCTGTCATCGCCGTTCCCTTCCGGCCGCCGAACAGGATCTGGCGCCAGCCTGACGCGGCTGGTGCGCACCGGCACGCGCAGTGGTCCGAACGCGCGAGGATCGGCGCCGCGCGAGGGATGCGGCCGTCAGGGCTCCGCCCGGGTTCCTCGGGCCCGGGGCTCGGCAGGGACTGCCGGACGCGGCGGAGGCGGCGTACGTCCAGCGCCAGCCGGGCCAGCACCGGCAGGTGGTCCGAGGCCACCGGATCGTCGGTGACCGGGCCGATCCGTACCGGCCGCACCCCCCGGCCCGCGAACACGTGGTCGATGCACTCGCGCGGTGCGTCGGCCGGGAACGTCCGGTCCTCGCCGCCGTCGAGAACCGTCCAGGAATCGGTGAATCCCGATCGGATGATTCCGATCTCCGGCGTCTCCGGGAACGCAATGCCAACCCGGCCCATTGAACCATCGGTGCGGAGCAGGGACCGGTACCGGACGCGATGACGTCGGCCGGCTGAGGCACCTTCACGGCCTGTTCCGCGGAGGAGGCGAGTGACCACCACCCGACAGCCGAAGGTGCCCTGGTGCGCGCACTGGACCCGCGCCTACCTCGCGGTGCTCATGATCACGGTTCGGTGACCATCCGGCCCTTGGGGGATCGATGGCCCGTTCTCGGTGGTCGCAGGGCGGTAGGTTTCCCCAGCACACTTCATTGATCACCACGGGGGATTCACCATTTCCACTCAGCCTGCCGAGCTGCCCGACACCACCGCGCCCACGGAGACCGCCTCCGCAGCCCCGGCCCAGGGGGCGGCCGGGTACGGCGAGGGGCGGCTCACCTGCGCCGTCTGCGGCTCCGTACCGGCTGTGGACGCCACCATCCGCGGCCACCAGGGCTTCGTCATCGTCATGCGCTACCTCAAGCGACGGGGCCCGTTCTGCCGCACCTGCGGCATCGCCACCCACCGGGAGATGACCTCCGACACCCTCTGGCAGGGCTGGTGGGGCATTCCGTCGATGATCGTCAATCCGATCGTCATGCTGTTCAACGTCCCGCAGCGGTTGAAGATCAACAAGCTGGCGGAGCCGCTGCCCGGAGCCCCCGGCACGCCGATGGACACCGGCAAGCCGGTCTACCTGCGGCCCACGATCGTCGGCCTGCTGATCCCGGCGGTCCTGATCGCGCTGCTCTTCGCCCTGTTGAAGGACGACCCCGAGTTCGCCAAGGCCGGCGACTGCGTCCACAACGGCAGCCCGCTCGCCATGTCCGGTCTGAACGACAACAACCCGGACGTCAAGGTGGTCCCCTGCTCCGACCCGCAGGCGGACGCCCGCGTCGTGGGCCGGGCCGACGACACCACCGACGGTGAGGCGGAGTGCCGCAAGTACCCCGACGCCGACAGCTACTTCACGTACAAGCGGGGGAGTGACAAGTACCTGCTGTGCCTGACGAGCCTCAAGCCCCGGCCGAAGCTGACCTTCACCCCGTAACGGGGTCGCCGGGCCCCTAGGGCTGGGCGTCGTCGTCGCCGCCGAAGTCGGGTATGTCGGCGGACAGCAGGTGTTCGGTGCCGTGTTCGAGGGCTTTGGCCGTCTCGGTGGAGCGGGGGAGCATGGTCCTCTCGTAGGCGCGGATGGCGTCGTCGACAGTGGCCGCGTTCGCGAGGGCCAGGGCGAGTTCGCCGGCGTCGAGCATGGCGAGGTTGACGCCGACGCCGAGCGGGGGCATGAGGTGGGCGGCGTCGCCGAGCAGGGTCACCGTCGGGGTGTGGTCCCAGGTGTGCGGGGCGGGGAGGGCGAGGATCGGGCGGTGGATGTAGGGGCCGTCGTTCTCGGTGATCATCCGGCGCATGCGGGGCGACCAGTGGGCGTACTCGTCGCGTAGCACCGCGCGGATGCCGTCGGTGTCCTCGGCGGCCAGCCCCCTGGCGCCGATCCAGTCGATCGGAACGCGTTGGATGATGTAGACGCGGATGTGGTTTCCGCTGTTGCGCTGGGCGAACAGGCTGCGTTCGCCATCAGCCGCGTGGGCGCTGCCCGAGCCGACCAGCTCAGCGATCTCGGGGTGTCGGTTGTCGACGTCGGAGAACCGTGCTTCCAGGAAGCTGATCCCGGTGTATCCGGGGACGGCGGGGGACACGGCCGGGCGTACCCGGGAGAAGGCGCCGTCGGCGCCGATGACCAGATCGGTCTCGGTGCTCGTGCCGTCGGCGAAGTGCAGTTGCCGCGGCCCGTCGGCGGGTCCGCCGATCGTGTCGAGGGAGTGGCCCCAGCGCACAGTTCCCGTCTCCAGGGAGTCGAGCAGCAGGTTGCGCAGCTGGCCGCGGTCGATTTCCGGCTTGAAGAGTTCGTCGGGCGCCGGGACTTGGTGGGACGTGATCGCGCCACTCGGGTCCATCTGGCGCATTTCCTGCCCTTCGGGACGGGCGAGGGCGAAGAACTCGTCGAGCAGGCCGGCTTCTTGCAGGGCGATCTGGCCGTTGTCGGCGTGCAGGTCGAGGGTGCCGCCCTGGTTGCGGGAGTCGCGCCCCGGGTCGCGGTCGTAGACGGTGACCGCGATGCCGCGCTGCTGGAGGATGCGTGCGCAGGTCAGTCCGCCGGGTCCGGCGCCGATGATGCTGATGCGGGCGTTGGCGGGTGCTGGGGACTTCATGCTTGTTCCTTCGGTCGGAGGAGAGGAGTCATCGGGCGAACAGGGGGCGGCGGCACTTGGAGGTCGCCCCGGTCGCGGAGGTGCCCCGCGCGTCCCATTGCCGGATGGGTCGGCAACGGGGCGGTGCGGTGCCGACGACGACCGTGCCGCCAAGGGACGTGCCGCTCGGGTGCTGACGACCTCATGAAAGCAGAACGAGTAAAAAGGTGCAACGACTCTACTTAGAGACCGGTTCGACTATCGGATAGGCTCTAGCCATGACCGCGCCCCACGTCAGTCGCCGAGACCGCAAGAAGGCAGCCACCCGGCAGGCGATCGCCGACGCCGCACTGCAGCTCTTTCTGGAACGTGGCTACGATCAAGTAGCCATCCGAGACGTCGCCGACGCCGCCGACGTGTCGACCGCCACGGTGTTCAAGCACTTCAGCGGCAAGGAAGCGCTGGTGTTCGACCAGGACCAGGACCGCGAGTCAGAACTGATCGCCGCGGTGCGGGAGCGACCCGGTGGCCAGAGCATCCTCGGTGCCCTCCGGCAGCACGTCCTCGACACCTGGCCCCCGATCGACGCACATCCTCAGGCGGCCGAGTTCACCGACCTGGTGGAGTCCACGCCGGTGCTGCGCGCGTACGCCGAACGGATGTGGACCCGGTACACCGACAGCCTCAGCGCAGCCATCGCCGACGAGGTCGGCGTGGACCACGATGACCCGGCCTGTACGGCTCTTGCTCGATTCGTGCTCGACATTCCGGCCCTCACTCGCGGCCGGCAAGACCGCCATGCCGCCGTCGAGGCGATCTTCGACATCCTCACACGCGGCTGGGAACCGCCCAGTGGGCCGCCTGCCCGGTAGCCCCCGCCGGCCCTGACCCGGTGATCGGCACTTCCCACCCAGCGGAGGAAGCTCAGGGGGTTCGACGCCGCCGAGTGGTCCCGGCGCGTCGCCGACCACCACGGCGACGTCACCGGGGTGGTGCGGGCCTGGCTGGTGGAGACCGGCCGCGGCCCCCACCTGGGCCCGGTCGGCGTCGACCGTCAGCTCTGAACTCCGGTACCGGGTAGGGCCCCTTCGAGCACATCCCGGATCTGTGAGCGGGCGGTGATGCCCAGCTTCGGGAAGACCCGGTAGAGATGGGAGCTGACCGTGCGCGGTGAAAGGAACAACCTCTCCCCGATCTCACGGTTCGTCAGGCCGCGGGCCGCCAGTCGGACGATCTGCTGCTGCTGGGGGCTGAGTTCGGCGAGGGCGCTGGGCACGGCGTCGGTCGCCTCGATGCCGGCGGCGCGCAGTTCCGCCCGGGCCCGTTCGATCCACGGCCGCGCGCCCAGCCGCTGGAAGGTCTCCAGAGCGGCGCTGAGCAGTGGGCGGGCTTCGGCGATACGGCGGCGGCGCCGGAGCCACTCCCCGTAGTCCAGCCGGGTCTGCGCCCGTTCGAACGGCCACTGCTCGCCGGCGGGGTCCGCGAGCGCCGCCCGGAAGAACGGCTCCGCGTGTTCGGGATCCGCCAGCAGCGCGCGGCCCCGGTCGATCAGTGCGGCCACCCGTGCCGACATGCCCGCACCGAGGCGGCGCGCCGACCGTTCCAGCAGCTCTGCGATGTGCTGCTGCTCTCCCCGGCGGACGGCCGCTGCGGCCAGTTCGGCCAGGACGGTGTGGGAGACGTGGTAGTGGACCGGTTCGCCGTCGGCGGTGAACGCGGCGCGGAACTGTGCGTACGCGGTGTCGTAGTCGCCCTCGGCCACGGCCGCCATCCCCAGGGCCCTGCGTGCGAAGACCGCGACGGAGCGGCTCTCCAGCGGGTCGACGAGGGACAGGGCGCGCTCGACGAGCCGGCGCGCGGCGGCGGGGTCGCCGAGGAGGCTGACCACCGTGGCGTCGAGTACACGGGCGCAGGCCTCGGCGTGGTCGAGTCCGGCCACCGACGCCGTGGCCGCGATGTCGGCCGCCACCGAGCGGGCCTCGGCCCACCGGCCCTGGTCCAGACGGGTCCAGCCGACCGCGCATCCGAGCCCGTCCGGGAACGGGCCGTGGGCCCGCCACTGGTCGAACGCCTCGTCGAAGGTCCTGGCGGCGAGGGCGGTTTGGTCGAGCAGCCAGGCAACGATGGCGAGCGCGGTCAGCCGCTGGTGGTCGCCCTTGGTCTCGGCGATGAGCTCGGGCAGCACCGGCACGAGGGACGCTCCTGCGCCGGCGGGGTCGCAGACGGCCAGCACCCAGGCGTGCATCGCCGCACCGGCGGGCTCGTCGGGTACGCGGGACAGCAGGCTCCGGATCTGGTGGTGCTGGGAATCCTCGCCCGAGTAGTAGCGGACCACCGCGGCCGCGGCCAGCGCGTCGAGCAGGACGGAGGAGTCCGTGTCCGCCTCCCTGGCCACGCGCATGAGCTGGGCGAACGCCGTCGTGTGATGGGAGCCGAGGGACATGAGCCGGCCGGTGGCCAGCGCGGCTTCGCGCAGGAGCACCGGATCGTCGGAGCAGTCGCGGACCGCGGCGGCCAGGTGTTCCACCCACCCGAGTTGACCCGTGAAGACGGCGTCGGCGGCGGCTTCGCTGAACAGGCGCGCCCGGTCCTCGCGGCGCGGGCTGAGTTCCGCGGCGCGCTGCCGGGCCGCGGCAGCGGCCGCGAAGCCGCCGCGGCGCCGGGCCCGGTCGGCCGTGTGCTGCAAGGCGGTCGACACGTCCTGGTCAGGGCCGACCGTCGCGGCGGCGAGGTGCCAGGCGCGGCGGTCCGGTTCCTCACGCAGCAGTTCCGCGAGGGCGAGGTGCGCCCTGCGGCGGTCCCCGAACGACGAGGAATGGTAGACGGCGGAGCGGGCGAGCGGGTGGCGGAAGGAGATCACGGATCCGTCCCGACGTACGAGCCCGGCCCGGTCCGCGGGCTCCCATGCCCGGTCGTCGGTTTCCGGGAGGCCCATGGCGGCTGCCCTGGCGTCCGCCGCGTCGGCAGCCGCGAGGCGCAGCAGGATGCGGCGGGTCGCTTCCGGCAGGTCCGCCGCGTGCTCCGCGAAGATCCGTTCCAGGCGGTCGGTGACCGGCAGCGGTCCCTCCAGGCCGATGGCCCCGGGGCCCCGCAGTGCGGTGGCGCGGGCGAGTTCCACCAGGGCCAGCGGGTTGCCGGCCGCCTCCTCCAGGATCCGCACCCGGGTTCGGCCGGCAGGCGGTGTGGGCTGCCGGTCGAGCAGCCGGTTGGCCGCCTCCCCGTCCAGCGGGCCGAGTTCGAGGCACTCGTACTCCCCGTCGAAGCCGGGCAGAGCGGCCGCCGTGCGGACCCCGACCAGCAGGGTCACGGGCTCGCTGTCCATGCGTCGTGCCACGAAGGAGAGGACCTCCAGGGACCCGCGGTCGATCCACTGGGCGTCGTCGACGACCACCAGCAGCGTTGCCGTCTCCGCTACGCGCGACAGCAGGTTCAGGACCGCCAGACCCACCACCATCGTGCCGGGGGCCTCGGCACACTCGTCGAGCCCCAGGACAGCACGGAGCGCGCCGCGCTGCCGTGCCGGTAGACCGGCCGCCGCACCGAGCACCGGACGCAGCATCTGGTGGAGACCGGCGAATCCGAGATGCGCCTCGGACCGGCTCCCCACCGATCGCAGCACCCGGGTACCCGCCCTTCGCGCGTGGTCGGCCGCGATGTCGAGCAGCGTGCTCTTTCCGGCACCGGGGTCACCCGTGACGATCAACACGCCACTGCGGGACCGATGAGCGCCGACATGCCGGATTATCTCCGCGGTCTCGGCTTCCCGGCCCACCGGGGTCACCCCGGAATTCCGGGCCGAGCGCTTCTCCCCGCGAGCCCTCCCATCGCTTTCCACGGACACTCCAGGGAATCGAGACTCCCCGGATCCTAACGCGGGGGTACCGCGGTGCCCGGACCGGGGTGCAGCCAAGTGCAGTCACGTGACTGATACCGCGCCCACCGGAGTGGCTCGTACGGTCGGACCGATCCTCCGGACTCCAAGGAGACCCCCCATGGAACAGATGACCCTCGGCGACGTCTCGATCACCCGGGTCTGGGAATACTTCGGCTCCGTCGACATGACGCCCGACACCTTCTTCCCGGAAAGCTCGAAGGAGGTCTGGGAAACCGGTGCCGAATGGCTGGCTCCGCATTTCCTGGATTCCGGTACCAACACCGTGAAATCCGCGATCCAGACCTGGCTGCTGCGCAGCGAGGGCAGGACGATCCTGGTCGACACCGGGGTGGGCAACCACAAGGACCGTCCCTACGCCCCGGTCTGGAACCGCCTCGAGACGGACTTCCTGGCCAACCTCGCCCGCGCCGGCGTCCGGCCCGAGGACGTGGACGTCGTGATCAACACGCACCTCCACATCGACCACGTCGGCTGGAACACCCACCTGGACGGGCGACAGTGGGTGCCCACGTTCCCGAACGCCACGTACCTGATGCCGAAGGCCGACTTCGACTTCTGGAACCCGGAGAACGGGCACGAGCCCCTCCTCGGCCGCGGCAACCAGAACGTCTTCGAGGACAGCGTCGCCCCGGTGCACCGGGCCGGCCGGACCCTGCTGTGGGAGCACAGCCACCGGATCGACGCGAACCTGCGCCTGGACGCCGCTCCCGGCCACACGCCCGGCTCCTCCGTGCTGACCCTCACCTCGGGGACGGACCGCGCGGTGTTCGTCGGTGACCTGCTGCACAGCCCGGTGCAGATCCTCGAACCGGACGCCAACAGCTGCTTCTGCGAGGACCCCGTCGAAGCCCGCGCCACCCGCCGCAAGGTCCTGGGCTGGGCGGCCGACAACAACGCCCTCGTCGTCCCCGCCCACCTGGGCGGCCACGGCGCCGCCGAAGTCGTGCGCGAGGGAAGCGCCTTCTCCATCAAGGGCTGGGCGCCCTTCGCCCCGTCCACCGCGCAGGGCTGAAACACCCCGAGAGGCACCAGAGATGAACCACCGCTCCGAACCCGTCGTGACGACCGCGCAGGGAGCCGTCCGCGGTCTGCGCCGGAACGACGGCACGGCCGTGTTCCTGAACATCCCCTACGCCGCTCCGCCCGTGGGCGCCGGCCGGTTCGCGCGCCCGCTGCCGCACGAACCGTGGGAGGGCGTACGCGACGCCACCGTACCGGGCCCCAACGCTCCTCAGTCCGAGCGCAAGCTCGGCAGCATCGACATGGCCCCCTACTTCGGCACCGGCTGGAGCCGCGGCGGGGACTACCTCACCGTCAACGTGTGGACGCCCGCCGCGCATCGGGCCGGCCTGCCCGTGATGGTGTTCGTCCACGGCGGCGGATTCGTCGCCGGCTCGACGCGCTCCGCGCTGTATGACGGGTCCGCCTTCGCCCGTGACGGCGTCGTCCTCGTCACGCTCAACTACCGGCTCGGCATCGCCGGATTCCTCGACCTCCCCGGCGCCCCCGCCAACCGCGGTCTGCTCGACGTCGTCGCGGCGCTGTCCTGGGTGCGGGAGAACATCACCGCGTTCGGCGGCGACCCGGACAACGTCACGCTCTTCGGCCAGTCGGCCGGGGCCACCATCGTCGGCGGCGTCCTCGCCGCCCCGGCGGCCGTGGGGCTGTTCCGCAGGGCGATCGTGCAGAGCGGCAGCGGCCTGGGGGCGTTCACCACCGAGCAGGCCGCCCGCGTGACCGCGGCGGCCGCCACGGCACTGGGCGTCGAACCGCACGCGGACGCCTTCGCGCGGCTCTCCGACGAGCGTCTGGTGGAGGCGGCCTCCGGACTCGTGGGCATCGACCTGCGGACCGACACCCACCGCGACCCGCTGATCGGCCTCAGTCCCTTCAGCCTGGTCCTGGACACCCAGCCCGCCGTGTCCGTCGCCGCCGGACACGGCGCCGGCATCGACCTGCTCGTCGGAACCAACACCGAAGAGGGCCTCCTCTACCTGGTCCCCGTGGACAAGTACGCCTCTTCGACCGCCGAGGACGTGGCCGACGCGGCGGCGCGCTCGCACCCGAACCCGGCGCGCCTCGTCGAGACCTACCGCTCGACACGTCCCGGGGCGTCCCACGGCGAACTCCGCTCCGCCGTCATGGGCGACGCGCTGTTCGGCGCGGGTAGCAGGGCCCTGGCCGACGCCCACGCCACGCAGCCCGGATCCACCACCTTCGCCTACGAGTTCGCCTGGCGCTCGCACGCCCTGGACGGAGAACTCGGCGCCACGCACACGGTCGAACTGCCCTTCGTCTTCGATCTCGCGCACCTCCCGCAACTGCGGGGCCCCGCCTCCCTGCTCGGCCCCGACGAGCCCCCCACGGACCTCGCGGCCCGCATGCACGGGACCTGGGTCCGGTTCGCCACCACCGGTGATCCCGGCTGGGACCGGTACGACACCGAACGCCGGGCCACGATGCGCATCAACGCCGAATGGTCCCAGGTCGACGACCCCCGCAGTCAGGAGCGACGGGTCTGGAGCTGACACCCGCCCGGGCCGGCCGAGTACGGATCTCGGCCTCGCCCGGGTTGGTCCGGCTGCCCGCACCCGTGCCAGGACGTCGCGCGGGCCCAGTGGACGCGGTTCGAGGTCCTCGACGCCGAGCACGTCGATGTCTGTGCAGCGGTGGAAACGTACGGCTTTCACGGGCGTTTCTCCGGCTGGACATGGCCGTTGATGAAGGCAGCGACCTGGTCGAGGGCCTGCGCCGCCTCGTCGACGAGCGGGGCGAAGCCCTGGAAGACGTGTGGCGCTCCGGGGAAGGTCCGCAGGGTGACCGGGACGTCGGCGTGGGCGGCCCGCGCAGCAAGCCGCAGGGCGTCGTCGAGCAGGATCTCCCGGCCGCCGGCCTGGACCAGCAGCGGTGGCAGTCCGTGCAGATCGGCGTGCAGCGGACTGGCCAGCGGGGTGCGTGGATCCGCCCCGGCGAGGTAGTCGGCGGCCCGGGTCCGAAGGGCCCGGCGGGTGAGCGCCGGATCCGCGTCGGCCCGGGTGGTCATGGAACCGCCGGACTGGGTGAGGTCTGTCCACGGGGACAGGACGCTCGCGGACGAGGGCTGCGGCAGCCCCGCGTCCCGGATCGCCAGCAGTAGGGCGAGGGCGAGGCCGCCGCCGGCCGACTCGCCGACGACCGCGACCGACCCGGCCCGGGTGCCCTCGTCGAGTAGTGCCCGGTAGGCGGCCAGCGCGTCGTCCACGGCGGCCGGGAAGGGGTGTTCGGGGGCGAGCCTGTAGTCGACGGACAGGGCGGTGGCCGCGGTGCGCCGGGCGATCTCGGAGACCAGGCCGACGCCGGCGGCGGCGGAGCCGATCGCGTAGGCGCCGCCGTGGAAGTACAGCAGGGTGCCGGCTGTCGGCGCGCTGGCGCCGGCGCGCACCTCGACGGCGGGCACCCCGCCCAGCTCGGTGGTCCGGGTGCGGACGTCGTCGGGCAGCGGCGCGGCGCCGAGCATCTCCTCGAAGACGCGGCGCATCTTGGCCACGTCGCCGCCCAGGTCCAGCGGAGAGTTCAGCAACAGGTCGGAGACGGAGTCCAGCTGACCGCGGGTCATGACGTCTTTTTCCATTCGTCAGGGGGATCGATGTGATCGGTGATGGAACGGGTACGGGGCGGCCCACGCCCGGGCGACGTTCAGGACCTCCTCGAAGCCCGTGCGTCGCACGAAGTCCGTGCGCGCCTCCAGCGCGGCGGAGTCGGCCTGTTCGACCAGGGACTCGGCCAGGTCCACCACGCTGCGGAAAGGGCGCTCGCCGAAGGGCAGGGACAGGAGCCTGGTGAAGGGGAGGAACGGAGAGGGAGAACGGCGGCGGAAGTGGGGGAGGGGGTCAGGCGATGCCGCCGTTGCTGAACAGCACTTGGCCGTTGATCCAGCGGCCGGCGGGGCCGGCCAGGAAGGAGACGGCCTCGGCGATGTCCGCGGGGGTGCCGAGCCGCTCCAGCGGTGCGGCGGCGGCGATCCGGGCGATCAGCTCCTCGCTCTTGCCCTCTACGAACAGCGGTGTGGCAGTGGGCCCGGGGGCCACCGCGTTGACGGTGACGTCCCGGCCGCGCAGCTCGCGTGCCAGGATCAGGGTCATGGCCTCGACCGCGCCCTTGGTCGCCGCGTAGCCGCCGTAGTCGGGCTGCTGGAGCCGGGTCACCGAGCTGGAGAAGTTGATCAGCGCGCCGCCGGGGCGCAGCGTGCGGGCGGCGAGCTGGGAGACCACGAAGGTTCCCCTGACGTTGACCCGGTGCATACGGTCGAAGGCTTCCGGCTCCATCTCGGCGAGCGGGGCCAGCAGCATGATCCCGGCGGTGTTGACGACCGCGTCGACGCCCCCGAACCGTTCCTCCGCGGCGTCGAAGAGCCCGGCCATCTCCGTCGGCTCGGCGACATCGCCGGGCAGGGCCACAGCCGTTCCGCCGGCTGCGGTGACCGACTCGACGACCGCCCCGGCCTTCGCCGCGCTGCCTGCGTAGTGGACGACGACGGCCATGCCGTCCGCGGCCAACCGGCGCGCGACCGCGCCACCGATGCCGCCCGAGCCGCCGGTCACCACGGCCACCCTGGGCCGGCCGGATCCGTTCTGCGATACCGCGCGGTTCATGGCTGCTCCTGATTCGGCATCCGGACGGACGCCTGGCACTGGGGGAGTTCGCGGGCGGTCGCCCGACGACGGGATCAACACTCCTCCACGTGTGTTTATTTGTCTAATGCATCATAGAAATATAAATTATTCACATGGTGCATATTGAACGGGTCGACCTCAACCTGCTGCTCCCCCTCGCCGCACTGCTGGAGGAGCGGCATGTCTCACGCGCAGCCGAAGTCGCCGGGATGAGCCAGCCGGCGATGAGCCGGGCCCTGCAACGGCTGCGGGACACCCTCGATGACGAGCTGCTGGTGCGTACGCCGGGCGGGTACCGGCTCACCCCGCGGGCCGAGCGCGTCCAGCGTCAGCTGCGGGCGGTCCTGCCGCGGCTGGAGAGCCTGTTCGCCCCGGAGGGGTTCGACCCCGCCGAGGCCGCCGAGGCCTTCCGGGTCGCGGGGACCGACTTCACCCAGGTGTTCGCGCCCGCGGTCTTCCAGCGTGTGTTCCGGGAGTCGCCGCGCTCCACACTGCACTTCCGCACCTGGCACGACGCCATCTTCGAGGACCTCGACCGGGGGGTCGTCGACCTGGTGTTCTTCGCCAGATCAACGCCGGTCACCGCCCTGCACACCGAGCACCTCCTCGACGACCGGTTCGTCTGCGCGCTCTCCGCGGACCATCCGCTCGCCGAACGTCCGGCGATTGCCCTGGAGGAGTACCTGGACGCCACCCATGTCATCGTCGGCACCATCGGCGAGCGTCAGACCGCGATCGAACAGCGCCTGGAAGACCTCGGAGAACGCCGCCGGGCCGGACTGACCGTCCCCTACCATTCCCTGGCCCTGCGCTCGATCCCGGGCACCCGGCTGATCCTCACACTGCCCGCGCGGCTGCTCGCGGTGCAGCACCCGGACCCCGGCATCCGGATCCTGCCCGCTCCCGAGGAAGTCCGCCCACTGGGGTACCAGATGGCCTGGCACCCCCGGCTCGACGGTGACCTGGGGCAGCGCTGGCTCCGGAACGCCATCCGTGCCGTCACCTCCGAACTGCCGGAGCCGCCCCAGCACTTCTGACGCAGCGCCCATTATTCCGGGTTCGGCCGGGCGTACACCGTCGGCACGGGCACGACGAACCGCACGCCGTCCACGGAGGCAACCCCCTGCCGTCCACTGACTGGTGGACCTCGGGTTCAACCGGCCGGACGTGTCGGCTACTGCCCTTGACAGCCCAGGATCTCCGGTATGAGTCAACTCCCTGTCCAGATAACAGCCCGAACCGAACCGGCCGGACTCCGCATCATCGTGGTCGACGACCACACGGTCATGCGCGCCGGAGTCGTCGCCCTGTTGGCCTCGGAACCCACCATCGACATCGTCGGGGAGGCCGGCCGCGCCGCCCTGCTGGAGGGTGTCGGCGACGGCCTGGCCGGTGGGTCGCGGTGGTGTGTCAGGGGCAGGTCTTGTCCGGGTGGTCGTGGGTGATGGCGCAGATCATCGCTTTGGCCCGGCCGTTGTTCGGGTACTTGCGCTGGAGCTCGTCCTTGAACTCCTTCCACTGGCGTGCGATGTCCGTGACGGCGAGGTCGTAGGCGTGGTCGAAGTTGCGGCCGGTGCTCGAACGCGGACTGTCCTTCGTGTCCTTGTTCAGTACCCCGTCGTGGGTGACGCGGTTCGTGCAGTCGGAGACCGTCCCGGTGTGGTCGCGGTCCGGATAGCAGCCGGTCGACAGGTCGTGCGGGATGTGGCCGGTGGCGTCCTTGACCCAGTCGGCCCTGCTCATGGAGCTGTAGCGGGCGATGGAGAAGAACGCGGGGAGGTCGGTCCTTCCCAGACCCGGGGGGTTCTTGACGCCGACGGCTCCTGGTGCGGCCTGGTCGGCCCAGTTGCTGTGGGCGTAGAAGTCCTCGATCTGGTGCCAGCCGCGGCCCAGGTCCTCCAGCACCTCGCACTTCGCCCGTCCCGGTTGGTCGTTCCACGTACAGGCCGGGGACATGGAGGTCTGGGCGGCGATGACGTGCCCGTTCGCGTCGACCAGCCGGTCCGCGGAGGCGAGGGCCCTCTTGACGTGGTCGATGGAGCTCTCGACGCAGTCGATGATCTCGGCATCGGCCTGCGCGCGGGTTCGGGGGTAGCGGTTGTCGTACCGGTGGTCGAGGTAGTCGGCGTTGTCGCAGTGGAGCTTGCCGATGCCGAAGTACTGGCCGTGGTCGTTGGCGACGATCGCGCCCGAGTTCCCGTCCGCCATCGCCGTCAGCGAGTTCGGGTGCCAGCCCCCGGGCCCCAGGGCGGCCCGGGTGATCTTCTCGTGGTTCCCCCCGCTGAAGGCATGCGCCGGTGTCGCGGCGCCGAGGACGGCGGAACATAACAGCGCGAGGCAAGCGGCGCCGGGAGCGCGCAGACGCTGTCGGCGGGAAGCGGAGGTGGGATTCATGAGGTCTCCAGGTGTGCGATGGACGTCTCCGATGGGCGCGCATCCGGGCGCGGCTCCCTGTCATATAATCATGTACATGACAGAAGCGCCCTGGAACCGCCACAGAGCGGTGCCAGCGGCTACCGGGGTGGCACCGTCAGCCTCGCCCGCCGGGATCGGTGGCGAGGCGACCGAGCATCGACATCACGGTGATCCGCGCATCCTTGTCGTTCGTCACCGCGCAGTGGGCATCGACGGCTCGCTCGTCCGGTGCCACATCCGGCTCGACCAGGCCCACCCCGATCAGGTCGACGGCGTACTCGCGGCACCGCAGGTAGTCCGCTGCTGCGCTCACGGCTTCGACGTGGTCGATGCGGCCAGGGTCCTCGGCGCGCAGCCGCGCCGGGGTGGGCACCGGGCCCAGTACCTCCTCGACCCATTCCGAGACGGCTCCCCGGGAGCAGCCCCGCTCCAGCTCCGAAGAGGCCGCCGCAGTGAGCGCCAGGTGAATGACGAGCGACCCGAACCAGGCGGCGGCCTCGGTCGGAGGCGTGCCCGTGCCGGCCGGCGGCATCACGGCCCGGTACAGCGCAGCCGGGTCATCGACGTGCGCGGCGGCGACGACCGCCTTCACCGCGTTGCCGAGGGCAGCCTGATCGATGGTCATGTCGGCGCTCTCCCCACAGTTGGCAGCCGTCAACCTACCGCTTGCCCGCGATCCGCGGCCCCGGCTGCGCAGGTGTCACGCGCCCGCCGTCGAGGCCCGCTGGGTGAGGGGCCGGCCGGCCCACGGGGAGGGGTGGGCCGGCCGGTGGGTAGCGACGGCGTGGTCAGTCGGTGGAGATGGCCTGGAGGAGGTCTCCGGCCTTGGCGTCGGGCAGGGCGCGGGCGACGTCGGCCAGGGCGACGATGCCGACCAGCCGGTGGCCGTCGATGACGGGCAGACGGCGCACCTGGTGGGAGCCCATGGTGCGCAGGATCTCGTGGGCGTCGTCGTCGGCCCCTATGGTGACGGCCTCGCCCTGCGCGAGTTCGCCGGCCTTCACCTGGGTGGGGTCCTTGCCGACCCCGGGGACCTTGACGACGATGTCGCGGTCGGTGAGGACCCCTTGAGCCTGTCGTCGGTGCCGCAGATCGGCAGCGCGCCGACGCCCAGCTCGGTCATCTTCCTCGCCGCCTCCAGGACGGCTTCCCGCTCGCCGATGCACTCGGCGCCCTCGGTCATGATCTCGCGGGCCGTGGTCATGGCGTTCTCCTCTCGTTGCAGGGGCTGCCGGACGCACCTCGCTGGGCTGCGCGGGGTCTGAGGGCCCCGTGGTGGCGCTGCCGGTGCCGTCCGGCCTCTCGCCAGCTCGGCTGCCCAGCGATGCTCAGGTCATGCCTGCGGGTCCGGCCCCACGCCGTGCCTGCCGGCCGCGCCCGCCCCGGCGGCGACCACGCGGGCGCCGTCCGGATCGGCGGTTCCGGTACGGTGCCGCCCCCGCACTCGTCGCCGCTCTGCAGGCCACCCTCGGCGCGAACCTCGTCGCGCCGATGAACAAGGCGCGTTGCGGAGCCATCCGGCAGCCGGGGGTACTGGAGCTGCCTTCTGCAGCGACTGAAGCGACTCACGCCCGACAGTGCGCCAGCGTCGAGGACTGGTGCTGCGTGTCGGCGCAGCCGTGCGCCCACTGTTCGCCGTGGCATGGCGTAGGCAGGCATCCTGATGACGCCGGGCGGCCAGGAGGAGCTGGTCCCGGGCGGCGGCGACGGCGATGAGGAAGCCGGCCCGGTCGGCGGCGGTGCCAGGGACGCTGTCGGTGCCAGGGACGCTGTCGGTGGCGTCGGCCATCGCGGTACGCAGTACCTGGTGGACGGTCAGCAGGGCCCCACGCCCGTCAGCGGCTGTACGGGCCGCCGCTCACCGTCCCCGCACCGCGAGAGGTCTCGATGGCGACCGGAGACCAGCGCTACACCGTGGTGGTCCTCGGCACCGGCAGCCGTCCCCCGGCACGATCCGGACTCACAGCCAGGCGAGCAGGAGACCGGGGACGCACACGACGGCCGACACGGCGATGACGAGCAGGAACGGAGACAGGAACAGGAACACCCACAGACCGCTGGACGACAGCAACGCGTGCCGGGACCACTCCACGGCGCTGTCCTCGTCCGGCAGCGCCAGGACCGTTCGGCTCTCCCGGAACGGTCTCGAGGTCGTGTAACGCCGGGTCCGGCCCTCCAGGTCGGTGAAGAGGTAGACCCGGGTGGTGGGCGCGATCTCCCGGACGGCCATCGTCAGCCACGCCGCCAGAAGCACCACCACCCCGGTCCAGCCCGTCCCGCCGAGGTAGGGCGCCGTTGTCGTACCGCTCGTTGCGAGACGCGCCGAGAGGCGCCGCCCCCGGGACGGCACGTTCGTTGAACGTGGTCGGGCGCACCGAGCGGGGCGGGCCCGACGGCTCCTGCTGCGGTCCACGGTTCACTGTCAGCGCCGGCACGTTCCGCCGGCTCATGTCCTGGTGGGGGCAGTGGCCCGAACGTCGTTTCGCTCCCCCCGACCGGTGCCCTCCACGCCCTCACAGTCAGGCGTGCCTGGGCGGTGGGTTGCTCGGGGTTGTCATGGGCGGCGCACGGTCGCCGTCGGCGCCGGTGTCGAGGAACTCCCGGACGGCGAAACCGAGGGCCACGAAGAAGGTGATCCACAGCACCACGGTCCAGGTCGGATAGGACCAGGTGGCCAGGACCACGGCGGCGGCCAGCAGGATCGCCGCACCGATCCATTGCTTGAAGCGGTGCACGAAGGGTCCGACCGGGCCGAGTTTCATGCCGAGCGAGTACAGCGCGTCGCGCAGCGAGCCGATGATGCGCCGGCAGGCCACGCGCACCGCGACGGCGGGTCGCGACGGTCCGATCAGGAACGCACCGACGGCGGTGACCACGGCGACCGCGCCGACCGCCCGGATAGTGGCCCGCATGAAGCGGATGAGGGTGTCGTACAGGGTGCCGGCGGCCGCCTGGTTGGCGCCCGGTGGCAGGTGGTCGAGGTAGATCGCGCGGAAGACCGTGAGCACGATGCCGAGCAGCAGCATGGCCAGCGCCACCCCGACGGCGGCGCCGATGAGCGCGCGGCGCCGGTTGACGGCCAGGAAGACGCCGGCCGCCGCGATCAACACGGTGACGATCGGCAGCCAGGCGCCCATGATCTCCAGCAGCCGGAAGTACGTCTTCACCTTGCCGACGTCCTTCGACTGGAAGACCACGAAGTTGGTGTGGACGTCCGGGATCCTGGCGGCCGGGCCGAAGCCGGCGTTGACCAGTTCGTCCTTCACCTTCGCGATGATCGGCGCGATGTCGATGGAGACCTGGTTGTTCTCCAGCACGACGGCGCCGCCGCCCTTGCCGGTGAGCGCCTTGTCGAGGGCGGTGTGGACGAGCCGGTTGGCGTCGACCCAGATGGTGGCGAACTGGTCGCTGGTGACGACCTTGTTGACGACCGTGCTCACCAGCTGGGTGAGGCCGCTCTTGATCGGCCCGCTCAGGTCGTTGATCAGGTTGGCGGCGTTCTGCGGCACGCCCTGTTCGGCGGCGGCATCGGAGAGCTGCTTGACCAGGGCGTTGACGTCGATCTGGTCGAGCACGACCTGGGTGACCCGGTTGGTGACGGCCTGCTGGATGTCGGGTTCGGTGGCCAGCGGAGCCATGGTCTGCACGTAGCGGTCGGTGTTGCCCACGTAGTCGGAGGTCCACACCGCCAGCACGGACAGCAGTGACAGCACGGAGGCGATCACGATGAGCACCACCGCGCCTGAGGTCCGCAGGCGGTGGTGCTCCTTCGCGGGCGCGGCCTCCAGCGCGGCGACCCGCTCCTGCAGTCGCGCGATCTCGTCTGCTCCCGCGCCCGTCCCCGCAGGCTGGGACGGGCTGCCGGCCGGTGGGTGCACCGGGGGCCTCTCAGGCGGACCCTGCCGGCCCGAGCCGCCACTGCTGTCACCACCGCCAGCGGGGCCGCCAGGGCCGGGTTCGGGTGGGGTCGACGCCATCGCTTCCTCCTCGAGTGGGTGGCCATCGACCACCGCGCGTGCTTTCAGGAGAAGCGAGGCGTGGTACGCGCACCACCGGGAGTCGGCGGACGGGTGGATGGTGGGCGCCCATCTGGTCCCAGAGGGGGCCGGTGACGCTCCCGCGCGCACCCGGGGACCGCCCGCCGCCTCCTGCGCCCGGACATGGCGCCGGCCCGTCATCGGACCAGGGAAAGGGACCGTAGGCACCCGTCACGACCGCTGGGCCGCGCCCAGCCCCTTCCGCGTTCGTCACCAATGCCGGACCCGCCGTCCCGGCGCAGTGCCGCGCCGGGACGGGACGTCTGCGCTGGTGGAGGCCGGCCAGTTCCTGCCCGCGGGGCCCGGACGGCTGGGCGGCGGCCCCTACGGGCGGCGCCCGCGGCACCTTGCCCTCGGACGGCCGGAGTGCGACGCCGAGCGGTCAGGCCGCGGGGAGGGCGTCGAACGAGAGCTCCGCCCGCCGGCCGGGCGCGCCCCGGCGGCTGTCAGGCCAGGAACCCCCGCAGCAGCGAGGCCGTCGCGGCGAGGTGTTCCTCGGTGGCGCGCCGGGCGGCCTCGCCATCGCCGTCGAGGATCGCCCGTACCATCGCCCGGTGCTGCTCGGCGGCGTGCTCGATGTTGCGGTCCAGCATGGGGATCGCGTTGAGCAGGTCGTTGAGCCGCATTCTCGCCTCGGCGATGGCCGCGGCGAGGGCGGGGGAGCCGGTGAGCTCGCCGACGGCGAGGTGGAAGCGCGAGTCGAGCTGGCGGTACTGCTCGGCCGGGGCTGCGTCCAGTTCGGTCAGCCGGTCCTCCAGGTGAGCGCGCTGCTCGGGGGAGAGGGAGCGCCGGGCGGCGGCCTCGGCGGCCCCGACCTCCAGGACCTGCCGGTAGGTCAGCGCGTCCTCCAGGGCGCCGCCGAGGTCGCGGGCGGCGCGGCGCAGGTCGGCCACGTCCGGTTCGGGCATCCGGTAGGTGACGAAGGTTCCGCCGTAGCGGCCGCGGCGGGGCGCGACGCAGTCGGCCTGCTGGAGCGTGCGCAGCGCCTCGCGCAGGGTCTCGCGGCTGACGCCGAGCCGGGCGGCGAGGTCGCGTTCGGCGGGCAGCCGGTCGCCGGGGCCGAAGACGCCGAGCTTGATCGCCTGGAGCAGCCGCTCGACGGTCTCCTCGAAGGCGTTGCCGGTCCGGATCGGGCGGAAGATCGTCCCGGTCTCCCAGTCGAGCCGTGCCTGCTCACGCGTCACGTCCACGTCCACGCCGGAATCGTACCTGCGAACGGATCTCCCGCACTCGTTCCCGTCCCACCCTTGACGCGGCCGCCGTCCAGCCGGAACGATGCTGCTCACCCACCCAATGGTCTGAATCCAGACCATTGAAGAGCCGTCAGACCGTCGAACCCGCCGGGGCGGGTGCGCCACGCCGTCGTGGCCGCGTGCACCCGGCACACCCTCAACCCCCAGGGGTGCCCATGACCGACGCACGCTCACCCGACCACCCTGGCCCCGCCGTGTTTCCGGTGGACTCATCCCCCGTTTCCGCCGACGAACAACGCCTCCGCGAGCTGGGCTACACCCAGGAGCTGGCCCGCTCGATGTCGGGCTTCTCCAACTTCGCCGTCTCCTTCTCCATCGTCTCGATCCTGTCCGGCTGCCTGACCCTCTACGGGACGGGGATGAAGACCGGCGGCCCGGCCCTGATCATCTGGGGCTGGCCGGTGGTCGGCCTGCTGACGCTCTGCGTCGGCCTCGCGATGGCCGAGATCTGCTCCAGCTACCCGACGGCCGGAGGGCTCTACTACTGGTCCGCCAAGCTGACCCGCACCCGCGGCCCGGCTTGGAGCTGGTTCACCGGCTGGTTCAACTTCCTCGGCCAGGTCGCGGTGACCGCCAGCGTCGACTACGGCGCCGCCTTCTTCACCAACGCCTTCCTCGAACTGCGCTACGGCTTGGCGGCCACCCCCGCGCACACCATGGAGATCTTCGCGGTCATCCTGCTGGTGCACGGCCTGCTCAACACCTTCGGGGTGCGCCTGGTCGCCGTCCTCAACAGCGTCTCCGTGTGGTGGCACCTGGCCGGCGTCGCGATCATCGTCGGCGCCCTCGCGCTGCTCCCCGAACGGCACGCCTCCGCCTCCTCCGTCTTCACGGAGTTCGTCAACCGGACCGGCTTCCACAGCCAGTTCTACGTCGCGATGCTCGGCCTGCTGATGGCCCAGTACACCCTCACCGGCTACGACGCCTCCGCGCACATGACCGAGGAGACCCAGGACGCCGCCCGCTCCGGCCCACGCGGCATCGTCAACGCCATCACCGTCTCGCTGGTGGCGGGCTGGATCCTGCTGCTCGGCATCACCTTCGCGATCCGCGACTACGACGGCGCGCTCGACAGCGTCACCCAGGTCCCGCCCGCGCAGATCTTCATCGACGCGATCGGCTCCGGCGGCGCCCAGTTCCTGCTGCTCATCGTCATCGGCGCCCAGTTCTTCTGCGGCATGGCCTCCGTCACCGCCAACTCGCGCATGATCTACGCCTTCTCCCGCGACGGCGCGCTGCCCGGCTCCCGCCTCTGGCACCGCATCTCCCCGCGTACCCAGACCCCGACCAACGCGGTCTGGCTGGCCACCGGCGGCGCCCTGCTGCTCGGACTGCCCGCGCTCTGGAACAACACCGCCTACACGGCCGTGACCTCGATCTCCGTCATCGGCCTCTACATCTCCTACGTCATCCCGGTGTACCTGCGGCTGCGCCAGGGCGAGGACTTCCCGCGCGGCCCCTGGCACCTGGGCCGCTGGAGCAGGCCGATCGGCGTCGTCGCCGTCGCCTGGACGGCGGTGATCAGCGTCCTGTTCATGCTGCCCACCGCCAGTCCGATCACCGCCGAGAGCTTCAACTACACCCCGGTCGCCGTGGTCGTCGTCGGAGGCTTCGCCGGCGCCTGGTGGCTGGCCTCCGCCCGGCACTGGTTCACCGGGCCGCACATCAGCGGCACGCCGTCCGCGCCCGACGCCCCGGCCGCCCGACCGGAGATCCGATGACCAGCCCGCAGTCCGCCCCCGACACCGAACGGGAGACCCGATGACCACCCCCCGGCTCACCCTCGACGAGCTGCGCAACCGCGTCGCCGACGGGTCCGTCGAGACCGTCGTGCTCGCCATGACCGACATGCAGGGGCGCCTCCAGGGCAAACGCGTCGCCGCCGACTACTTCCTGGACGACGTCGTGACCGGCGCCGCCGAGGGCTGCGGCTACCTGCTGGCCGTCGACGTCGACATGAACACCGTGGACGGGTACGAGGTCTCCTCCTGGGAGAACGGCTACGGCGACCTGACGCTGCGCCCCGACCTCACCACCCTGCGGACCGTCCCCTGGCACCCCGCCACCGTCATGGTCCAGTGCGACGTCGTCCACCACGACGGCACCCCGGTCGCCGTCTCCCCTCGCCAGATCCTCCAGCGCCAGCTCGACCGCCTGGCCGGCTACGGCTGGCAGGCCCAGGCCGCCACCGAGCTGGAGTTCATCGTCTTCCGGGACAGCTACGAACAGGCCTGGGACAAGGACTACACCCGCCTCACCCCGGCCAACCAGTACAACGTCGACTACTCCATCCTCGGCACCGGCCGGATCGAGCCGCTGCTGCGCCGCCTGCGCAACGGCATGGCCGGCGCCGGCCTGACCGTCGAATCCGCCAAGGGCGAGTGCAACCTCGGCCAGCACGAGATCGCCTTCAAGTACGCCGACGCCCTCACCACCTGCGACAACCACGCCGTCTACAAGACCGGCGCCAAGGAGATCGCCGCCCAGGAGGGGTGCAGCCTCACGTTCATGGCGAAGTACGACGAACGCGAAGGCAACTCCTGCCACATCCACCTGAGCCTGCGCGACGAGCAGGGCGCCCCGGTGTTCGCCGGGGACCGCCCGCACGGCTTCTCCCGCACCATGGAGCACTTCCTCGCCGGCCAGCTCGCCTGCCTCGCCGACCTCGCCCTGCTGTTCGCCCCCACGGTCAACTCCTACAAGCGCTACGTCCCCGGCAGCTTCGCGCCCACCGCCATCGCCTGGGGCCGCGACAACCGCACCTGCGCCCTGCGCGTCGTCGGCCACGGCCCGTCGCTGCGCTTCGAGAACCGCGTCCCCGGCGGCGACGTCAACCCCTACCTCGCGGTCGCCGCCCTGATCGCCGCCGGACTGCACGGCGTCGAGCAACAGCTCGAACTCCAGCCGGAGTTCACCGGCAACGCCTACGCCTCCGACGCGCCCCGGGTGCCCTCCACCCTGCGCGACGCGGTCGACGCCTTCGAACGCAGCGCCGTCGCCACCGAGGCCTTCGGCAAGGACGTCGTCCGGCACTACACCCACGCCGGACGCACCGAACTCGCCTCCTACGAGAGGGCGGTGACCGACTGGGAGCGGCGCCGCGGATTCGAGCGGCTGTGACCGGCACGGACGCGACACGCACCGCCCCGACACGCACCGACGCGACCGGCACCGACGCGACCGGCACCAGGGTGACCGCCACCCACGCGACACCACCCGAGCACCACCGACGCCCACTCATCGGCATCAGCAGCTACCGGGACGACGCCGCCTGGTCCGTCTGGAACCAGTGCGCCTCCCTCGTGCCCCAGACCTATGTCGACGCCGTCGTCGGCGCCGGCGGCACCCCGGTCCTGCTGCCGCCCCAGCCCGGCGGGACCGGCCACCTGCTCGACGTCCTCGACGGACTCGTCCTGGCCGGCGGACCGGACGTCGACCCGGCCCGCTACGCGGCGGCTCCCCACTCGCGCACCGGCCCGCCCCACCACGCCCGCGACGACTGGGAGAGCCGACTGCTGCACGCCGCCCTCGCCCGGGACCTACCGGTGCTCGGCGTCTGCCGCGGCATGCAGCTGCTCAACGTCGAACTCGGCGGCACCCTCGTCCAGCACCTGCCCGACGACAGCCACCAGATCGTCCCCGCCCGCTTCGTCCGCCACCGGGTCACCCCGGAGCGCGGCAGCCGGCTCGCCGCCGTCCTGGGGCCCGCCACCGAGGTCTCCTGCTACCACCACCAGGCCGTCGACCGGATCGGCACCGGCCTCAGGGCCACCGCGCACAGCGCCGACGGCACGGTCGAGGCGCTCGAACTCACCGGCCACCGCTTCGCCCTGGGCGTCCAGTGGCACCCGGAGACCGACCCCGACGACCTGCGCCTGTTCCACGCGTTCATCACCGCCAGCCAGAGGGAGACCGCCCGATGACCGAACCGGACCTCTTCGAGGTCGTCAACCCCGCCACCGAGGAGGTGATCACCACCGTCGAACTGGCCGGTCCCGCCGAGACCGACGCCGCCGTCGCCCGCGCCCGCGCCGCCTTCGACACCTGGCGCCGGGTCGCCCCCGCCGACCGCGCCCGACTGCTGCGCGCCTTCGCCGCCGCCGTCGACGCCGACCGCGAGCACCTCGCCGCCCTGGAGGTCGCCAACGCCGGGCACACCATCGGCAACGCCCGCTGGGAGGCGGGCAACGCGCGGGACGTCATCGAGTACTACGCCGCCGCTCCCGAGCGGCTGTTCGGCCGGCAGATCCCGGTCGCCGGCGGCATCGACGTCACCTTCCAGGAACCGATCGGCGTCGTCGGGGTCATCGTGCCCTGGAACTTCCCCATGCCGATCGCCGCCTGGGCCCTCGCCCCGGCACTCGCCGCCGGCAACACCGTCATCGTCAAGCCGGCCGAACTCACCCCGCTCACCGCGCTGCGCCTGGCCGAGCTCGCCCTGGCCGCCGGGATCCCCGAGGGTGTCCTCCAGGTCCTGCCCGGCCGCGGCCCGGTCGTCGGACAGCGCTTCGTCACCCACCCCGACGTGCGCAAGGTCGTCTTCACCGGCTCGACCCGGGTCGGCAAGGAGGTCATGGCGGGCTGCGCCGCCCAGGTGAAGCCGGTCACCCTCGAACTCGGCGGCAAGAGCGCCAACATCGTCTTCGCCGACGCGGACCTCGCCAGGGCCGCCGCGACCGCGCCCTACGCCGTCTTCGACAACGCCGGCCAGGACTGCTGCGCCCGCTCCCGGATCCTCGTCGAGGCCTCCGCGTTCGACGACTTCATGGCGCTCCTGGAGCCGGCCGTGCGCGGGGTGCGGGTCGGCGACCCGACCGACGAGAAGACCGAGATGGGCCCGCTGATCTCGGCCGCCCACCGCGAGCGGGTCTCCTCGTACGTCCCGGACGCCTCGGCCGTCGCCTTCCGCGGCAGCGCCCCCGACGGGCCCGGCTTCTGGTACCCGCCGACGGTCCTCGCGCCCGTGCGGCACGAGGACCGCGCCTTCACCGAGGAGATCTTCGGCCCGGTCGTCGCCGTCGTCCCGTTCCGCGACGAACAGGACGCCCTGCGCATCGCCAACGCCACCGAGTACGGCCTGTCGGGCTCCATCTGGACCAGGGACCTCGGCCGCGCGCTGCGCCTCTCGCGCGGCGTCGAGGCCGGCAACCTGTCCGTCAACTCGCACTCCTCGGTGCGTTACACCACGCCGTTCGGCGGCTTCAAGCAGTCCGGACTCGGCCGCGAGCTCGGCCCGGACGCCCTCGACGCCTTCACCCAGACCAAGAACGTCTTCATCTCCACGGAGGAATGATCAGCATGACCCAGCGACTCGACGGCCGCGTGGCCGTCATCACCGGCGCCGGCAGCGGCATCGGCCTGGCGACCGCCCGCCGCTTCGCCGCCGAGGGCGCGAAGGTGGTCTGCGTCGACCTCGACCCCGAGACCGGCGCCAAGGCCGCGAACGAGGTCGGCGGCCTGTTCATCCAGGCCGACGTCACCGACGAGACCGCGGTGCGCGACCTCTTCCAGCGGGCCGTCGACGAGTACGGCCGCCTCGACATCACCTTCAACAACGCGGGCATCTCCCCGCCGGACGACGACTCCATCCTCACCACCGGCCTGGAGGCCTGGAAGCGCGTCCAGGAGGTCAACCTCACCAGCGTCTACCTGTGCTGCAAATACGCGATCCCGCACATGCAGCGCCAGGGCAAGGGCTCGATCATCAACACCGCCTCGTTCGTCGCCGTGATGGGCGCGGCCACCTCCCAGATCTCCTACAGCGCCTCCAAGGGCGGCGTGCTGGCCATGTCCCGCGAACTGGGCGTGCAGTTCGCCCGCGAGGGCATCCGCGTCAACGCCCTGTGCCCCGGCCCGGTGAACACCCCGCTGCTCCAGGAGCTCTTCGCCAAGGACCCGGAGCGCGCCGCCCGCCGCCTGGTCCACATCCCGCTGGGCCGCTTCGCCGAGCCCGAGGAGATCGCCGCCGCGGTGGCCTTCCTCGCCTCCGACGACTCCTCCTTCATGACCGCCAACACCTTCCTCGTCGACGGCGGCATCTCCGGCGCCTACGTGACCCCGCAGTAGCCGCGCCCACCCCGGAGGACGCCGGTGGCACTGCCCCGGCTCACCCGGCGCGGGTGGGCCGGGGGCGGCCGGGCGGCGGTCACGGCCGCCCGAGCAGTCGGCGCCACGGGTCTTCGAACCTCATCGAGTCGCTTGAGCGGGCGGGCCGGCACCGCGACCGCGGACGTCCGGACGGCCCGTCAACCACTTGAGCCAGAAGGCGCGGTGAGGATGTCAGCGGTGCGTGCAAGGATCGCCGACATGACCGAAGAGACCTTCGACTGGCGCTCGTTCCTGACGCGGTGGAGCGAGGAATGGGCCGGTGCGTACGGGAGCCCGGACGAGCTTCCGGCCGCCGCCGACGAGACGCCGTGGCACGCGCGGTGGCTCGGCTCCGAGCCCGCGTCCGGGGAACGGATCGCGGTGGCCGAGGAGCGGTTGGGGCACCGGCTTCCGCCGTCCTACCGGGCGTTCCTGGGCGTCACCGACGGCTGGCGGCACGCGGGCGGCTTCGTCCAGCGGCTGGCCGGCAGCGGTGAGGCCCGCTGGCACGAGGACGCGTTCGGGCTCGGCGAGTACTACGGCGAGGGCGAACTCGAGGGCATGTGGGCGCGCGCTCTCCAACTGGACGTCGAGTCGGACATGACGACCGTCCTGCTGGACCCGCTCGCCGTCGGCGAGGACGGCGAGTGGGCGGTCTACTGCCACAGGTCGTGGGCACACAGCGCACCCACCAGGTACGGCTCCTTCCGGGAGTTCATGCTCGACATGTACCAGGAGTTCCACAGCCTCACCGCTCGTCGCCAGGGCCCGTCGTTCGTCAACGACACCACCCGTCGACTGGACGCCCAGGTGGAGACGGCCCGGCTGGACGCGCTGCGCGGGAAGCACGAGCGGGCGGCCGCCGCACTCACCGAGGCCGCCGGATTCGGCCGGCCCCGGGCACGCGGCATGGCCGACCAGCTGCGCCGCTTCCACGGGCAGGCGTACAGCGTGTACCACGGCGGACTGGCCCAGGACCCGCTCTACTCCGGCGAGTTCATCCCCCTCCTGGCGGCCGAGCACGTGGAACGGAGGTGGGACGCGGCCTCCTGGACCGGTCAGATGAGCTCCGGGTCCGACGAGCACCGGGAGGCAGCCGAGGAGATCCTGCGCGAGGTGACGGAACGGACGTTCCGCTACACCGCCCGGGGTCCGTTCGGCGAGGCCGTCGAGCGGGCCCGCGAACAGGCCCGCTGGGGTCGGACGGAGGCGGCCTGGCGGACGCTGCTCGCCGCGGTCCCCCGGTGGACACCGCTCGGGCCCGACCACCTCGCGCCGGTCGGCCCACTCGCCGACCCGTTCCTCGGTCCGCTGATCACACCGGAGCGGGGCCGGGAGCTGCTGGCCACCCCTCGGGGCCCGGAGGCGGTGGAGCACAGCGGGGAGGCCGGCGAGGCCCGGGTGGCCGAACCGGCGGACGGTCTCGTCTGGTTGGCCGAACCTCCGCCCCACAACAGCCGCCCCGAGTCGTACCGCTTCGTCCTGGTGGAGGGGGCCGGACCGGCCGAGCTGCCCGCGCGGCTGGGCGGTCAGGACGCGGTGCTGGACGCGCCGGTGACGTACTGGGAGCTCAACCGGCGAAGGTTCGGGGGAGGGGTGAGGTCGAGCTACGAGGACTGCGCGGTCGTCACCGTCGGCCACGCGGGGGACTCGGGTTGGAGCTTCGCCCTGGACCCGTTCGCGGCGGGTCACATCGCCTCCCGCTTCGTGTCTCCCGCCGCCGACGCCTCCCTGGGCGCGGCACCGCGGGGCGCGGCGTCGTCGGACGGCGGCGTGCCGTCCGGGGCCCGGGCCGTGGTGGTGTGGTGCGTACCGGAGCGCGGACTGTTCCACCTCTCCGTCGCCGAGCGGGGCATCGAGCAGTACGCCTTCACCGTCGACGGCCCCGAGGTCCGACGCAGCGGCGGCCCGATACCGCCCGGGCTCGACCCGGACACCCTGTTCGCCGCCCCGGCCGTCCCCGGCGAGGGCGCGTTGGACCGTACGGGCGAGCGCCGGGCGCTGACGGCGATCGCGGCCGAGTTCGGTGTGAGCCTGCCCCGTTTCGCGATCACCGAGGGCCGGCTGCACACCTTCACCACCCGCTCCTGGACCCGCCCGCCGGGGCCGGACGAGACCTACCTGTTCGTCAGCCTGGGGGGCCTGCCCGAGTAGGCCCCGACACCGACGGCCGTCAGTACTCCTGGGGCGGACTCGACCCGGACGTCACCCTACGGGCGGTCAGCGGCATCCGGATCCACCTCCGGCCCGGTTCGACGGCGAAGCTCCCCGCCCTCGTGCTGACCGGCTCATGATGTCGCCGCGGGCTTCACCTCCGCCCACTCATTCGGACGCGGTTCCGGCATGTCTGCTCGCACTCGTCGGTCTCCTTGGCTTCAGTGATCTCGTCATTTCGGCTGTTTCGCGGTCGTTCCCCTGCGGGTCGAGCGGCCATGTGCCGGACGTCGAGTTCGCGTGGGAGGTTCAGTGAGATCGTCAAGATGGTGTGTCGGCCTGGCAGCTGCGGTCGGCCTGGCCGGTTCCCTGGTCATGTGTCCTTCCGTCTCGTCGGCTGCGCCCGCGGTCGGGGACGGCCCTGGGGCCGGTGCCTTCGGGCAGGTCCGGTCGGGCGCGCCGGCGCCCGGGCCGGTGGGGTCGTCCGGGCAACTGGGGGACGGGGGTGACGAGCCCGGTCAGCCGCGTGTGTGCCGGGGCCTGGTGCCGTACCCCATTCCCGAGGCCTACCGCCCGTACTACTTCTGCGGTGACTGGCGGCTGGGCCCCAAGCGGCTGCCGACCCGCGGACTGCTGGGGAACATCCTCGAAGGCTATGACCGGCTCGGCGGGCTCACCGCTGTGGAGTTCCTGAACACGTGGTGGAATCCCGCCCTGGATTCGGGCCAGGGCGACTGGAACTACCCGCCCGACGACGGCTTCGCCCACGACGCCCAGGGCAGCGTGCTCGCAGCGCCGTTGCTGCTCCAGGCCGGCCAGGACCTGATGGTGGACCGGTTCGGCGCCGAGACGGGCCGGTTCCTCTCCCCGGCGGGCACGAAGTACGGGCAGCGGGCGATCCCGCCGTCGAGCCTCAACACCATCGACCCTCGCTACCCCTTCGACTACCACCTGTACCGGGTGGCGAAGGACGTCACCGTGTGCGCGGGGCCGGCCGCCCCGGCGTTCGAACAACCGGGCGGGGCCATTCAGTACGTGGCGTCGAGCAAGTTCTGCCCGAGCATCCCCTTCACCAACGTGGCCACGTTGGTCAGCAACGGCACCCTGGTGCGGGTGGAGACCCCGCCGGTGAAGGAGAAGGCCGCGCAGACGGAGGAGATGGTCGCGCCGATGGAGGTGAAGGCCACATCTCGGTGACCTCGCGACGTCGGGGGGCCGGGCCCGGGGGGGCGGGGCCCCCCCCGCGGGGGGGGGGGGCGCGGCAAGTGCCCCGTGACAGCAAACGCCCCCCAACCCGGCCCCCGGCCGCCCCCCCCCC
>NZ_JBIRJC010000044.1:0-15955 GCF_044329365.1 Kitasatospora sp. NPDC017646 | reverse complement strand
GAGGTCTCCGCCGGCGCTGCGGTTGGTGAGGCGCGCGCGGTTGGTGTTTACGCCCAAACGTGGGTCCCCCGGCGGGGGGGGGCCCGGCCCGGGGGGGGGCCGGCCCCCGACGTCGTCGTGGGGGAGACTGGCTTCATGGACCGGTTCCAGCTGTGCCGGGCCCTTCGGGCGGCCGGGGTCCCGCAGGCGTACTACGAGATCCCCGGCTGTCCCCGCGGCCCTCACCGGGCCGACCGCTACTTCCTCGAAGAACGCGCCGGGGCGTGGGTGGTGGGAGTCGACGAGCGCGGCCAACGGGAGGTGTTCGAACGGTTCGCGGACGAGGCTCGGGCGTGCCGATGGCTCTACGACCGCCTGACCGACGCGGGACCGGCCCCCGTCCCCGCCACACCCGAGGAGATGGACGCGCTCCTGCGCGACAGCGACGGCATTCAGCGGCGGGCCCGCGAGCAGTTCGAGCGGGCCCTCGCCGAGGCCCGCCGCCGGGCCCCCCGGGAGCCTGGCGCTGGCGACGGTCCTACGGGTCCGCCGCCCACGGGGTGACCTGGCACCGGCCTCGACGGCATCCGCCGGCAGACGCGGCGTTGGCCGGCGGTGCTAATCGCCGTCCTGCTCGATGTGCAGATGGATCGGGCCGCGAAGAACGGGGCTGCGCCGGTACGGTGGCGGGTCGGCGACGAGCCTGGGGCGGTCGACGCGGCGTACCAGCTCGGTCAGCGCGATCTGGGCCTCCCGCCGGGCCAATGGGCCGCCGAAGCACAGGTGGATACCGCTGCCGAATCCCAGGTGCCGGTTGTCACGCCGATCGGGGTCGAAGCGGTCCGGATCGTGGAAGCGGTTCGGATCGCGGCTGCCCGAGGCCAGCATCAGCATGATCCGGGAGCCTTTGGGGATCACGGTGTCGGCGACGGTGATGTCGCTGTACGCCGCCCGCCAGGGAACGATGTGGACGGGCGGCTCGTACCGCAGCAGTTCCTCTGTCAGTGGCACGACCAGGTCCGGTTGGTCGCGCAGCCGCTGCAGCACCTGCGGGTGGCGCAGCAGCGTCAGCATGCCGTTGGTGATGAGGTTGACGGTGGTCTCGTGGCCGGCGATGAGCAGCAGGTTGGCGGTGGCGACGATTTCCTCGTCGGTCATCCGCCCGTCGGGCCCGTCGTCGTTGGCCAGCCGTGACAACAGGTCGTCACCCGGCCTGCCGTGTCGTTGTTCGACCAGGCCGCCGATGTAGTGGCGCAGGTCTTCGCGGGCCTGGATGCCGTTGTCGAGCTTTTCCTTCGGGTCGGTCTCGGGGTTGTAGTCGATCAGGTCGATGATGTCGTTGACCCACAGGTGGAACCTCGGTTCGTCCTCGCGTGGTACGCCGAGCAGGTGGCAGATCACGGTGACGGGGAACGGGTAGGCGAAGTCGTCGACGAGGTCGATCTGTTCCTTGCCCGCGAAGTCGTCGATCAAGCCACCGACGATGCCGGTCAGGGCGGGTTCCATGCCGGTCACGAGTCCCGGGGTGTGCGGGGGGCCGAAGTGGCGCATCGCCATGCGCCGAAGGCGGTCGTGCTCGGGCGGGTCGAGGTTGATGAACGCCGGGGTGGTCCGCTCTTCGGCTCCGGCCGTCGGATGCGAGAGGTTGCGGGTGTCCGAGCTCAGGTGCGGGTTGTGCAGGATGTCGGTGATCTCGCGCCAGGTACTGATGACGTAGCTGCCGTCCTCCTGCCGGGCCACGGGTGTCTTGCGCAGCTCGGCGTACAGCGGGTACGGGTCGGCTCGGGAGGAGTAGTCGAGGATCCGGCGCAGCGTGTCGGGCGTCTCGGTCGTGGTCATCTCGCTTTCCCTCCTAGCGGTGCTGGTGCGCGGCCGTGACGCGGCGCTCGCTCGGGTCGTGGCCGGTGACGACCACGGTGGCGCCCTGGGCCAGCAGAGTGGGGCCGGGGAAGTCGACGGGCACCGGTTTCATGTCGGCGGGCTGGTCGGGGGCGGGGCAGGGCGGGGGGAAGGGTGCGGCCGTCTCGATCAGTTGCCGGTAGTGGTCCAGCCACTTCGCGTTGTTGAAGCTCACCGCCGCGGTGACACGGCCCCGATAGCCGTATGCGGCGACGAAGCGGCGGTCGGGCACCGATCCCTGGGTGACGACCACCTCGTCGGCGAAGGTCGGCACGCCGACGGACTTGATGTTGACCCCGAACTGGATCGACCAGAACAGCGGGATGGACAGGTGGGGCCAGCGGTCCGCCTGGCCGCTGACCATGTTGTGCGCCGCGACCTCGGCCTGCTCCACGGCGTTGGCCCAGTGCTCCAGCGAGATGAGCCGGTACTCGTAGACCGGGTTCGGGCAGCGTGCCACGTCTCCGGCGGCGAAGACGTCGTCCGTGATCAGGCCGTTGAGGTCGAGGGCGCGGCAGCCCGTGTCGCAGGCAATGCCCCAGACCCCCGCGGCCAGCCCCGAGCCCTGCAGCCACTCGGTGTTGCGAATGCCCCCGAGCGCCACGACCGCCACGTCGGTGTCGATCGTGCTGCCGTCGTCGAAGTGCGCGCGGCGCAGCCGTCCCTGCGCGTCGCCCTCCAGCCGGGTGACCTTGACACCGCAGCGCAGGTCGACGCCGTGAGCGCGCTGCATGTCCGCGGCGACCTCACCGATCATGGCGCCGAGCGCCCCGACCAGCGGCGCCGGCGCGAGTTCGGCGACGGTCACCGGGATCTCCCGTTCGCGGCAGACCGAGGCGATCTCGGAGCCGGTGAATCCCGCGCCGATGACCAGCACGCGTGAGGGCCGGGCGGCGAGTGCACGCCGGAGACCTTCGGCGTGTTCGCGGGTACGCACGACGAAGACCCCGTCCAGAGCCGCCTCGCTCTCGACGAACCACGGCCGGGCCCGGACCCCGGTGGAGATCAGCACCCGGTCGAAGGGAACCTGGCGTCCGTCGGCGAGACGCACGTGGTTGCCGGCCAGGTCCAGTCCGCTGGCGGGCACGCCCAGCAGCCACTCCGCATCGATCTCGCGACGGCGCGGCAGCTTGGTGTTCTCGGCCGGCACCCACCCGGTCAGTACCTGCTTGGAGAGGGGAGGCCGGTCGTAGGGCTCTCCCGTCTCGTCGCCGATCATGGTCAGCGATCCGGTGAAACCCTCGCCGCGCAGCGCCTCCGCTGCCCGCAGTCCCGCCAGGGACGCCCCGACGACCACGATGCGGCCCTCGCGCTTGAAGGCTTGCAGGTTCTCGGCACTGGTCATGACGGCGATGCCTCCGCCAGTGCGTCCCGTCCCTCCAACTGGTCGACCAGGATCGCCTGGACCGGGCAGGCCGCCGCGGCGCGCAGCACCTGGTCGCGTCGGGCGTCGTCGGGGTTCGGGTCGTACATCAGTGCTTCCTCGCCGTGCATCCGGAACGCGTCCGGAGCGAGGAAGGCGCACTGCGCATATCCTTCGCATCGGGAAAGATCAACGACAACTCGCATCCCGACCTCCACAGGGGCTGCAAGCTGCGGGCCCGGAAGCCGGCGCCGTTTCGGCGCGCAAGGCGCGGCAAGGCTGAGGAGAAAGGGACTCGGCCGTTGCCCACCTCCGCGGACTGCGAGGGTGCGCGCCGCGCCCGTCGGGTCGCCGCAGAAAGAATCTGGTTGTCGCCCACGAGGCGACCGGCGGGTAGAACCGCTCAGAGATCATGACCTTCCTGCTGGTCAGCCTATCCCGTGCGCATATCCCCCGCACGCCGGGAACGGGCGGGCTTGCCGATCGGCGCCGATGCCCGTGTCGAGGGCCGGCCCGCGGCCGACCCGTTGAAAGGCAGAGCATCGCCGGTCGTGGGGCACCTTCGCGTGTACGCCCACGGGATGCTCAGAGCAGGGCGTCGGGGTCGACGGGCCCTGCCGTGATGTGCAGGCTGCGGATTCGCGGCGCCGCTTCGTCGCTCTGGTCGAGGTGGAAGATGTGCGTGAAGGGGGCACACACGACGTTGTCGGGCTCGGTCTTCTTGGCGACGGTCGCCTCGCCCCGAAGGATCAACACGTCCCCGACGGTCCACGTCTCGATCACCTCGTGCGTGGTGATGAGCGGGGCGTCGATCTTCACGAAGAAGTCCTTGATGGCCTCGACTCCGTGCACGCGCGCCGTACCGAAGATCATCTCGGTGTCCTGGTCGAGGTTCGTGGCGAACGCGGTCGCGAACTCGAGGGTGTCGATCTCGTGCATGAAGGCGCTGACCCATGCGGGGGCTCCGCCGCGGTCGGTGATGGTGGCGGTCATGCTCGTCGGATCCTTTCCAGCGCGGGCAGCTCGGCGAGGAAGGCGTCGATCTCGGCGTTGACGGCCTGCGGGTTCTCGCGAGCGGCGAGGTGGCCGGTGTGCGGCAGCACTTTGAAGGTGGCGGTGGGGATCGCGTCGGCCATCCGGCGCACGGCGTGCACGGGGAACTGGCTGTCCTCCTCGCCGGCGATCACGAGGACGGGTACGTCCTTGATCGTGGCGAGCAGGCGGTGTTCGTCGCGGCGGCCGATCAGGATGCTGCGCAGCGCCCAGGCGACCGACTTGGGGTCGTTGGTGAGCACGAACTTCAGGAACTCGACGAACTCCGGGCGTTCGGCCTCGGCCGTCGGCCCGGCGAACGCGCCGCGGGCCGCCTTCAGGGCCAGTTGCGGCATCTTCGAGTTCAGCGACAGGTAGCCGACCAGCGCGGTGGCCCAGATGCTCTCGAAGGTCGTAGGGAGCGAGGCCGTGCAGTTGATGCCGACTGTCCCGACCGAGCGGTCCGGGTGGTAGGCGGGGAAGACGCCGGCGAGCATGCCGCCCCAGCTGTTGCCGATCAGCACCGCCTTGTCGATGCCGAGCGTGTCCTGGATCTCGACCAGCGCGTCGGCGCACTGCTTCAGGTCGATGATCCGGCGCAGGGCGTCGGACTTGCCGTGTCCGGGGCTGTCGATGAGTACCACGCGGTGGGTGGGGGCGAAGTGCTCGTACTGGTAGCGCCACATGGTGCCGTCCATCATCAAGCTCGGCCAGAAGATCAGGGTCGAGCCGTCCGCCTTGCCGCCGTCGCGGACGTTGATCAACCCGAGCGAGGTGGGGATGAGCCGCTCGGTGACGCTGTCGAGCCAGGTCGTGGTCATGGCGTTTCCTCTCGCTATGGGGTCGTTCTCCGACCCCAAGCCAGAAGCGTATTACAACTAGTTCTGATCTGCAACCAGTGGGACCAGGTTCGATGCCTGGATTGGTTGGTGGCAGACGCCGCACGCCAGGTAGGGCTCGGTCTCCTTGCCGCACGCGGTGTGCAACAGCGGCCGACGAGGGGTGGCGCCGGCGGCCTGCGAATCCGGCCCGTGCTCCTCGGCCCAGCGGGTGATCGCCACGATCGCCGGCACGACCAGCTCGCGAGCGCTGTCCGAGAGCTCGTACTCGAACCACTGCTTGTCCTCGCGGTAGACCCGCCGCGTGAGCAAGCCCAGCTCGGTCAGGGCGTTCAGGCGCGTGGTCAGGATGTTCGTCGAGATGCCCAGCGCCCGCTTGAGTTCGCCGAACCGTGCGGTGCCGAAGAAGACCTCGCGCAGGATCTGATAGTTCCAGCGCTCCGAGATCGTCGCGAGAAATGCCTGGCCGTGCTGGAACACGACGGGCTTTGAGTCGTTCATCCTGAAAACTCCGTAATTGCATTTCGAGACTAGTTTCACCACAATACCGGTGAAGGCCGCCTGGGCGCAGCGCGCGGCACTCCGCCGGCCCGGGTCCTGATCGGGTCATGAGGCGTGGGCTTCTGCGGCTGGCTTGAGGACGTTCCTGCACCAGGTCCGGAAGTCCGTCGTCGTGGGCTCGGCCGTCGCCCAGTCCGCGTCGTAGACGCCCTGCTCCTGCGCGGCGAACGCCTCGGTCAGGTCCTTGACGGCCTGGTCGTCGGCGCCCTGGGAACGCAGCAGCGAGGCGTAGTCGTCGATGCCCATGCGGCGGTAAGCGACCGGGCGTCCGAGTTCCTGGCTGATCACTTCGGCCATGCCGTCGGGGGTCAACCGGTCGGGGCCGAACACCGGGAGGTTCTCCTGGCCGGTCCAGGACGGGTCGGCGAGGAGGCCGGCGGCGGTGTCGGCGATGTCCCGGGTGGCGATCGACGCCAGCGGCAGGTCACCCGCGCAGGTCAGGTAGAAGGCGCCCTGCTCGCGGATGGCGTCGAGCTGTCGCAGGAGGTTCTCCATGTAGAAGGGCATGGACAGTGCCCGGTACGCCGCACCGGACGCGCTCAGTTCGGCGTCCATCGCGAAGGCCGCCGACAGGACGCCGGCGGGGACCGGCCAGCCGTGGCCGGCGCTGGAGACCCCGACGACGTGGCCGACGTCGTGACGGGCGACGGCGGCGGCGCCCACCCGTGCGAAGTGGACGTAGTGCGCCTGAGCGCTCGGTGCCTGCGGGTTCGGCGGGACGAGCCAGAACAGCGCTTGTGCCGCTGCGCGTAGCGGCGCCTTCAGCCGGCTGTGAGCGCGGTGCGCTCTCAGTCCGGGGGCGCGGGCTGCGCGGGCACCCGGGCCGCGTCGTCCACGACGGGGGCGGTGTCCTGTTCGGGCCAGGCGCGGGCCAGGCGTTCCAGGCCGTTCCACAGGTCCTGGGCGCGCTCGCGCAGGCCGACCGTGGTGCAGCTGCCCGTCTCGGCGGCGGCGAGGTAGGCGTCGATGCCGGTGAGGGACTGCTGCACCTGGCGGCGCAGCGGCTCGATGCGGCCGGCGTCCTCACCGTGCTCGCAGGGCGCCCCGATCCGTGCCACCAGCAGCACACGCAGCCGCTCGAGCCCCTCCCTGCTCATCGCCTCCACGTGCACCATCTCCCAGCCGTAAGGCCTCGTGGGACCCGCCCCGACACGCCGCGGGTACTTCCCCTGTTCGCTCGTCCACCGGACATGTCAACCATGACGTGAATACGATGTCGTGCTTCATGAGGCGTGAAACCCGGGTCGTATCGTGGAGGCATGGACAACGGCACGTCGGCGGAGCGGCAGTGGACCTTCCTGACCAACCACGCCCGCGTCCTGGTCCAGATAGCCCGCGACCCCGGCATCCGGGTGCGTGACATCGCCACCTGCTGCCTGCTCACCGAACGCGCCGTCCAGCGCATCATCACCGACCTCGAACAGGCCGGATACCTCTCCCACGAACGCCGCGGCCGCACCAACCACTACAGCGTCCTCGCCGCCAAACAGCTGCGCCATCCCGCCGACGCCGGTCCCACCGTCGCCGAGCTCCTCGCCGTCCTCCTGCCCCGGCCCGCCGGAGGCCAGCGCGCCTTGCCGTCGACGGCCCTGGAGCCGGCGCGGTCGGCGCGGCACTGACCGCCACCGCGGACTCTCGGCAACGCCACCTGGCACCGCCCGCGGCGTGGAGGTGCCGGCCGGCGCCGCAGTGTGATCCGGCTGGTTGACTCTCTTGCGGTCGGCCCTCGGTCGGGCGTGTGAGTCGTGGCGGACGGGCACACGCCGCCCATGGGACTGTTCCGAAGAACACGCGGTGAACAGGGCGACACGGCGGCGCGCGGCCCGCAGAGGGCCGCCGACGAAGGGCCGGACGAACCGTCGCAGGTACCGGCTCGCGGCTGGTTCAAGGTGCTCAGGCGCACCGGGCGGGAGTTCCTCGACGACGAGCTGCCGGACCGCGCCGCCGCGCTGACGTACTACGGGGTGCTGGCGGTCTTCCCGGCATTGCTGGTGCTGGTGTCGGTGCTCGGTCTGATCGGCTCGTCCGCGACCAACGGAGTGCTGGACAACCTGCAGCAGCTCGCGCCCGGATCGGCGCGCGACATCCTCCGCAGCGCGGTCACGCAGTTGCAGGCCGGCCGGGGGACGGGTGGGGTGCTGGCGGTGGTGGGCCTGGCGGGTGCGTTGTGGTCGGCGTCCGGGTACATCGCGGCGTTCATCCGGGCGGGCAACGCGGTCTACGACATCCGGGAGGGCCGGCCGGCGTGGAAGACCACGCCCCTACGGGTCGGACTCACGCTGCTGATGATGGTGCTGCTGGTGGCCAGTGCCGTGATCGTGGTGTTCACGGGCCCGGTGGCGAAGCGGGCCGGGGACGTTCTCGGGCTCGGGCACACCGCGGTGACGGTCTGGTCGATCGCGAAGTGGCCGGTGCTGGTCGCGCTGGTGTCGTTCATGATCGCACTGCTGTACTGGGCGGCGCCGAACGTCCGCGGCCGGGGTTTTCGCTGGATCTCGCCGGGCAGCGTGCTGGCCGTGCTGTTGTGGCTGGCCCTGTCCGGCGGCTTCGCCGCGTACGTCGCGAACTTCGGCTCCTACAACAGGACCTACGGCACTCTCGCCGGGGTGATCGTGTTCCTGGTGTGGTTGTGGCTGTCCAACCTGTCGATCCTCCTGGGGCTCGAGTTCGATGCCGAGCTGGCGCGGGAGCGAGCCATCGAGGGCGGCATGTCCCCGGCCGAGGAGCCGTACGTGCCGCCGCGGGACACCCGGAAATGGCCGGACGACGAACACGGCGGCGGCCGGGGCTGAGCCGCCGCGCCCCGACCGCGTACCTGGCCGGGCCCGGCGCGCTCTCCGGCTCGGTGACCGCCGCCGGACCGGCGCGCCGATCCGGTCCGGCTCCAGCTGTGCGCTGCCGGCTTCGGCGCGGGTCCGCGCCGGGATCGACTTCTCCGCCGAGCACGGCGTCACCGGCAGCATCGGACGGCTCCGCCCCCATGGTGCGGGTGATGGCCTCCGTCGGAGTCACCATCCGCAGCGGCTACGGCCACCTGCTGGAGTGGAAGCGCCGCTCGGAGCGCCCGCTGAGGACGCGGCCCCGATACGCCGGCATCCACGCCCGTTCGGAGTCGAGCGTGGATGCCGGTGAAGCATTCGACTGTTCAGATGTGCCGGTCCTGTGAGCCTGTGGCCGGGGGTGTTGTGGTCACCAGTGGTGGTGGTCGTCGCAGGGGTCGATGACGGTGGGGTCGGTGGCGGTGGCGGTGGCGGTGCCGTCGCCGCCTCCGCTGACGGTGGCGGTGTTGGTGAGGGTGCCGGTGGCGGTGCGGGCGACGCGGACCCGCAGGGTGATGGGCGGGTAGGTGTTCCCCGGGTTGAGGACGTCGCTGCGGGTGCAGGTCAGGGTCCTCTGGACGCAGCGCCATCCCCTGCCGGTGATGCTGGCGGCGGTGAGTCCGGCCGGGAGGGTGTCCTTCACGGTGACGGTGGTGCCGTCGGTGGGGGCGGTTCCGTTGTTGCCGACGGTGATGGTGTAGGTGCCCGTCCGGCCCGGGGTGAAGTTGCCGGTGTGGGTCTTGGTGATGGTCAGCGAGGGCGCCGCGACGACCGGGGTGATCGCGATACCGAACGGCCCGGTGACGGGGATGGTGGCGGTGACGGTGTTGGTGGTGGTGTCGATCACCGACACGGTGTTCGAGGAGAAGTTGCCGGCGTAGACGTGCTTGCCGTCGGGGTTCACCCCGAGCTTGTAGGGGCTGGCGCCGACGGGGACGGTGGTGGTGACGCTGTTGGTGGTGGTGTCGATCACCGACACGGTGCCGTCGCTGACGTTGCCGACGTAGAGCTGGTGGCCGTCCGGGGTGATCGCGTTGCCGTACGGGTTGTTGCCGACGGGGATGGGGGAGCCCACGACGGCGTTGGTGGCGGTGTCGACCACCGACACGGTGTTCGAGGAGAAGTCGTCGACGTAGGCGTGCAGGCCGTCCGGGGTGATCGTGATACCCGAAGGCTGGGTGAAGCCGCTGATGGTGGCGCTGATGGTGTTGTTGGTGGTGTCGATCACCTGCACCTGGCCGAGCCCGAGCTCGGTGACGTAGGCGTGGAGGCTGTCCGGCGTGGTCGCGATGAACCGCGGATCGCTGCCGGAGGGGAGGGGGATGTCGGTGGTGACGGTGTTGGTGGTGGTGTCGATCACCGACACGGTGCCGTTGAAGTTGGCGGCGTAGGCGTGCAGACCGTTCGGGGTGATCGCCAAAGCCTGCGGGTGGTCGCCCGCGGGCAGGGGGATGGTGGCGGTGACGGTGTTGGTGGTGGTGTCGATCACCGACACGGTGCCCGAGCCGCGGTTGACGACGTAGGCGTGCTGGCCGTTCGGGGTGACCTTGACGTCCGCCGGCTGAGTGCCGACGGGGATGGTCGTGGTGACGGTGTTGGTGACGGTGTTGAACACCGTCACCGTGTTGGCACCGATGTTGTCGACGTAGCCCTGCTGGCCGGTGGCGGCCATGGCCGGGGACGGGGCCAGCGCCGGCAGGGCCAATCCGGCAGTCAGGGCCAGCCCCGCCGCCACGGCCCGCACCCGCACCCAGGGCCCTGGCCGGGGCCCGCCGCTCTCGGACTCCGGACTGTGACGTGCGGGCTCTCCCGCGGAATCGGGTGGACGGGCCAGACGCATCGCTCTCTCCTCGTAACCGGCGCCACGGTCCCGCGCTCCGACAGCGAACCGCGATGGTCTGGGGTCGGCAGAACCGTGAGCTGTGAAGAATCACGGACACACGATGTATACGATGCATTGACGATTGGTCAGGGAAACACGCCCCTGCCACCGCCGAACGAGGGATCCCTGCATCGAGGCCACTTCCTTCAGGCAGGCCGGTGCCGGCCTTCCAGGACTGCCGTGGTGGCCGCGGGCGGCGGCCAGGAGCCTCACGTATTCGTCGGACACCCGGGCCGTTCGCCTGCCGTCATTGCGAAGCAGCCCTCTACTGCGCCCTCGTCGCGCCTTGCCCGGCCAGGACGGCAATGTTCGGAAACAGGCACCGAGGCTCCAGGAGCAGCGCGTCTTCTGCTGCACGGGCCGGGTTGGGGAACCGGTTAGTCCGTGGTGCCGACGTGGCCCACCTCTTCGACGACGAACGCCCCCGTGGTCATCCGACCGTCGGTCCGAAGAGCGCCAGCAGCGCCGCGTAGCCGAGCACGACCGCCAGTGCGCCCAGCGCGTGGGTGCGTCCGGGGGCCGTGGGCCCGGGGGCCAGCCAGAACTCCAGGGCCCGGCTGATGAGCGGCATCACTGCCCAGGTGAGGATGCTGACGCTCAGCACGTTGCTGATGAACAGCGCGAGGTAGGCGGGCGTCTTGGCGGCCTGCAGCGCCTTGCCCACCGTCAGGTTCAGGACCATGACGGTGGGATAGAGCCCCAGGAGTACGCACATGGCCTGCTTCCAGTTGGGCGGGACGGTGGTCGTGCCGCTCTCGCGGCCGAAGCGGAACCAGCCGCTGAACGCCGAACGGATCCGCCGTACGTCGTAGGAGGCGAAGGTGTCGCGGCCGTCGTCGAGGAGTTTCCCGCGTGCGGTGGAGGAGAGCCAGTTCTCCAGGTGCTCATGGGTGTCGAAGCGCACGATGGAAACCCAGTTCTCCTGGACTCCCGGCACCGGCCGGAAGAGTTCGTGCCCCATGTAGCCGGGGGCCTTCTCCTGCACTTTCTGCAGCTTCGCGTGCCAGCGCACGAACTGCGGCTCGCGGCTGGTGAGGACGTGATGGGAGATCACGGCCGTCACGGCCTCCGGTAGCGGCGGCTCGCCGGCCAGCACGTCCTGGACGGGCAGCCCCTCGAACAGGGGACGTCCCTCCTCCAGCATCTGCCTGCGCTCAGAGGAATCGAGCCAGGCCATGAGCTGGTCGGCCCGGTCGAAACGGAAGATGACCACCCATTCGCCGTCCGCGCCGTCCTCGGGCGGATAGACCTCCGTGCCGTCGAACCCGTCGAAACCCCGTGCCAGCTCGGTCAGCCTGTCCTGCCAGCGCCGGTAGTCGGACTCGCGGTCCTTGCGTACCTTCTGCGAGAGGAGCACGGTGGCGCTGTACTCACCACGACTTGCAGCAGCACTCACCCGAACTACGCTAGCCGCGGTGGGCAAAACCGGCAAAGCGTGATATTTAACCGAACGTTGAGTGGTTCGGAGGCCCTGTCATGGACAACCACAATGCTTTCCTGACCGAAGCCGTACGGCTGGACGGCGAGATCATCGCGCGTGGCCAGAACCGGGTCCTGCTCACCGGCGACCCCACCGTGCACGCCTAAGTGGAGAGCATCCGCAAGGCGAGCCAGATCCTCAACCCGGAGTCGCCCTCCATTCCCGAAGACCACCAGAACGAGTCGACCCTCGAGTACGTCCCCCGCCCCGAAGGATCCACCGACCCGGTGCCGAAGCGTGCCCGGATGCTCAAGGGGTGCTCCATCTACATCGGCGGCGCACCCTGTCCCATGTGTATGAGCGCCATCTACTGGGCGCGAATCGATCACGTCTACTTCTGCCGCGACCTGGACGACACTCGCAAGATCGGCTTCGACGACGCTTTCCAGTACGAGGACTTCCAACTGACTGGACGCCAGCCCTTCAGCGTGCTCAGATCTGCGCCATGCCGCCGTCGGCGAAGAGCTCGACGCCGGTGATGAAGCTGGAGGCGTCGCTGGAGAGGAACGCCACGGCCTTGCCCATCTCGCGGGGGTCGGCGATCCGCCCGGTCGGGTTGCCCTCGCCCATCTTCTGGACCGCGGCGGCAACGGCGTCGGCGCCCTGCGCCATGCCCAGGGCGCTGCGCAGGGACTCGGTGTCCACGGCGCCGGGGCTGAGGACGTTCATGCGGATGCCGGTGCCCTTGATGTCCTGGATCCAGGACCGGATGAAGGCGCGCACCGCGGCCTTGGAGCCGCCGTACAGGCCCATGCCGGCCGGGGGCTGGATGGACGCGGTCGACCCGATGATGACGACCGTGCCGCCGGGCGGCAGCAGCGCGATCGCCGGCTGGACGGTGAACAGGACGCCCTTGGCGTTGACGTTGAAGGTCCGGTCGAACTGCTCCTCGGTGATCGCGCCGAGCGGGGCGTGCGCGCCGATGCCGGCGTTGGCCACGACCGCGTCGAGGTGTCCGTGGCGCGCGATGACCTCTTGGTACGCCGCCTCCATGTCCGCGAGCTCGGTGACGTCGGCCACGATGCCCGAGGAGTTCGGGCCGATCCTGGCGACCGCCTCGTCCAGCTGGTCCTGCTGAAGGTCGGTGATGACCACGCGGGCGCCCTGGTCCACGAATTCCTGGGCGATCCCCAGGCCGACACCGGACGCGCCACCGGTGACCACGGCGACCTTGCCTTCGAGCGGGAGGCTCATCGTCTTCTCCTCTGATGTGCTTGCCCGCACTGTGCGGACGACGGCGACGTGTGCCCTAAACTCGTAAGTGGAGGCGCCGCCACTTGTGGCACGTTAATCGGAGGCGCCTCCACTTAGCAACCCTTCGAGGAGAAAGCCCCCCGATGACCACAGAGACCGGCCGGCCACTGCGGGCCGATGCGCGGCGCAACCGGGAGAAGATCCTCTCCACCGCGGCGCGCGTCTTCGCGGAGCAGGGACTGGACGCACACCTGGAGTACATCGCCAAGGAGGCGGGAGTCGGGACCGGCACGCTCTACCGCAACTTCCCGACCCGGGAACTCCTGATCGAGGCCGCCTACCGCAACGAACTGAGCCGACTGTGCGACGCGGCCCCCGAACTCCTGGCGGCCATGCCGCCACGCGAGGCGCTTCGCGCCTGGATGGGGCGCTTCATCGACTACGCCACCGCGAAACTGGGGATGGCCGACGCCCTCCGCGCCGTCGTCGACTCCGGCGTCAACCCCTACGCCCACAGCCGGGAGTTGATGATGACCGCCCTCACCTCGCTCCTGGACGCCGCGACCGCCGCCGGGGACATCCGATCGGACATCAGCCCAGCCGACATGTTCGCCGCCCTCACCGGCGTCGCCCTCGCCTCAGGGAAGCCCGAACAGCGCGAACAGGCCGAACGGCTCCTCGACCTCACCTTCGACGGGCTCAGGTACGGCACAGCAGACTGATGCCGCCCCGGAAATGTCGGCAAAATGCTCATCAACTCCTCTCGCGCGGCGGCGGCGGTCCGCGTCGCCCAGTGCTGCGCCGTCCCGTCGTCGGCCCTCGACCACGGCGTGCCGGGACAGGGAAGGGCCGCACCCTGTGGGCCGGCAAACCTCCGCCCCGGACGCATGCACGACACGACCGCCATGCGGGGCGAGGGCATCGACGATCTCTTTCGGCAGTTCACGAAGTCCTCGCACGTTGCCGGGACCAGCGCCTCCCCACCCGATGACGCTCGATCCGCACGGCGCTGATCCTTGATCAATTACCGGGCTTCAACCGCAGGGGGGCCAGGGAGTCCAGCACGCGCTTTGCCAGGGCCTCCGGAAGCGGGCCGTACATGAGGTTCTCACCGACGGCCTGGCCCGGCGCGCTCAGCCCGTGGGCCAGGAAATTCGTCAGGACGGCGGTGCCGGCGAAGGCGCGGTCGGCCCCGCCGTGGTCGCAGAAGCCGACGTAGCCGACGTCGACGATGGGGTAGCTACCCGAGGCGGGCCTCGCGTAGTCGATCGTGACCGTCAGGTTGGTGCCCGTGCCCTGCACCGAGCCCCCGGCGGCCATCATGCTGGCGGAGTGGGGGGTGAGTTCCACCGCCTGGGAGCCGCCGAACTTCACCTTGGCCTTCTGGAGGGTGCCGGCGTCCGGGAGCGGCACATCGACCACTGACTCCCGGCGACGTAGGCGGGGAGGTCGGAAGCGTTCGTGCCGGACGTGGGCCGCGACTTGTCGGGCCACGCCCGGCCCGGCTGGTACGGGAAGTCGGAGGGCGCCGCCTTGGCCAGGTACTGGGCGAAGATGGCGGTGGACGCCGACTCGTTGCTCGGGATCCGCACGTCGATCGGCGAGTCCGGCAGGTTCCAGATCGAGTTGAGGGCCTTGATCGCCGGGTCGTTCCACTTGGTGATCTTGCCGGTGAAGATCTTGGCGAGCGTCGGGGCGTCGAACTCCAACCCCTCCAGCCCGGGCGCGTTGTAGACCACGGCGATCGGCAGCACGGTGACCGGGACCTGGGAGGCGTAGCCGGTGGGGCAGTGGCGGCCGACGACGGCACGCTGATCGGCCGTCATCGGGGAGTAGCTCCGGCGCCAGCCCGGTCAGGTCCGGCTCCTCGTAGACGATCCGGAAGCCCACCGCGTGCGAGGAGTCCGCGCCGAACGGGCCGCGCCCGGTGGCCGCGAAGGCGAGCACCGAGCCGAGGGCGAACACGTCCGTGGCCGCCGTCGCCGTGCCGTTGCGGAACTGCTCGGGCGCCATGAACGGCGGGGTGCCGACGGCCACTCCGGTGCTGGTGAGCTGGGTCTCGCCGGCCGCTTGGCGATGCCGAAGTCGATGACGCGCGGGCCGTCCTCTGCGAGCAGCACGTTGCCGGGCTTGAGGTCGCGGTGCACCAGCCCGACCCGGTGGATCTCGCGGAGTGCTTCGGCCAGTCCGGCGGCCAGCCTGCGCACCTCGGGCGGAGTCAACGGGCCCTGGCCGGAGACCCGTTCTCCCAACGAGGGGCCGGCGATGAAGAGCGTCGTGAGCCAGGGGGCCGGGGCGTCGGCGTCCGCGTCGAGTACGGGTGCGGTGAACGCGCCGCTGACCTTGCGCGCGGCCGTGACCTCCTGCCGGAACCGGGCCCGGAACTCGGCGTCCGCGGCCAGCTCGGGCCGGATCACCTTCACCGCCACCTTGCGGCCGGACACCGACCGGGCGCGGTAGACCACGCCCATCCCGCCCGCGCCGAGCCTGTCCTCGAGAAGGTATCCGCCGATCGCTCGCGGATCGTTCTCCAGCAAGGTCACGTCCCGACCCCTCCCCCACGTATGAGCGGCCACCCGGCCGACCGAGACAGCCTAGATGAACGATGCGAAGGGTTAGTGGTCGTAGGCGGTCAGCGAGCGCATGACGGGTTGGCCGGTGTGGTCGTCGTGCCGGATCGCGCTCGTCAGGGCGGGGACGCGTCGCAGGACGCGGAGCATCACTCCGCCCCGGGCGCGGCCTTGGTGGCGTTCGAGGTCGAGCTTGACCTTGAAGGTCTGGTTGACGGACTCGATGCGCTGCCGCAGCGGCTTGAACGGAAGATTTCAAGTCCAGTGAGACGGTCGTGACGTTATGAGGTTTGTGGTGCGGGTTCCCTGCGCTTGGCCGGGTCGTTGATCCACGCCG